>CAMEJC010000007.1 GCA_945919295.1 uncultured Mycoplasmatota bacterium
ACAATTTCTTTACCAACAATATGTAAATCACAAGGCCAATACTTTTTAAATAAAGTATCATCTTCACTTAAATATCCTAAAGCACTAATATAATTAGTAAGAGCATCTAACCATACATAAACAACATGTTTATCATCAAAAGTAACTGGAATTCCCCAATCAAAACTAGTACGTGAAACACATAAATCATCAAGTCCAGGCTTAATAAAATTATTAATCATTTCATTCTTTCTCGATTCTGGCTCAATAAATTCCAGATTCTCTTCATAATATTTAATTAATCTATCTTGATATTTAGATAGTTTAAAAAAATATGCTTCTTCAGATACTTCAACAACTTCTCTACCACAATCAGGACATTTACCATCTACTAATTGTGTTTCCGTCCAAAATGACTCACAAGGAGTACAGTAAAGTCCTTTATATTCACCTTTATATATGTCCCTTTGTTTATATAATTTTTCAAAAATCTTCTGCACACATTCAATATGTTCTTGATCTGTAGTTCTAATAAATTTATCATAGCTAATATTAAGACTCTTCCATAAATCTTTAGCATTATCAACTATTTTATCAACATATTCCTGTGGCGTAACACCAGCTTCAATAGCTTTTTTCTGAATTTTTTGTCCATGCTCATCAGTACCAGTCAAATAAAACACATCATATCCACAAAGTCTTTTATATCTAGCAATAGCATCTGCTATTATCGTAGTATAACAGTGCCCAATATGAAAATTAGCACTTGGATAATATATTGGTGTTGTAATATAAAATTTCTTATTCATTAAAATCATCTCCCTTATTAGTGCTACCAATTCCACCTAATCTAGTTTCAGTAGCAGTATCATCATCCGTAATTAAGAAAGGTGTAAATATGCCTTGAACAAATCTATCGCCTTTTTTAATATTTATTTCTTCTTTACCCTCATTTTCTAAACAAACATAAATGTGTCCTTCATTATCACTATTACCATAATAATCAGCATCAATAATACCTACTTGATTACACATCCGTATATTATACTTAAACCCCAAACTACTTCTAATATATAGAGCTAAAAACTCATTCTCATTCATAATAACTTTAATACCCGTAGGAATTATTTTTCTCTCTCCTGGCTTTAAATTAATATCAATAACACTAATAAAATCATAACCAGCAGAATTCTTAGTACTTCTTCTAGGTAAAACCAAATCTTCATATTTACCATCAAGAATATCTTTTTCAAATTCTAAAGCACTAATTTTCTCAAATTTTCTCATATCATACCTCCAAAAAAAAGATGCCACCTTCAAAGGACGAATAAAATCCGTGGTACCACCTTATTTTATATTTATAATATACACTCTTTAGTTATAACGTAACAATCGTTTATACCTATTAGATATAACAGCTCCAGAACCATTTATAATAGTTTTTCTTTATCTAATTTCCACCAACATAGACTCTCTATAAAATACTCTTCTATTACTCTTTCCTTCTTCGCTTTCTAAAAAAATTCTACCACAATATTTATAATAAATCAACTTTTTTCTTTATTTCACTAATAAAAAAATCATAGAAACAATCTATGACATTTTTATTCAGGCAAGCTATTACTAAGTAATTTAGATAATATAATGCACATCTTATCTTCTACATCTGTAATAGGAACATCAGTAGATATAATAATGACAGAACCAATAGCATCACCATTATTTACAATTGAAGCAAAAGTATAATAACCATTTTCTTCTTCTTCTTTGATTATTTTAAATTCTTTCTTTTGCTTTTCTGAAAAAGAATCTCTTCTTTCAATAGATCTCTCAGTAAACTCACTTATCTCTTTATTAAGATATTTCTTCTTTAAAGGACCAGATACTGCTACCACTTTATCTCGATCAGTAACAATGATATTATGCTTAATAATTTGATTGAAAACTTCAACATAATTAACCGAAACATTCTCTAAACTTTCTATTTGAGAAAACTTTTTAAGTATCACACTATCACCTTCAACAAAAATTTCTAAACTTTCACCATTCTTAATTCTTAAATTCTTTCTGATTTCTTTTGGAATAACAATTCTTCCAAGTTCATCGATTCTTCTAATAACTCCCGTCGTTTTCATTTTGTCACCATACTTTCTCTTTTATATTTTGTCAAATATATAAAGAATTATACAGCAAATAAAAAAATTAAAGACGTTTTTAATCTTTAATTTTCTATAATTTCAATTATCTTATCAAATAATTCGTTAAGATAATATATAAAATGCTTATCTAATTTAACAGTATCCAAAATAATATGTATACATTTATCATTATAACTTAATCTAAAATATTTACTAATACCATATGCACTATAGAATAATTTTTCCCCATCAATTTTAGAAGAAATATAACTAGGTAAAACAATCTCTACAAATGTTTTCGTTTGTTTAGTTTGAGTAACACCAAGTTTTTTAGCCTGTTTTTCAAACCACTCTTCATGCATATAAATAATCATTTCATTTGTAATTTTACCAAATCTATTTTCTAACTTATCTTTAATTTGACTAACATCCTCATAACATTTAATGTCATTAATCATCTTATGAATTTCAATCTTAATCTCATCATCTGGAGCATAATCATCAGATATATGTGTCTCAACTTCAAGTAAAGGCTTATTAAGTTCTTCTTTTTCTTCTTCAACCTTAATTCCTTTTAATTTATCAACTTCTTCTTTAAGCATTTTTAAATATAAATCAATACCAATACTGTCAATAAATCCTGACTGTTCACTACCAAGAATATCTCCAGCTCCTCTGATTGATAAATCTCTCATAGCTATTTTAAAGCCACTTCCTAAATCAGTAAATTCTTTAATTGTATTAAGTCTTTTAACTGCCAAATCATTAAGCTCTTTCTTACCATTATACATTAGATATGCATATCCAATACGATCACTTCGCCCAATCCTACCTCTAATTTGATAAAGCTGTGATAAACCAAAACGA
Source organism: uncultured Mycoplasmatota bacterium (assembly GCA_945919295.1). Classification (GTDB taxonomy): domain Bacteria; phylum Bacillota_I; class Bacilli_A; order RF39; family UBA660; genus CAG-302. The sequence continues at coordinate 2,985 of CAMEJC010000007.1, forward strand.
TCAGCATCAAAAATAATAAGAGTATTAACATTAGGAATATCAATCCCTGTTTCAATAATTGTCGTGCAAAGTAAAATATCAAACTCATGATTAATAAAATCATTCATAATATTTTCAAGTTCAATTTTAGTCATCCTACCATGTGCATATCTAATATCAACTTCTGGAATCATCTGTTTAATATCAGATAACTTATTATCAATTTTTTCAACACTATTATATAACATAAATATTTGACCATCTCTCGCAAGTTCTTTATATATAGCATCTTTGATAATATTTTTATTTTCAGGCATCACATAAGTCTGAATAGGTCTCCTTTTTTCTGGTGGTGTCTCAATAAGAACAAGTCCTCTAATACCAGACATCGACATTTGAAGCGTCCTTGGTATTGGAGTAGCAGACAAAGTAAGTACATCAACAGTATTCTTGTATTTCTTAATTTTCTCTTTATGAACAACTCCAAATCGTTGCTCCTCATCAATAACAAGTAATCCCAAATCCTTAAATTCAATTGCATCATTTAATAACTTATGAGTACCAAATAAAATATCAATCTTACCATCTTTTAACTTTTCCAATATATTTTTTTGTTCTTTAATTGACGTAAACCTATTAAGTAAAGCAATATTAACAGGAAAATCAACAAATCTCTGTATAGCAGAATTATATTGCTGACTAGATAAAATTGTTGTAGGACATAAATAAGCAACTTGCTTACCATCATTTACCGCTTTAAATATAGCTCTAAAAGCAACTTCTGTCTTACCATATCCAACATCACCACATAAAAGCATATCCATTGGTCTGTCTTTTTCCATTTCTCTCTTAATCAAAGCAGTAGCCCTAAATTGATCAGCAGTAGGTTCATATTTAAATTTACTCTCAAATAAAAGCTGATTTTCATCATCCGAAGAAAAAGCAAAACCCTGCATAGCTTCTCTCTCCGCTGAAACTTTCATAAGATCTCCAGCAATACTCTCAAGCCTCTTTCTAACTCTTGCTTTTCTTTTTCTCCAAGCATCACTACCAAGACTATCAAGCCTAATAACACTACCTTCATTACCTGAAAATTTACTGATCTTATCAATCTTTTCAACTGGTAAATATAAGATATCACCATCAGCATAAATAAGTTTAATATAATCCTTTTTAAGTCCATTCTTAGTTAAAGTACATATTTCTAAATATCTACCAATACCATGATCAATATGAACAATATAATCCCCTTTTTCAAGATTATTGATATTACTAATTTTAGTACCAACTTTAAATTTACTTTTACTTTTTTTTCTCTCTTCAGTTTTACCAAATAAATCATTAACAGAAATAACTACATAATCTTCAAAAATAAAACCATTATAAATAAACTTATTTAATACATTAATTTTATTAAAAATAATATTTTTTTCATCAGTTAAAACAATATCATCTATAATATCCAAATAACTAATAATTCTCTTTAAAACATTTTTATTATCAATGCAAAAAACAACAGTCTTTCCTTTACTAATAAATTTATCAATGTCATTCTTAATTCTTTCAAAATTACCACCATAATTATCAATACTAAAAGATAAATAATTATATTTATTTTTAACTTTAAAATCAATCAAATTATCAATTTCCATAATATATATATTGTCTTTAAAGTTAATATCTTTAATATCAAACATATAATCAGTTTTTATATTATCATTATTTTCTCTATCATAATCAAGAATTGTTTTTCTAAGTAAATTATAACTAGTTATAATCTGATTATAATCATAATAAAATAATGTTCCAGAGTCAATATAATTCCAAAGTCCTTCAATCTTATTCGAAAAATTAGGTAAATATTTTTGTTTTTTATACTTTTCTTCTATTTCTTTATCTTCGATTAAAAACTCTGTAAAAGCATAGATACAAACATTATTAATCTCTTTACTTGATATTTGACTATCTAAATCAAAATATTTGATACTATCAATCGTATCTCCCCAAAATTCAATTCTAATAGGATTATCAAAATCAATAGGAAAAATATCAATAACATATCCCCTAATTGCCATTTCTCCTGTTTTAGTAACAAGAGGAGCCTTTTCATAACCAAGATCATACAAATTATTAATAAAAGTATCTCTATCAATATCTTGATTCTTCTCTAGTTTAATAATTTTACTCTTATATAAATCCCTACTAGGTAAATATCTTAAAATACCCATGAGGTTAGTCACAACTATATACCCAGTATCATTAACAAGTTTATTTAAAGTACTAAGTCTATCTATCGTAAACTCTGGACTAATAGTAGTGGCCTCACTAGTAATAAAATCATCCATTGGAAAGAACAAAATTTTTTCAGTATAACTTAAAAGTCTATTATAAATATCATTAGCCTCATATAAAGAATTAGTAACAACCAGAACATTTTCATTTTTCTTAATAAAATATTCATAAATATAAATAGCATTAAGCTCCCTATTCAATCCAGTTACACAATAATCACTATTTAAGTTGATATCAAATAAATTATCAAAAAATTTCATCATTACACCTTCTTTCACGACTAAAAGATACATTTTTATGTATCTTAGTTATTATTATTTATATTATTATACTTTTGTTTTAATTTATCCATATCATATAGAACAAAGTCATCAACAATACTTTCAAGTTTAACATAAAGATTATCTAAACTTCTTCTCTCATCTTCATTAAATTTACCCAAAACATAATCCTTAGTATCGATATTTTTATCTTTAGAAATACCAACCTTAAGTCTTGTAAATCCTTTAGTACCAAGCATTTCTATAATATTATTAATACCATTATGTCCACCACTAGAACTATCAAAAAGAATTCTAGTCTTTCCAAATTCCATATCCAAATCATCTTGAATAACCAAAATATCATTAACAGAAATATCATAAAATTTAACATACTTAAAGACTACCGTTCCTGATAAATTCATATAAGAAAGAGGCTTAATTAATAAAACTTTTTCTCCATTCACAATCATATCAACACTCATCGCATTAAACTTTTTATCATTCTTAAATTGTAATCCATTTCTATTAGCAATAAAATCCAAGAGTTCAAATCCAATATTATGTCTTGTATTTTTATATTCATTACCTGGATTACCAAGTCCAACTATTAATTTCATTACTTATCCTCCTTGTGATATTCTTTATAAATATCATTTTTAGGAAGCCCTCTATCTTTTGCCACCTTTTTTATTGATGTCATAACATCAAATCCAGACTTAATATATAAATTAACCGCTTCTTTAATAGTTATATTTTCTTCTATTTTACTTTCCTTATTTCCTTCAACAACAATGACAAATTCCCCTTTTAACGAGATAGATTTGATAACCTCACTAATTTTACCTCGATAAATAGTTTCAAACTTCTTAGTTAATTCCCTTGAAATACTAATATTTCTATCTCCAAATACTTCTAACATCATCTCTAGAGTATTAATTATTCTATGTGGCGCTTCATAAAAAATAATCGTTTCTTCTCGATCTTGTAAAAGCATAAGTTCATTTTTCTTCTTACTATCTTTACTATTTAAAAAACCATAAAATAAGAACGGTTTAGGATTAATACCTGAGACAACAAGAGCAGGAACAAATGCTGTAGCTCCTGGTAAAGAAACAACATTATATCCACTATCAATAGCAAATTTTACAGTTTTAAAACCAGGATCACTAATTATAGGAGTCCCCCTATCAGTAACTAGTGCTACTAATTTTCCTTCTTTTAAAAATTCAATAACTTTTTCTTTAACTAATTCTTCATTATGATCATGAAGTGCAATTAATTTTTTTTTAATATGCAAATATTCAAGTAGACTTGCAGTAACTCTAGTATCTTCCGAAAAAATAACATCTACTTCCTGTAAAACCTTCACTCCACGATAAGTAATATCATCTAAATTACCAATCGGTGTCGGAATTAAATATAAAGTTGCTGTATCATTATAACTATTTTGTATCATTATTATCATCTCCAAACATATTACTAACTTCTAAAGAATAAACATCAACATTATCATAAACATATAATGGAGGTAATATTTTCAAGCCAGATCTACCATTTTTAGTTCCTTCAATCAAAACAAGATCACTATTTTTATTTCTGTTAGGATAAACAAATCTAATCTTTTTAGGTTCAATATTATAAATTTTCATAAGATGTAAAATTTCAATTAATCGCTCTGTCCTATGAACAATAGCAAGCCTTCCATTACTTTTAAGTAAAATTTTACTCATTTTAAAAATATCTTCTAAAACAAGAGTTTTTTCGTGACGTGCTAGAGACTTAATATTATTATCATTTTCATAAATAACATTATTAGTTCTAAAATAAGGAGGATTACAAGTAATAACATCAAAAAAATCTGATTTAAAAATATTAGACAGATTTTTAGCGTCATCATTAATCAAAGTAATTTGTTCATCCATCTTATTTTCTTTAATAGAAATCATTCCTAAATCAAAAACTTCTTTTTGTAATTCCACACCATATAACTTAGCCTTAGTTCTAAAAGTCAAAAGCATAGGAATAGGAGCATTTCCAGTAGCAATATCAAGAATATTCTTGTCACTTAAATTAATAGTAACAAAGTTAACAAGTAAAAGAGAATCCAAGGACATTTTAAAATATTCTGTATCTTGATAAATATAAGTATTTTTAAAATTCAATAAATTATTCTTTACTATCATTATTATCAACTTCAATTACTTCATTATCAACTAAAACTTTATATTTACCAATTAACGGATCAGAAGAAATAACTTTTCCATCTTTTCCATCAACTACAACTCTTTTTCCAACATCAGGAATATCTTTTTTAGCCGCAACATATTGATCATTTTCATAATTTAAACAACACAAAAGCCTACCGCAAACTCCATTAATTTTTGTAGGATTTAAAGCTAAACCTTGATTCTTAGCCATACTAATAGAAATTGTATCAAAACTAGTTAAAAAGCTACTACAGCATAAAAATCTACCGCAAGGACCTATTCCACCCACTTCTTTAGCTTTATCCCTAACACCAATTTGCCTAAGTTCAATTCTCGTTTTAAGTTTAGCACCCAAATCCTTAGCAAGCTGTCTAAAATCAACTCTTTCATCAGATAAAAATCTAAAAAGTAACTGACTTTTATCAAAATTATAATTAGCATCAAGAATAGTCATATTTAAATTATTTTTTATAACAAGTTCCTTACATTTTTCCAATGCAATCTTCGCATCATTCAAATTTTTTAAATATTGAAGATAATCCTTTTTAGTAGCAATTCTAATAACTTTATCATAATCAGAATTATCAATAACATTTAAAAATTGAACCACAGTAGCAAATTGTAAACCTCTATCAGTATTTACAATAACAGTAAGATTAATTTTCAAATTAAGATTATTTGTATCATAATATAAAATTTTACTATTATCACTAATTTTTACTCCAACGATTTCCATTTTTATCACCACACATATCTATAATTAATTTATCTATAAGTAAATTAATATTCAAATTTCTCTTAAAATTATTTTTAATTTCATCTAAAATTTCTATTTTTTTAGCAACACTAATCAAACTATTTTTTTTAGATACATTTTCAATATATTCAATTTTATCTTTAAAAAAATTAATTTTTAAATTAGAAATAAATTTCATAACATCATAATAAAAATTAATAATAAGTTCAATAGCCATAATATTATCATTTCTATCTTTAAATTTATTATGCCAAATATTTTTAGTATATATTAATGTATCTAATCCACTATTTTCAATCATCATAATAAAATTAATAACATCATCAATAAATTGTCTTTTTTCAGCATCACTTAAACAACGATATTTTGTATTATTACATAAATTAGAAAAATTAAGTAAAGAAGATTCTTCATATTTTTTCTTGTTAAGTTTAATAATTTGACATCTAGAGATAATAGTTGGAATAACCAAGTTAATATTATCCACAATTAAAATAGCAATAATATCATCAACAGGCTCTTCTAAAAATTTCAAAATAGAATTAGCGGTTTGAATATTCATTTTATCAGCGGATTTAATAATATATATTTTTTTACTTCCTTCAATTGCACTTTTACTAAATTCACTTTGTAAATCCAAAAGCTGTTCTTTTTTTATCCAAAGACCATCAGGTTCAATTATCTTAACATCAATATAATTACCATTATCAATTCTATCACAAATATTCAATATTTCTTCATCAGATTTTTTATCCATACAAATAATTATCTTTACAAAAGATAAAACAATATTCATAACATCAGAATTACCATTAGAATCAAATAAATAAGCATGTGACAATTTATTATTATTAATAGCGTTCATCATAATATTATAAGCAACAGCTTGTCCATCTTTATATGCATCAAGCATTATCTCACCTCTCTAAAAAATAAATAGTGAAAATAAACAAAGTCCAATTATTGCAGGAAATCCAAAAAAAGTAACAAGTAAAATAGTAACCAAATTAAATGCAATTGTCATATTCAAAGGAAATATAATAACATTATAAGCATATATAAAAAGTACACCTAAAATAAATTTTTTTACTAACAAAAATATTTTTTCAATCATAATTTCACCCAATAAAATATATGATTGAATCTTATTTATATGTCTTTTCTACCTTCTAAAGCAAATTCCAAAGTCATAGGATCAATATATTCAATATCCGTACCAATAGGTATTCCAGTTGCAATTTTTGTAATCTTAACATTTTTATTTTCTAATATTTTTTTAATATATTGCATTGTCGTTTCACCCTCAATTGAAGGTTTTAAAGTTAAAATAATCTCTTCAACATTATCTCTTTTAATTCTTGATATTAAACTATTAATATTAATATCATCAGGACCAATACCTTCAAGTGGAGAAATAAGACCACCCAAAACATGATATTTACCATTATAAGCATTAATTTTTTCAAAAAGAGAAATATCTTTGGCTTTTTCAACAACAAAAACAATTTTATTATTTCGTTCCTTATCATTACAAATACTACAAACTTTATCCTCCGTAATATTTCCACATATTTCACAATTAGTTATTTTATCTCTTACAGAAATAATAGCTTCAGAAAAAGAAGTAAGTTTTTCTTTACTAAAATTAATTAAAGAAAAAGCAAGTCTTTCGGCCGTTTTTTCCCCAATACCAGGCAAATCCTTAAAACAATCAATAATATTTTTAATACTATTTGGATACATATTACATCAATCCATTAAACATTTGGCCATATTTTCCAAATTTAGCTTCTTTGTCTTCTTCCATTTTATCAATTGCACTATTTACTGCTACTAAAATCATATCTTCCAATAATTCTTTATCATCATTTCCAACTTCATCCATATCAATTTTTATAGAAATAAGTTTATTTTTTCCACTAACAGTAGCAGTTACTAATTGTGACTTTCCTTCATACACTTTACTTTCCAACTCATTTTGCGCATTTTCAATATCCTTTTTCATTTTTTTTGCTTGCATCATTAAATTTTGCATATTCATTTTAATCATTCTCCTTTTTTATTTATATTCTATAATATTATCTCCCACTAAATCAATAAGTTCATCAACAGGAGTTTTTTCATTATGAAAAACATTATTAATTTTATGTTCCTTTATAGTGTACTTAATACCACTTCGAACATTATTAATATAATTTTTCTTTTCAATATTCCATTTTTCTATAGTAATTCCTACCACAAACAATTTATAACCAAACATCTTTTTAAATAAACTTTCAATAATTTTCGTATTTTCATTAATCCTATCAACGATTGATGTTAATTCACTAGCAATAATAACGTATTTTTCAGATCCAACAACAACAGAAGAATCCTTAAGTAATCCAGAAACAATAGAAAATTGATCATCATAAATATATTCATCAATTAAATTCCAATTATTTTTAATATTCTCAAGAACTTCTTTTGAAGCTAAAGCTAAAGCATTATTAATTCTCACATTAATTTCTTCGTTAGAAAGATTACTTTCTTTTAAATTATCAATATTTTTAGTTTTAATTATTTCCCGGGAAATATTTTTATCTTTATCACAAACATTTGTTTCTAAATTATTATTAATTGAATTAGAATTATTAATATTATCAGTAATTTCAATTTTATTAAAATATGTATCAGAAAACTTCAGTAATGAAGTCATAAAAAGAATCGAACCATTAGTAGACATTCTGATCATATTTTGCACATTATTCAAAGTTTCAATCAAATCGTAAAGTACCTTACTATCATATAATTCACTAATTTTTTTAATATTCGTATTTTTACTTTCAATAGTGGATAGAAGATTAGTATTTTTATACAGAATAACATCTTTAAGAAAAATAATCAATTCCTCAACAAATTTATTAATTTCCTTACCATCTTCATCAAATCGATCTATAAACTCAATTACCTTAATTTTATCACTTGTAATAATACTTTTTAATAATTCAGACAAATCGTCATAAGAAACAGATCCATTTACTTTATAAATATCATTTAAAGTAATATTAGAATTACTATAAGCAATTAATTGATCCAACATATTAATAGCATCTCTCATCCCACCATCAGCAAGTCTAGCTATTTCAAATAAAGCATCATCTTCAATAATGATATTTTCAATTTTAGAAATTTCTTTTAATCGATCAACAATCTGATCATCACTTATTTTAGAAAATCTAAATTTTTGACATCTAGAAGCAATAGTGAGAGGAATCTTATGAGGTTCCGTAGTAGCAAGAATAAATATAACATGTGCTGGAGGTTCTTCTAATGTTTTAAGTAAAGCATTAAAAGCTTGATTAGTAAGCATATGAACTTCATCAATTATATAAACTTTATACTTAGAATTACTAGGAACTAAATTAACTTTATCACGCAATTCTCTAATTTCATCAACACCATTATTTGATGCTGCATCAATTTCAACAATATCACTGCTATTCAAAAAATTAAGACAACTATAACATTTACCACAAGGTTTACCATTATCTAGATGCTCACAATTAACCAATCTAGCAATTATTTTAGCAATAGTAGTTTTTCCAGTTCCTCTAGGACCACAAAAAAGATAAGCATGAGAAACTTTATTACAATTAATAGCATTTTTAATAACAGTAACAACCTCTTTTTGTCCATAAACATCATCAAAATCAATTGGTCTATATTTCCTATATAAAGCTAAATAACTCACAAACTACCTCCCATACCGCTTATATTATATCATAAAATAAGAGAAAAAGTTATTTTTTTCTCCTATTTTTAAAAAAATCAGATAATATTTTAGAACACTCATCATCATCTAAATTAAACAATTTAATATTTTTTGAAAGCTTATTAATATCATACATTTGTTCGTTATTATTTTTAGTACCATAATAAACAGTTTTAATGCGACTTTCCAAAATAGCACCCATACACATCATACAAGGTTCTAAAGTAACAAACATAACACAATCATCAAGTCTCCAACTTTTAAGTTTTTTACAAGCCTTTTCAATAGCAATAATTTCAGCATGCAAAATAGCATTAGATTTAGATTCTTTTTTATTGTATCCACAAGCAATAATTTCATTTTCCCTAAAAATAACACACCCAACTGGAATTTCATCAAGTTTGTATGCCTTTCTAGCTTCATTAAGAGCCAACATCATTTTATTTTTATTCATATTATCACCAACTCTATGTTCCACGTGAAACATAAACATATTATCATATAAATTATTCATTTACAATATCAAAAACAAAACAATTATCTTTATTAGTCAAAATTATTATTAATTATAAATTTCATAATCAGCAAAAATTGTTGATAAGAATTATGTTTCACGTGAAACATAAAAATAAAATTTAATTTTTTTAAAAAAATTAATATTTAAAATAAAAATTATTTCATTATTAAAAATAATTTAATAAACACTATAATTATCCACTAAATAAGTTAATAACTGCAATATTTCATATAAAATATTAATATCAATTAAATTTGCAAAATAAACTGATCTCATAAATAATTTAATACAATTTAAAATTGTTAAACATAATTAAAAATTTATTCACAAAATCTGTTGATAAAAAAAGCATGTTTCACGTGAAACATGAATCTAAAATTGCTTATATATAATTATAGTTATTTCAACTACTTTTAACATACTTTGTTAATATGATCCTATATTTTACATAAATATTAATTGATAAAATATAAATATTATTTAAATAGTAAAAATTAATATCAACTAAAAATAGCGATAAGTTCATGTTCCACGTGGAACCTAAAACTGATAATAAATTTATAATTAATTTAAATTCTTATTAAGAATAATTAAACTAAATTATATCTATTAATAAATTCTGTGGATATCTTATGTTTCACATGAAACATAAGATTCATAGTTGCATATAAACATACATATGATGTTCCACGTGGAACATTAAATAAATTTTGGTCCATCAACAATCTACTATATGAAATTAAAAGAATAAAAAAGATACACACATTAATAAAGTGTTAAAGCTGCTATCTTCCGATCCTGACTTGGTTCCACTAATTAATGTTGTATCAACAACATAATACCATATTTTTTTAGATAATGCAATATTTATTATATTCGAACATTTGTTTGATATTTATTTCCTGGGAAATATTTTTATTTATAAATTATATCTATCAACAAACTCGAAATCTTATTTTAACCTACATTTTTCCTTTAAAACTACCTTTATAACAATAATTATTTCCCGGGAAATAATTTCCCAGCATACAAAACACTATAAAAGTATAAGTATAAACAAATACTAGTAAAGGTATATGGAGAAATCCAATGGATTTCGGGGGCGCCGTTAGGCAAGATTAATAAAGAAAAAGAAAGTGATCTTATTCAGAATCACTTTCATTACTATTATTATCTTCTACTACTGTATCAACAGCTATATCAGTATTATTGCTTTCTTCAATCAAAGATTCAGAATTAATATTATCATCAGTTTCTTCCTTATCAACAACCGATACCGAACTTACAACACTATTTTCTTTTAAATTAATAAGTCTAACACCTTGAGTAACTCTACTCATCGTAGAAATCTTACTTGCATCAATTCTAATAACAATACCAGAATCAGTAATAATCATCACATCATTATTATTATCCACAGACTTAAATGATACTATAGAACCATTTTTATCGGTAATATTAACAGTTTTAACACCTTTGCCACCTCTATTAGTAATTCTATATTCTGAAGTAGGAGTCTTTTTACCATATCCCTTCTCAGTCACTGTTAAAATAAGTTCATCGTCATGAGCAATTTCCATGCCAACAAGTACTCCACCGTCTAAATTAATACCTTTTACACCAGAAGCACCTCTACCCATTACTCTGACATTATCTTCTTTAAATCTTACCATTCTCCCTTTTGAAGAAGTCATTAAAATCTCATCTTTTCCAGTAGTTTTCTTAACAGATACAAGTTCATCATCATCTTTTAAAGTAATAAACTTCTTACCATTATTCCTAATACTATCAAACTCGGATATATCAGTTCTCTTAATTAAACCACTCTTCGTAGCAAAAACTAAATACTTATAATCATCATCTTTTGTTATCTTAAGTAAAGAATTAACTTGCTCATCCTTATCCAAACTAAGTAGATTAACAATTGGTAATCCTTTTGATTGTCTACTATATTCTGGAATTTCATACCCTTTAATTCTATAAACCTTACCTTTATTAGTAAACATTAAAATAAAATCATGAGTAGTAGCATTAATCAAATGTTCTACAAAATCCTCTTCATTAGTAGACATTCCTTTAACACCCATACCACCTCGATTTTGAGTTTTATAGGTATCAGAGGTTAATCTTTTAATATAACCCTTATTAGTAAGAGTAATAACAATATTTTCGACAGGAATTAAAGATTCATCTTCAATATAATCAATCGCAGTCATATCAATATGTGTTCTTCTCTCATTAGCATATTTTTCTTTAATTTCTAACATTTCACTTTTTATAACTTCAAGAATTCTATTTTCACTAGCCAAAATTTCTTCTAATTCTTTAACCAATTTTTCAAGTTCCGTTATTTCATCTTCAATTTTAGATTTTTCTAAACCAGTTAAACGCTTTAATCTCATATCAAGAATAGCCTGTGATTGAACCTCCGATAATCCAAAACCAGTCATCAAACCTGCTTTTGCTTCTTCATCATCTTGAGATTCTTTAATAATTTTAATAACCCTATCAATATTATCTAAAGCAATTTTCAAACCATCTAATATATGTAAACGATTTTTATATCTTTTTAAATCAAATTCACACCTTCTATAAATAACATGTTTTTGATGTTCCACATATTTTTCTAATATTTCCTTCAAACCTAAAGTTCTAGGACTTCCATCAACAAGCATCAAAAAATTAATACCATATGAAGTTTGTAAAGGAGTATGCTTGTATAAATTATTTAAAACAACATTTGCATTTGATTCTCTTTTAACATCTATTACAATCTTAATACCTTCTAAAGCTGATTCATCACTTAAATTAGAAATACCATCAATAACTTTATCCCTTACTAACTCACCAATCCTAGTAATTAAAGCTTTCTTATTAACTTGATAAGGAATTTCTGTAATAACAATTCTTTCTCTTCCATGATGATCTTCTACTTTTGCCATTCCTCTAATAGTAATAGTCCCTTTACCTGTTTCATATGCTTTTTTAATACCAGCATTACCTAAAATCACACCAGCAGTAGGAAAATCAGGTCCTTTTATATATTGCATTAATTCATTAACACTAATAGTAGGATTATCAATATAAGCAATACATCCATCAATTACTTCACCTAAATTATGTGGTGGAATGTTTGTAGCCATACCAACCGCAATACCCATATTACCATTAACTAAAATATTAGGAAATCTACTAGGTAATACAACAGGTTCTTTCCTCTGACCATCATAATTTTCAGAAAAATCAACAGTATCCTTATTTAAATCTCTAAGTAATTCCATAGATACCTTAGCAAGTCTTGCTTCAGTATAACGACTAGCTGCAGCTCCATCTCCATCGATGGAACCAAAATTACCATGTCCATCGACAAGGGTATGCCTATAAGTAAAATCCTGAGCCATACGAACCATTGAATCATAAATTGCAGCATCGCCATGTGGATGATAATGTCCCATAACTGCACCGACAGCATTAGCACTCTTTTGATACTTCTTATCAGGAGTCATACCTTCTTCATATAAAGTATATAAAATTCTTCTATGAACTGGCTTTAATCCATCTCTCACATCAGGTATTGCTCTTGCAACAATAACACTCATTGAATAATCAAGGAAAGACTTTCTCATTTCCCCAACTATATTAACAGAGACTTTTCTATCTCTTTCTAATTCTAATTCATCTTCCATACCAATAGCCTCCTATATATCCAGATTTTCTACAAATAATGCATTATCTTCAATAAACTTTCTTCTAGGTTCAACTTCTTCACCCATAAGTAATTGGAAAGTCTCATCAGCAGTAATAGCATCATCCATTGTAATTTGCTTTAATATTCTCTTTTCGATACCCATGGTAGTCTCTCTTAATTCTTCTGGATCCATTTCTCCTAAACCTTTCATTCTACCAATTTCATACTTTGTATTTGATGGTAATGTCGCTAAATATTTATCTCTTTCTTCCTCATTAAGCACGTATTTAATTGTTTTACCATGTTTTATTGAATATAAAGGTGGTTGCGCAGCGTATATATGTCCATTCTCAATAAGTGGCTTAAAATATCTATAAAATAGCGTTAAAAGAAGGGTTCTGATATGAGCTCCATCAACATCGGCATCAGTCATAATAACGATCTTATAATATCTAAGTTTACTAATATCAAATTCGTCTCCTATACCAGTTCCTAAAGCTGTAATCATTGTCCTAATTTCTTCATTAGCAAGTATTCTATCAAGTCTTGCTTTTTCAACATTAAGTATTTTTCCACGTATAGGAAGAATAGCTTGAGTTATAGGATCTCTTCCCATCTTTGCACTACCAGCTGCACTATCTCCCTCAACTATAAACATCTCTGAAATAGTAGCATCTTTTGAAGAACAATCAGTAAGTTTTCCCCAATAATTGGTTATTTCTAGTCCACCTTTTCTTCTAGTTAACTCTCTTGCTCTCTTAGCAGCTACTCTTGCTCTAGCAGCAGTCATCGATTTATCGATAATTATTCTTGCATCATTAGGATGTTCCATTAAAAATCTTTCAAAATCTTTAGCAAAAATACTAGCAGCTACTTTTCTAACTTCACTATTACCTAGTTTAGTCTTCGTCTGACCTTCAAATTGAGGTTCAGGTACCTTAGCCGATATTATCATCGTAATACCTTCTCTTACATCATCACCATTTAATGGTTCATCATTATCTTTTAAAATTTTATTATTCCTAGCATAATTATTAATTATTCTTGTTAAAGCAAGTTTTACACCATCTTCATGAGTTCCCCCTTCTGGAGTTATAATATTATTAACAAAAGAATAAACTGTAGAATTATAACCATCATTATACTGAAGTGCAACTTCAACTGAAATATCATTTTCCATTCCTTCAACATATACAATATCTTCATGAATAGAAGTTCTATTTTTATTTAAGTATTCAACAAATTCTTTGATACCACCATCATAAACAAAAGAATCCTTTTTACCATCTCTATCATCAATTAAAGTTATTTTTAATCCTTTATTTAAAAAAGCTAATTCCCTTATTCTTATTTTCAAAGTTTCATAATCAAAAGTAGTTGTTTCTTGAAATATTTGATCATCAGGCATAAAAGTTACCGTAGTTCCCGTTCTATCATCACTACACTTACCTATTACTTTAAGTGGTTCAATTGTTTTACCACCATTAATAAACTTTATATAATGTACTTTACCATCTTTATAAACCGTTACTTCAACCCATTTACTAAGTGCATTAACAACGGAAGCTCCAACACCATGTAAACCTCCGGATACTTTATATCCTCCACCACCAAATTTACCACCTGCATGTAATACTGTATATACAGTCTCAACTGTTGATAATCCTGTTTTAGGATGAACTTCAACAGGTATTCCTCTTCCATCATCTTTGACAGTTATAGAACCATCTTTATTTATTGTAATTTCAATATCATCGCAATATCCAGCTAATGCTTCATCTATAGCATTATCAACTATTTCCCAAACTAAATGATGAAGTCCTCTGGCACTAGTAGATCCAATATACATACCTGGTCTTTTTCTTACTGCTTCAAGTCCTTCTAAAACTTGAATATCAGAAGCATTATAATGTTCATTATTATTCATTTTTCATCATCCTTCCTGCTTTAAAATTATTTCCCGGGAAATAATTTTCCATCTTTTATTTTATAAACATTTGCTTTCTTTCTTATATTTTCATTAATATTTTCAATATCAGTAGTAGTTATTATCGTTTGGACATTTTTATTTAAATATTTCAATATATTATTTCTTTTATTTATATCTAATTCACTAAAAATATCATCTAATAAGAGAATAGGACTATCCTCAACAATATTAGTAAATAATTTTACCTCTGCTAATTTCAACGCCAATACAGAACTTCTTATCTGTCCTTGACTACCAAATAATGACAAATTTTTATTATTTAAAGAAAAATAAAAATCATCTCTATTTGGACCAATCAAAGTCATTTTATACTGTAACTCTTTACTAAAATTATTTTTTATTTTTTCTAATAACAAATTTTTAATATCATCGTTGCCATTAGCAGTAATATTAGATACATAATTTAATTTTAAACCATTAATATTAGTAATAGAATAAAACATATCATCTAAATAATTATTAATATCATCTATATATTTTTTTCTATACTTCCATATTTGAACAGATAAATCTGCGTATTTATTATTAAGTACCTCTAAATAACTGATATCACTATCTTTATTTATATTCATGATCTTTAAAAATTCATTTCTTTGTCTCAAAACAATGTTATAATCATTTAATATTTTTAAATAACTTCTATTTATTTGACTAATTTGAATATTAAAATACTTTCTTCTTAAATTAGGACTTTCTTTAAAAATTCTTATACTATCAGCATTAAAAATAACAACATTCATTACTGAAATATAATCACTTAATTTTTTTATTTCTTTTCCATTTATTTTAACTATTTTTCTACTTTCATTAAATAAAATATCTAAACTAATATTATTATTTTTACACTCTAAAAATCCTTTAATAATCGCAAATTTATTATTAAATTTTATTAAATTTTTATCACTAATAGATAAAAATGATTTTGTCACAGCAAGTACATAAATTGATTCTAATAAGTTAGTTTTACCTTGAGCATTATCTCCAATTATAATATTTAAATTATCATTAAAATTTAATTCTATATCATTATAATTTCGGTAATTTTTTAATTTAATTTTTTTTATTCTCATTTTAATGCCTTTTTTTACCCATTATTTCACCTTTTTCAAGTTTATGTACCCCTATACATATATAATTATACCACATAATAACATAGAAGAAAAGAAAAAGATAACTTTTTTATTATCCTTTTCCTTATAAATTAAAAGAATTTGACATATTTTTAAGGTTTCTATTTCTAATATATTTTTCAATCTTAATACATTTAGTAATTTGATTATCAATAGTACTATAGGAAGCACTAATATTAAGAATTTTTCCACCTTTAAAATATATCTTAGTATAATTATTCTCTTTCACATATCTATCAACATTATTATAAGAAATCCATATACAATCATCAGAAGAAGGTGTAGTTGTTGGAAAAAAAATAATCATATTGTATTCTGATAAAATAATTGGTGTTTTAATATAAAAATCAAAATTATCTATTACAAATTGACGTTGCATACTATAAGAATGACCATATAGTCGACAACACTTTTTTAAAAATTTAAAACTATCACCATTAATGTTAAATTTTCTATTTTTTTCTATAACTAATATCTTATTTTTATTATCAGAATCCTGAGTAAAACATAAAACATCCTCATTTATAATATAGTTATTCATAAATCCCCCTTTCCACATATAAAAATATGTAACATCTATTAAAACATATTTTATTGTCGAAAAATGAAGAATTTTGTCGAAATAATATTAAAAAAAAGTTAAAAATAAATAATTTTTAACTAAATAACCAATATTAATAAATTTTAGCAAGTTTTAATTGGTAGTACTAACTGCACTAAAGAAGAATCTTCTTTATTTTTTACAACAATTGGTGAACTATCATTATTCATACAAAGTACAATTTTATCCTTATTAAAACTTTTAATAGCATCAAGCATAAATTTAGAACTAAAAGCAATATTAATTTCTTTATCAGAAACAATAGCAATTTTTTCTTCTACTTTACCGATTTCTGGTGAATTAGAAGAAATCATAAGTTCTTCCTTAGTAAGAGATAATTTAATAGTATTCTTTTCTCTATCAGAAGTAAGTAAAGATGCTCTATCTATCATATTAAATAAATCATTAAAAGAACATTCAAGTTCAATATCAAAATCGTTAGGAATAATACTTGAAGTTGTAGGATAAGTTCCACTAAGTAATCTAGATAAGAAAACAATATTCTTATATTTAAATAATACTTTATTACTAAATAAATGTAATTCCACACTAGCATTATCATCATCAAGCATTTTAGTAAGTTCTATTAAATTTTTGCCAGGAATAACAATATTAACTTCATTTTCAATATTATTATCAATATTAACAACTTTTCTTGATAATCTATAAGAATCCGTAGCCAATACTTCTAAAATATTTTCATTAATTCTAAAATTAATACCTGTAAGTAATGGTCTTGTTTCACTTTGCGAAGTAGCAAAAACTGTTTGATTAATAATATCTTTAAAAATACCATTATCTATAATAATTGGTTCTTTTGTTTCATCTAAATCTAAATTAGGAAATTCATTAGGATTAATACCATTTAAACTAAATTCAGTATTATCAGTGCTAACAATTAATTTATAACCATCGATAACTTCAAGTAAAATATCAATATTTGGCAATTTTCTAACTATTTCAACAATATACTTTCCTCCAATTACAATACTACCTATTTCTTCAACATTAGTTAATTTATCATTAGGAATAAAAGTTCTAATAGATACATCAGTATCACTAGCATATAAATATAATCCTTCTTTTTTTAGATCAAATTTAATACCTGTAAGTATTGGAATCAAATTTTTAGTCGATATTGCTCTAGCAGTATTATTTAAACTTTCTAATAATATTTCTTTCTTAATCATAAATTTCATATTTATCATCTTCTTTCTTTTATTTTTTATAATTATTATTATACTGTTGATATTGTTAATAATTTCTCTTTTTTCTTTAATTTCTAATACTTTTTATTTCCACAATACATGTGGATAATCAATTTTTTATCAACTATATTCGACTTTTTAATTCATTTATAACTACTTGAAGTTGACTACTTAATTTTAAATCTTTTTCTATTTTCTGATAAGCACTAATAATAGTAGAATGATCTCTACCTCCAAAATAAGTTCCTAATTTCGGAAAAGATTCATTAGTCATTAATCTACATAAATAAATAGCTATTTGTCTTGGATAATTAATATCTTTACTTCTTTTTTTTCCTTTTAAATCTTCAATATCAATTTTAAAATACTCACAGACAATTCTTTGTATTCTATGAACATCATTTTTATAAACACTTCTGTCTGAAATTTTATCTTTGAGAGCATCAATTGCTACATCGAGAGTTACAATACCCTTATTCATCATCAGCGCATAAGCAAAAACTCTTGTTATTGCTCCCTCAAGCTGTCTTACATCAGAATCATTAATATTAGCAATATATTCAATCACCTCTATTGGTATATCTTCTGCGGCTTCTTGATGTGATATTTTTTTCTTTATAATATCAACTCTTAAATTAAAATCAGGAGGTGTAATATTAGCTGTAAGACCCCAATTAAATCGTGTTATCAATCTATCCTCAAGCATTTTTAAATCATCAACTGATCTATCTGAAGCTATTATAATTTGTTTATTAGAATCGTGTAATTGATTAAAAGTATGAAAAAATTCTTCTTGACCTTTAGTAGCAGTTCCTAAAAATTGTATATCATCTATTATTAATACATCAATATTTCGATATTTATTTTTAAATGAATCTATTCTATCAAAATTATTTTTATCATTATTTCTAACAGCATATATATAATCATTAACAAATTGCTCACTAGATACATAAAGAACTCTTTTATTAGAATTTTCTAATATATAATTACCAATTGCATGCATTAAATGTGTTTTTCCTAATCCACTTTTTCCATATAAAAATAAAGGATTATAAGCTTTGCCAGGTTTTTCTGCAACTGCTCTAGCAGCAGTAAATGCAAATCTGTTCGAATCTCCAACAATAAAGTTATCAAAAGTATATTCACTCTTTAAATTAGCAGATATATTACTTTGATATGGTACACCAGGTGTTTCTCTTACTTCTTGAATAATATCATCGTTTATTTTTTCTTCCAATAATTCACTTTCTAGTTTAAATTGAAACGTAAAATTTGTACCTGTTATTGAATTAAATATTTCTTCAATTTCATCTAAATAATTTTCTTCTAAATGTTTTTTATGTAAACTCATTGGGACTTCGATAATAGCAACATTCTTATCTATTTTTTTTAATTTAGTATCTTTAAACCAAGTATCATAAGATAAAGGAGAAATTCGTTCTTTAATTTTATCAAGAAAATTATTCCATAATATATCTGTATTCATCACAAAACCTCCTTAACTAAAGTTCCCATTAATTTTATTATATCTCAAATTTCAAATTTGTCTAGTAAAAATTTTACAATAACATGTAAATTAACAAGTTATAAACATTTTATCAACAATATAATAGCATATAAAATAAGAAATTAAAAGACTTATCAACAATTTTGTTAATTTTATTTATTAACATATTGTATTTTAATTATCAACATACCTGTTGATAATGTTGATAATTAAAAAAACCTTATAAAATAAGGCTTTTTTTAATTAATTTTTCCACTGTATCATCCACTTATTAAAAATACTAGCATTAGAACTTTGTGGAGCAGGATTAGGAAGCTGCATTTTTACTATCATTGGTATTTTCATCATTTTACCAAAAGCAACACAAGTACCAGATTGAAGTGATTTTTGTTTTTCAATAACATCACTACTTATATTAGGAACCATCTTTTCAATATATTCTAAATCACTAGGATGATTAATTTTAAATATTAAGAAATTACTACATTGAGATAAAACTGTTTCTGATAGTTCAGTAGGTCTCTGGGTAATTAAATCAATAACAACACCAAATTTTCTACCTTCTTTAGCTATTCTCTCAAATATATTATATCCTAATATATTTATATCATTATCTTTTTGAACGTATCTATGAGCTTCTTCAAGCATTATATGTATTGGCATGCTACCTCTAGTAGGAAGACTTTTCATAAAACTAAATAATATTCTTGAATAGATTTTAACCAACGATTTAGCAAATCTATCATCAATATCTTCTAAAACAAAATTAATAATTTGTGCTCTTTTGTTATTTCCAACTAGTATTAGACTAGAAATAAACTCATTAACAGTTACAAATTTATCATATTCAAAAAATTTTCTTAAAGAACTATTAGCGATCGTATGAAGTTTAACTTTTAAAGCTGTAGCTTCATTATATGATTTTTCATTAAGTAATAGACCTTCCGAAATTAAAGTAAAGTTAAGAGCAATTTCTAAATCATCAAGAGTAAAGAAAGTAGGGGTATATTCTTCACTCCATTTAGTCTCATTATCCAAAAAACTACTAATATATTGAGTTACAAGAATTTTCTCAACAAATTGACCTTGACTATCAATATCAAAACATTTTCTAAACTCTCTAACATATCCAACACCAGGAACCTCAACATCTAAATTAAGTTCTTTTGTATGACAATCAGTTAAAATAGAAAAAATTTGATCTCTAATTCTTGCAGATACTTGATTAGAATAAAGAACAGAAATAATAGCTTTAGCAATTAAATGATTTTTATATTTATTAGATTCCTCATCATTTTTTGCAAATAATGAAACATAAGTAAGCATCTTTTCAATAATCATAATTTGTGAATATTCAGTAACATCAAGTAGATTAGCATAATCATCTACAGATAATAGCCAAAGTGGTAATTTTAATATATTTTCACTTTTTTCAGTATTAGTAGTAAATAATTTATAATTAAAATTAAAATTAAAGTTATTAATAGAGTTAAAAGCATTATCATATTCATCAGTATTATTAAAGATAAAGATAACACTGTTAAATGGAATAAAATTCTGCATCGTAAATAAATTTTGAACAAGTCTAGCTACGCCATAAGTTTTACCAGAACCAGTATTACCAAATATTGCACTATGATTACTCCACATATCATCTATATTAATTTTAATAGGGCTATCATTATATAAAGGAGATAATCCAAGTAACATACTATTAGGGTCGTTATAACCAGTAAGCTCTGCAAGTTCAGTTGAATTAATTATTCTAATAGTTGAGGTAATACTAGGCTTTCTAATAATACCATCAAAAAACTTATCATTATGAAACTCTCCCAAAAAATTAATTTTAGCTTCATTATTAATAATTTCTTCAATTTCTCCTAATATTTTTTTATTTTCTTCTTCAAAAATAACATTTAAGTTAAGTAAATCATCAGTAACTACATTATCAATTTTTACAATAGCATAATTCTTACTAATAGCAATTATTTCTTTAAACATATTAACCCTTCTTCCTATTCTAAATAGATTATATCAAAAAAACAAAAAAAAAGATATACTTTTTTCAAAAATGGTACAAGCAATATTCAAAAAACAATGCAAATTATAACTATTTACAAAAAAATAAATATATAGTATAATTTCAATAGTGGTGATTTCTGTGAAAAAAGAAATAAAAAAGAATAATAAAAAAAGTATTTTAAATAAAATAAAAAATATAAATATTAAAAAAATATTATCAAAAACAAAAAATTTTTTTCAAAAATATTATTATATAATTCTAATGGCTCTACCTTTTATATTAATTGATTTAATAACTAGAATTTTAGGTAGAAAAATAAATTTTTTTTCTATTGGAAGATTAGTTCCTAATTTATTTACCTTGATATGGGTATTCTTAATGATTGGTATTTGTCTATTTTTAGAAAAGAAAAAAGGAAAAATACTGTATATTTTTTTCTTTATACTATCTTTAGCCCTTTTTATAACCAACAATGTATATTATTCAATGACAAATTCATTCTTTGATTTTAGTCTTATTATGATGGCAGGAGAAGGATCAGTATATATTATTGATGCTATTTTAAATTGTAATATATGGGTATATATATCAAGTATAATAATAATAATATCATTCGTTTTTGCTTTAAAATATTTTCCATCAAGAAAAAAAACAAATTTAAAAAATATTATTAGGGTGTTTTTTATCTTTTTAATTGTTCATTTTATAATTCCTTTTCTTTTAGGAAGTCCAAATAATGAATTAACATGGAGTACTTGGAGAAACCCAAGAAATATATATATAAATTTTAATGATAATAATAAAAGTATGACCATTACTGGAATATATGAATATAGTATTAGAAATTTTTATATAACTTTTATTAAAGCCAAAAAATCAAGTAACGAAGAAGAAGTATTATTTCTTGAAGAAGTATATAATAATACCGAAGATAACTATTCAAATAAATACACTGGTAAATATAAAGATAAAAATTTAATAATATTACAACTTGAAGGAACTGATAATTGGCTTATAACAAAGGAAGATACACCTACGTTATATAAAATGATGAATAGTGGAATCAATTTTACTAATCATTATTCCTATTATAATGGAGGAGGTTCAACCTTTAATTCGGAATTTGCAGTAAATACTGGTTTTATAACTCCACTATCATATACACAAAATGCATATACTTTCAATAAAAATTATTTTCCATATTCCTTAGCTAATTTATTCAAAAAAGAAGAATATGCAGTCAACGCTTTTCATATGAACACTAGCGAGTATTATTCTAGGGGAACTAATTATAAAAACTGGGGATATGATAATTATTATGGTCTTATAGATTTAGGAACATATAAAGATGATTCATATACATTAGATCGAGAATTAATTTTAAATGACACATTTAGAGAAAAAATGTTTAATGAAAATAAATTTGTCGACTATATAATAACTTATTCAGGTCATATGCCTTTTACTACAGAAAAAGGATTATGTAAATCATTAATAACTGAAGATTTATTAAAGGAACAAGGAATAGAAGAATTATCAAAGGATCAAGTATTACCAAACTTAACTGAGGAAGAATGTGCTAGAAGACAAGCAAAAGAAACAGATTATATGGTTGAATTACTTATAAATACATTACAAGAAAAAATGCTTTTAGATGATACTGTAATAGTAGTCTTTACAGATCACTATTTATATACATTATCTGATCAAACCATACTAGATAAATACAAAGAAACAGATAATAATTTAATCAATCATACACCATTCTTTATTTGGTCTAATAATATTGAAAAAACAAAAATAACAGAAGTAACATCACAATTAAATATTCTTCCTACCTTAATAAATTTATTCGGATTAGAATATCATCCAAATTATTATATAGGCACTGATGCTCTAGATTCAAATTATAATGGATATGTTTTCTTTAGTGATTATTCCTGGTACGATGGTAATGTTTATGTCGATGGTGGAATAGTAACAAATAATAAAATTATTGATCCATTATCACTTGAAGATAAAAATTACTATATAAATTACATTATCAGAAAAAACGACTTAACATTAAAATATAATTATTTTAAGACAATAGAAGCATCAAAAGATAAAAGCATTTAAAAAGTTCATATTAATTTATGAACTTTTTTCATTACTAATATCATCAATAGTTACTTTACTTTCATGAGGAATCGGTTTCCAAGTAACTTTCATAAATAAAGCTGCATAAGTACTATATCTACCTATAATATCAAAGGTAGGCCAAGTTAAAGTATATAAAATTTTTTTCCTAAAAGGTATTTTTTTGATATTTTTTCTCTCTACAATAAACAAATAAATAGCCACAAACATATTTTCAAAGTACTTACCAATCCTATATAATATCCTAAGCCATATTGAAGTAATCATTCCAATAAATAAAGCATTTAATCCTGGTTCGGCAACAATCTTAATTGTAAATAAACTTCTCAGTAACTTAGCAAAATAAGTACTACCTGCAAACATATTAACTCCATCAATACCAACATTATATGAGTAGCAGCCATACATAATAACAATTACCACCAACCATCTAAATAAATTAAAAACAGAAAATGGTGTCAATTGCATTAAAGTATCATATGAAGCAAATCTGTGTCTAATTGATTCAACAATAAGAAGTAAAATATCTTTAAAAGACTTTTTCTTTACCTTTTTTTCCTTTTCTTTCCATCTTGTCCTAATAAACAATTTTCCAAAAAATATATTAATAAATAAATATGGTCCGGATTCGGCAAAAGCTTGTAAATGTCCTTTACTCCATCTAAGTCTTTGTCTTAAAGCAATTTTTAAACTAATTGGCTGTTCATCATAAAACATAGCTTCATCATTATAAGTTATTCTATATCCTTGTGCTACAGCATCTGCCGTAAGAGCCCTATCTTCAGTAAGAGAAGTATATTTCCAACCATTTTTAACGATTTCATTAGTGAATAAGAAACCAGTTCCCTGAATATTAGTAGCAAGCCTAAACACAGATCTAGCTCTATGATTACATCTAATAGATCTAATCCAATGTAGTGCATAAGTTGATGCAACCCAATTTTCATCAAAATTTTTCGTATTACGATAAGAAGTAATAATTTTTTCTCCAGAATCAAAAGCATCATTCATTCTTGAAATATAATCTTTTTTTAACAAATTATCAGCATCAAAAATAAAATATCCTTCAAACGACATTCTACCATAATCCTCTTCAATTTTTTCCAATAAATATTGAAGAGCAAAACCTTTAGTTTTATGCTCATTGTCAAATCTTTCGTAGCAGATAGCTCCACATTTTCTTGCAATTTCTGCTGTATTATCTGTACAATTATCTGCAACTACAAAAGTAGTTAATAATTCTTGAGGATAATCTTGTTTTTTAATACTATCAAGTAAATTACCGATAACCGCTTTTTCATTTCTTGCTGCTATTAAAATTGCATATTTATGCTTATTTTTTGCCGGTTTGAATTTCCTAGTAAAAAATAGACCTACTAACCAATAAAATGTTTTATAAAAAAGCATAGCACTAAGTACAGCACCGATAATATCATAAATATTTTTCCAACTTAGATAAGAATTACCTATAAAGTTAATAATATTTAAAAAATTCATCACAATACAACCTCACTTCAAAATCACAAAAGTATTATATCATACATTCACTTTTTATACAACAACACTCATCGTTTAATCATTACCATTTTTTTGCATAATTTAATTAATTGTGATATTATATAACCGGTGATAATTGTGCATATAATTGGTTTAATAGCAGAATACAATCCATTTCATAATGGACATTTGTATCAAATAAATAAAATAAAAGAAATGTATCCCGATAGCATCATAATAGCGGTAGTATCATCTTGCTTTACACAAAGAGGAGATGTTTCTGTTCTAAATAAATGGGATAAAACCCAAATAGCTCTAGATAATAATATTGATATCGTTATTGAACTGCCTTTTGTTTATGCAACACAAGGATCAGATATTTTTGCCAAAGGAGCAATTACAATTCTTGAAAAAATGAAAATAGACACACTCGTTTTTGGTACAGAATCCGATAATTTAGATATCATCAATTTAATCGCAGATACTCAAATCAACAATCCTAATTACAATATTATTGTTAAAAAATATTTAAATAAAGGTATCAATTATCCAACTGCTACTAACAATGCAGTAAATGACCTAACAGGCTATAAAATAGATAGCCCAAATGATTTACTTGCTTTATCATATATTAAACAAATAAAAATAGATAAACAAAATATCAATATCATAAATATCAAAAGAACTAATTCTTATCATGATAATAAAATAAAAGATAACATCGCATCTGCGTCTACTATTCGAAAATTAAATTTAGATAATCAAAATATTGATAATTTAATACCATATAGTTCTAATTATTTATATAAAATAAGTATGAATGATTATTATCAATATTTAAAATATAAAGTAATTGAAGAAGAATCAAATTTAAATAAATATCAAACTGTCGATGAAGGAATTGAAAATCGTCTTATAAAAAATATAAATACAAGCTCTAATTATGAAGAGTTAATATCAAAAATAAAAACAAAACGATATACATATAATAAAATATCTCGAATGCTTCTTCATATTTTAGTAGATTTTACAAAAGAATCAGCAAAGGATATAGAAGTAGACTACATAAGACTATTAGGATTTTCAACTAATGGAAAGAAATATTTAAATAAAATCAAAAAGTCAATAGATGTTCCTCTAATTACTGGATATAAAAAAAATATATCTAAAATATTAGATATCGAATTAAAAATTACAAAAATCTACTCTTTAGTAACTAATAGCAATTTAATAAACGAAGAATATCGCAATAAACCAATTATCAAATAAAATTATCGATAAGTATGTTTTTAATATTATTATCAAATAGAGATTTAATTATCTCTTTTTTTTCATCTTTATTATCACTTTTAAGAAGAGCACCTAGTAAAATTAATTTATTTTTATTTCCATTTTTATATTCCTGATAGCAGGTTCCAACATTTACATAAATAATATCATCATCTTGAGTTTCAGTTTCATTATCTGTAAAAATATAAGCCTTAAATCTATTATCCTCACTATTATCAAAAATATTTAGAATAATATTACCATTAACAATTTTATATTGTATGTAAACATATTCATCTTTCTTTAAATTATAATCAAATATACAATTTACAAAATCATTAAGTAGATCGTTATTCATTATTTCAATTAAAGAAAGTCTAAAAGGTTCATCACTCATAATATCACCAATTTAAAGGTATCATAACTATATTATCAAGTCAATAAAAAAAGCAAAATGTAACCAAATAAGTTACATTAATTATGTAAAATTCTTGTCAATATTACTTTTGACACTTTTCACAATAGTAGGTTCCTCTACCACCAACTTTAATTTTTGAAATATTATTTTTACATTTTGGACATAAGCCCTTATCCTTACCATGAACTAGTAATTCTTCTTGAAATAATCCATGAACACCATCTACTGAACTATAAGTTCTAATCGTGGTACCCCCCATCTTTATTGCCTTCTCAAGTACTTCTTTTGTATATTTAATAATATTGCTGGCTTCTTCTTCTGTAATTAAATTACAATGCTTTAAAGGATTAATTTTGCACATAAACAATATTTCATCAGCATAAATATTTCCGATACCGACGATTATACTCTGATCTAAAAGTACACTTTTAATAGGAAGTTTTTTGTTCTTAAACTTATTGAGTAAATAATTACTAGTCAAATTTTCATCCCATGGTTCCAATCCTAAATCTTTTAAAGGACCAATATTATCAATATCTTCCTTTTTTATAAGATACATCTTACCAAATTTTCTTGTATCTTTATATCTAAGTTCTTCTCCACTATCTAAATCAAAAGTAACATGTTCATGTTTGTCTAGCACATCATCTTTAGTTTTAAAGAAATATTTACCCTCCATTCTAAGATGTGATAAAAGATAATAATCATCTAAATCAAATAGTAAAAATTTACCTCTTCGTTTCATATCATTAATTGTCTGATTACTAATTTGCTTAATAAAATCTTTAACTTCGGGATAAGCAATAATATTATTATAAATGACATTTGCACTAAGTATTTTCTTTCCTTTAAGTCTTATTTTTAAAGACTCTTTAACAGTTTCAACCTCTGGTAGTTCTGGCATAATCTTCACCTCTTCATTAAAAAAATTTCCAAATTATTTCCCAGGAAATAATTTACTTAGCTTCATACCAATTATTGCCAATTTCAATATCAACATCAAGTGGCACCAATAATTTATATGAATCATTCATAGTATTGTAAACAATTTCTCTTACTGTGTCAATTTCATCTTTATAAACATTAAATATAAGTTCATCATGTACCTGAAGTAGCATCTTACTTTTAATATCATTTTCCTTAAATATTCTACTAATATCAACCATTGCCTTCTTCAAAATATCAGAAGCAGACCCTTGTATAGGTGTATTGAGAGCCATTCTTTCACCCATACTTCTAACAGCATAATTAGAACTCTTCAGTTCTTCAATAATTCTTTTTCGATTCATAATAGTTTTAACATATCCATTAGATTTAGCTTCTTCTATTTCATTATTCATATAATCACGAACACCTGGATAAGTTTCAAAATATTTATTTATAAAATCTTTAGCATCTTTAACTGAAATACCTAAATCTTCAGAAAGCCCATAACTACTGATACCATATAGAATACCAAAGTTAACAGCTTTCGCCTGTCTTCTCATATTTTTAGTAACTCCCTCTTCTGGAACTTTAAATATATCCATAGCTGTTTTTGTATGAATATCTTCGTTGTGTTTAAAAGCTTCAATTAAATCATTAACTCCTGATAAGTGAGCAAACACCCTAAGTTCAATTTGTGAATAATCTGCAGACATAATTACTGAATTATTTTCGGGTAAAAATGCTTTTCTAATAAGTCTTCCATATTCACTACGCATTGGAATATTTTGCAAATTAGGTTCAACTGAAGAAAGCCTTCCAGTTCTTGTAAGCGTTTGCATATAAATAGTATGAATTTTATTATCATCTTTAATAGCAGCTATAATACCTTCAATATAAGTAGAATATAGTTTAGAAAGAGCTCTGTATTCAAGTATTTTGTTAACAATTGGATAGTCAGATAATTTTTTTAAAATATCTATATCAGTAGCATATCCAATCTTATTTTTCTTAGCATATGGAAGTTTTAATTTATCAAAAAGTATTTCTCCTAACTGTTTAGGAGAATTAATATTAAATTCACATCCAGCATAATTATATATATCTTTTGTAATAAGTTCTAATTTAATCTTAATTTCTTCGCCCATTTCTTTAAGAAT
Source organism: uncultured Mycoplasmatota bacterium (assembly GCA_945919295.1). GTDB lineage: Bacteria > Bacillota_I > Bacilli_A > RF39 > UBA660 > CAG-302. The sequence goes on from CAMEJC010000007.1 coordinate 32,311, forward strand.
ATTTTTATCTACTCTAATACCTTCAATTTCCATATTTCCAAGTACTTTAGCTAAAGGCATCTCAATATCATTAAATAAATTAATAACTTCTTCTTTGTTCATTTCATCATATAAATAATCTTTCGTAGTCCATATAAACTTAGCTTTTAATATAGCTCTTTTAGCCTTTTCTTGATCCGTAAGTTGTTCTTTTTTATCATAAGTAGGAATATCTATATCCATCTTACTAGCTAAATAACAAATATCATCTTTTACTTCATAATTAAGTAAATAAGCACTAATCATGGTATCAAAAATAACATTATTTATCTTAATATTATATTTATTAAATAATACAAGTAACTTTTTATAATCATAAGTATATTTCTTAACTTTATTATCTAGTATATCTAAATTATTAGAAAGCATCTCATATGGTATATAACAAGATATATCATCATTATATAAAGCCATACCAATTATTTCAGAATCATGATAATTACCATAAGTAGTATCCAAATATATTGCTACATCCTTATCTAAATTAATATTATCAACATCAGTAATAATAGTAAAACTATTAGTATTCCCAGTATCAATATTACTATTATTACCTGTCTTTTTCATAAGGGAATAAAAATCAAGTTTTTTATATAATTCAAATAAATCATTGGTATTAATATCCTTATATAAAAGATCATCAAAAGTAATATTAAGAGGAACTTCTCTATATATAGTAACTAAATCTTTACTATAATAAGCATCATCTTTACCATCAATTAATTTAGTTTGTGTAGCACCTTTAATATTATCTATATTTTCATATATTCCATCAATTGAACCATATTCTTTAAGAAGTTTAATAGCTCCCTTTTCTCCAATACCTTTAACACCAGGTATATTATCCGAAGCATCACCCATTAATGCTTTTAAATCAATCATTTTAATAGGATCAAAACCATAAGTATCAAAAAATGTATTTTTATCCATCATAATATGATCTTTTGTCTTTAATAATTTAACAGTAGTTTCATCACTAATTAGTTGAAGCAAATCTTTATCGCTACTTACAATAAGAGCTTCATACTTAGGATCTTTGTCACACCATAAAGATATAGTTCCAATAATATCATCCGCTTCGTATCCTTCACACTCTAGATATTTAATTCCCATAGCGGTAAGTATTTCTTTAGCAATTGGAAATTGTATTTTCAGATCATCAGGAGTCTCTTTTCTTCCATCTTTATATCTTTCATATTTTTCATGTCTAAAAGTTTTACCAATATCAAAAGCAACCATCATATATTTAGGTTTTTCTTCAGCAATAATTTTGTTAATCATATTAACAAAACCATATAAACCATTCGTCGGAAATCCCTCACTATTTCGCATAATATTACCAGTATATGCCGTTGCATAATAACTTCTAAATAAAAGATTATTTCCATCTACAAGTACAACTTTTTCCATAATATCACCAAGTCTTTCTATATATTAATTATACTAAAAAAAAGACTTAAAATAAAGTCTTTCTATGTTATTTTTTGTTAGTTCGAGCCTATAGTCTCTCACTATCATTAAAGCCTAAGGTCTTTAATGAGTAATATGAAGCCTATAAAATAGTCTTCATATTAAAGTTTATACATTAAAAATCATAATAATTCAAACCCTATACCAATGATTTTATGATTATCAACTTCATCTTTACCAAATATATCATACATACCTTTAGTAAAAGTTTCTTTATTATATTTTCCAGCATTCATATCATTACAATATCTATTCATAAGATCATTAATATCATTATAAATAGTCAAACTAGTAACTCTAACTAATATATATTTACTCTCATCATTAATATTTTTAAATTTAATAATATCATTAATTTTAATTTTACTAGATTTCTCATTATATAATCTAATTTCTACTTTTTTAGTACCATTAATCATATCATTTAGAACTTCTTCATAAACACGATATTCAAAATTATTCATACAATCACACCTTTACAACACTAATTAATTTATTATCATCATTAAACTCTAATTTAAAAGTTTCTAAATAATTTTGTATACCATTAAAAAATACATCACTATTTAAAATTATATTACAACTTAATTTTTTAATAAAAATATAATTGAAGTACAATAACTTATTATAACTACTTTTTAATTTTTATTGTTTTACTTACTTACTCTTAATGTTTTTAACATATAATTTTGTTTCTTCATATATTCTAGGTGTTTGTTCTTCTAGTAAATTTTTATCTTTTAATAGTTTTAAAATATATTCTTTATCATAAGTATCAAATAAATATTTTCCTATAGTATAATAATTAATATAGTCTACATATCCATTTAATAATTCATCTAAGGTGCAATTAATATATAACTCATAATTATTATACTGATTAGACAATATAATAGCTAAGGCTTCGCCATACCATCTTAAAGTTTTTTTACTATATGTTGAATGACATATATGAACAAATTCATGAATTAAACACTCAAGCATATTTTCTATATTATCTTTACTATGACCTTTACATTTTTTTCTTTCTTCTAATGTTAAAATGTGAATTTCTCTATCGATATAATATGTCCTTGCAACTACCAATTCTTCTTCATCAATATTAAGCTTATTTTTAGTATAATTTCTAAAATCAGTAACATTATTTCAAAGTTTTATTGTAATCTTTTTTTCTAAATTATCTAAATTGAAAAAATTCATAATATCTTGATAACTTTTATCTAATGTACTGACAAATAAATCAATATATTTTTTATTTTTCTCATCGTATTCAATTATATAAAAATCACTTTCGTATTTTTTCATATTAACAATCTTCCTTTATTGATTCTACATTCTTCATTATTAACTTTGTAATTATGTTTATCTAATTTAATACTATCTTTATATTCACAAAATTTATTTGATTAATTAATAATTCTATAGTACTACCTTTAAAATTATTTTTAACAAATTCAATATATTCTTTTTTATTCATAATATTATCTCACTTTATACTAAGTTCATTATTAATAGTTAGTTCTCCTATATTAATAAACTCCTTCATTACCTGATTAATACCTGCTTCACTTTTATACCAATCATTCTTACTAATATTTCTATTATCTACTACTCCATAGAAGTCACATTTATCTATAGGAAAATTATACCTCTTAGCATTCATATACCATCTTCTAGCTACAAAATCTTTAGCTACTCTAAGTATTCTAGTATAATTATTAATATCAACTAACTTATCTATATTCTTTAAGATTTCAGGATTAGTAATGTATTTATCATCTATAATAATTTTATTTACTAGTCCTTCTTTTCTTAAATAATTAGTTAATATATTAGCACTACTTCTATCGGTATTACCATGACTTTCACATATAATAAATAATGTATTATTGTCAATAACATTCCTATCTAACATTAATTTCATATCTTTAGCTAGTTGTTCTTCAGCCCAATCAGCATTAATAATTAACAAGTCATAATGTGATAATTCTTCTATATCCTTTCCAACAAATATAAAATTAGTAATATCATTAATTGTATTTAATTTCATAATAATTCTCCTTTAAATATTTATTAAGATAATATTTATTTCTATTACATAGATTTATAATGCCCACTAGAAATATCAATAAATTCATTTATACTTAAATCATTTCCAAAAAGACTACTCATTTCATTCTGTATTTATTCATTTATATAGTTATCTAGTTTTTGGTTTTTCTTCTTGTGAGAGATTTTGTTGTCCAAGAATATTTTCTTTTTCACTTTGAAACGCATGAACAATAGTAGATTTTCCAGCTTGAAATGTAATATTTCCATCACTATCAATTGGTATAACTTGCCTTGAACTATTTAAATTAGGTACTAAAATTTTAGATATACTACCATAAACTTCATTGTACATACCAATTCCCTCTGAATCATATAATACTTCACTACTACCTTTATAAGCAGTTTTATATTTATCTCCAAATACATATGAAACATCTATTTTACCATTTGTTGTAGAAATAACAAATTTAGGATTTTGTCTTTTTATAATTTCAAATAGTTTATTTTTTTCCTCTTCAGCTAAATTATTAAAACTTTTTTCTGATAACAGATATATTGCTTCATATCTAATATTTTCTTCAGTGTCTTCAACATAGTATTCACTATTTTTATATTGTTGTATAGCTAGATTTATTTGTTCTGGAGATAAAGATTTTGCTAACTGTTCAGCATATAAAGTCATTGCTCTCTTTTCTAATCCTTCATAACTTAATACAGAATACATAATACCATTTTCTATACTTCCTAATTTATCTGCATATATTGCAGCAACTTTTGGATTAGTAGAAGTCATACCTATATATTTATTTAAATTCAAATTTTCTATATTACCAATCTTACTAACATTATTTAAAATAACAATTCTGTCTTCATATGCAGCAACATAAATAGTGGTACTTTTTTGTTTTGTTTTTGAATCAAAGACAGGAATAGTAAATTTTTGAATTTTTGTTAACTTTCCATTTTCTTTTGCTGCTTTACTTATAAATGATAAATCATTGATAGCCTCTTTACTAAAATAATTTGATAATTCTTTTATTTTTCTAGTAATACTTCTTTCTCTAGCATTAAAATCTAATTCATTGACATTAATAACCATTTTTTTACCATTATTATTTAATGTCATTATGCCTTCCCTTGGACTCCAGCTCCTAGACATTCCAATTAAATTTCCATACAAATTATAATTTTCATCAAGAACGAATTTTCTTCCTTCAAATTCAAATTCATATACTTGCTTTCCTTCATATTGTTTAGAATCAACAATCTCATTTCTTAATTCATTTAATTTTTGTTGTAAAAATTCTTCTAAATTTGAATTTCTAAGGCCTAAACTTGAAATTAATGTTTTATCTAATTGTCTGACAATAGTATTATTAATATATTCAATATCTTGAACAGGTCTATCTATTAGTTTTTTAATACTATCAATATATTCATCAATAGTTTTTTTGCCATAAGGACGAACAAATAAACTGATTAAAGTTCTTTGTGCCTTAATAAAATTTTCATTAGTTTGAGCTTGAGCTAAATTAATATAACCAGCTTCATTAAAATCTTTTTGGAAACTGTTTGCATATTCCATAAAATTCTCCCAATCAGAACTACAGTATCTTGCATCAATAAAACCTTGTAGAAATCTACTAAAATTATTGGTATTACCACTTACCATGTTTGCAAACTTTTGCATTGAAACTTGGGCATCATAAGCTTTACTTGTTGGATATATCTGTTGAGTAAGCATCTCAGTTAGTGCTTCATTTATAAATCCACCTCTTATTATGTCTGGTTCTGCTTTTCCATTTTCTAAAGTATGCATAACAAGAAAATGTATAAATTCATGACACAATGTAGAATCTAAACTTTCTATACTTCTATTTAACCTATCTTCGTTTATACATATTTCATGCTTCCATCTATTATAAAATCCACCAACACTTTTAGGTTCAATTTTATTAACATAAAATCTCATATTTTGTTCACCAGAATTTAACAAAAAAAGTTCTAAATATTCTTTATAATTTCTTTGAGAAGTATAACCATTTGCATTAAAGTATTCTTGAATTTTTTTCATAACTCTTTTAAACGAATCTATTAATCTTGGATCAATATCTATTTTATCAATAATGCTATCTTCAGTAAAACTTAAAAAGCTTGTATCTTCCATATATTAACCACCTTTATTTTAACTTATATCTAAATTAATAATACCATAAATTTTAATCTTATTAATAATAAATTATTATAT
>CAMEJC010000008.1 GCA_945919295.1 uncultured Mycoplasmatota bacterium
TATTATTACTTGCTTTTTTTATTCTATTACCATAAATATTGTTATTTTTCACATCTCTCCATTCTAAATTAGAAACATTATTATTTAAAGGATTTTCATCTTTATGGTTTATACATTTTTTATTTTCAAAATTTAATATAAATGCTTCTGCTACTAATCTGTGAATACAAACGAATTTTCTTTTACCATTCTTATCTCTTAACATTACTCTTGGATAACCACTTTTATCTAATCGTTGTTTTAACACTTTTCCCTTTTGATTGCATATTCTTCCTTGTGTGCTTATAAAGTAAGTATTATAACCCCATGAAGTATTTAATTTTCTTTATTTATCCTTTCTAACTGTCTATCAATTTTAAATTTCATTGTTTCTTCTATTTGTTTATTTTCAATTCCATAATATAATTGAAATTGATTTAACATAACATAACAATCTGCTATTTCTTCTGCTATGTGTTCTTTACATTTATCTATATGTATTCTGCTACATCCAATATTTTCACATGCTTGTTTTTGTGCATCATATTGAAATATTGCCTCGGTTAATTCAAATACTTCACTATTGAAATGTTTTAATTGTGGAAATACACCATAGTGATTAATTATTTTTAATAAGTTTTCTTTCATTATTCATCATCTCCTAACCTATATTCCATACTAGAAAACATCTCCTTTGTTACTATTGATTTAATCATTTCATTTGTAATATCGTAACCATGCGTTATTAAACATTTAATTGTTTCATCGCATTTTAGTTTTATATCAATAACTTCTCTACCATTAACATAATCTCCTACTTTAATTAAATCAATGATGTCATAACTGGCTTTAACTACATTTTCTTTTGTATATTCACCTTGATAGATACTGCCATTATTTTCAGTTAATATAGTTGTTTCAAATACATTTGCAATTTTATTTATAACAACTATATCTTCAACATCATTTACCAGTCTTACATACATTCCAACTTCTAATTTCATTATTTATTATCTCCTGTTATTTCTTTATATTTTGATAAAACATCTTTTACTCTAACTACTGAAAATATGTCGTTTTCATTGTCTAACATATTTTCTAAATAATCTATAAACTCTTTTTGTTGATTTTCTTCTAATGCTTTTTTATATTCCAACATTGGTTTACTTGCTTTTAATAAAATTATATTTTCTTGTGCTTCTTCAAGTTGTTTTTTTAATTCTTGATTTTCTTGTTGTAACTCTCTTATAGCGTGAGTAATTTTTGCATGAGGGAAATTATCTATACAATTTAATTCGTTACAATCACTACAATAACCTTTATCAATTAAATCTATGTATTTATTTAATATTTCTTCTTTATCCATTTATTCCACCTCTTTTAAAATATCTAACATTTCTTGTTTAGTTTCATTACATATTTCCCAATGAGGATAAATAATATCTTCTTTAGGTTTATCTTCACAAGTTTTTAGTGAATTGATTTTATTATTTAATTTATCAATTACTTCTTTGTATTTATCTCTTTCTTGTTCTAAATCTTCTATCATCTTTAAAAGTTCTGGTGTTCTAAGTACTCTACCAAATTTATTTATTTGTTTAATAATTAACATATTTTCTTCACTCATTATTTCACTTCTTTACAATAAGACATAGCATATTCTAATTGCTTATTTGTCATATTAAATTTTCTGTTTGCATACATTGTTAATGTATATTGCCTACCTTTTTCTTTTAACATTTTCTTTAAATCTTTATTTTTTATCATCATTTGTTTTTTCTATTCCTCTCCCTATGATTGGCATTATTTGATATTCTTTTTCTATCTGCTTTTGTAATTTTAGGTGTATAGTAACTAGGACATAAAGAACATCCGTATTTTTCAATTTGATAATTAGTTATCATAACTACAAGTTCGTTCAAATATTCAAAATTGCCATATTGCTTTATAAATTCACTTTTAAATATTTTAGTACTTTTAAATGGTTTATCTTTTAACATTTCAAAATAAAATTGTAATTTAAAATCATTCATTTTTAGCCTCATTAATATATTTATTTAATTTTCTATAGCAAACACTTCTATCTTGGCTCATATCTTTGCCTATTTCTTCCCATTTTTTATTTTGAATAAATCTTTTTCTAGCAATTAATCTTATTTCAGGCTCATCTATTAAGTCTATAAACTTTTCTATTCTATCTAGTTCATCAATATATTTTTCAAGTTTATTTTGTAGTTTATCAATTAATCTTTGTTTTTTTAGTAAGTACTGCTCTGTAGGATTACTTATACCTACTGAGTGAGGCATACCAGTTAATTCAGTTGAACTAATTACTGATAGATTATTTATTTCATTTTTTAATTCATCTATTTCTATTTTTAAATAATATAATTTATTTAACCCTTTCATATTCTCACCTATAACATTCTAACAACTTTTCAAGTTCTTCTTTTTCTTGATTTGATACAATTTCTTTTTTAATTTCTTTATCTAACCATTCAGGCATACTTTCTTCTTTCATAGAATATTCATCTTTCCAACATCTATTATTAAACCAAGTAGAACCATCTTTAGGACTATACCAAGTATTTTGTTTTATATATTTAAGATATTTTTCTAGTCCATTTAATACTTCTTCATAAGTACAATACTCATCTTTATTTTTAGAAGTTCTATATTTCTTATATTTAGTAAATGATTTATCTTTTCCTGATTTTTTGGGATACATCTTCCATAACTTTTCAAATTCTTCTTTTAATATTTCATCTTCTTTTTTAGGAGGAGGAGAGTATATATTTATACTTTCTTCATCCTCATCTACATCATCATCTACATCATCATCTACATCTACATTAAGGTTTTCGTTAGGTTTATTTTGGGTTTCATTTAGGTTTATGTTAGGTTTTTTTAGGTTTTCATTTTTTTTTGGTCTACCACCTTTTTTACCATTTTCTACACTTGCATTATATCTTTTAGTTGCATTATCAATATTAGGCTTAATTAATATAAATATTGCATTTGCTATTGGTGATAATTCCAAAATTCTATCATTCAAAGAATATTCTGATATAGCATTATATATTTCTAATTGAATATCTTTATCTAGACCTTTTATGCTTTCATAAAAACTTCTGTAAAAGACAAAACTATCTTTCATTTTTAGCACCTCTCTTTTTGTTTTTTTATTTTAATTCTTTATTTACTGGTACTAACACTATCTTATCTTTATAAACCTCCATATAATAAGAACTTCCCCATTTATCAATAAATTTTTTTGGCAACATAATTCTATTCATCACTTTATCAGCATTCTTTTGATAAATTAATATTGGCTTTTCCATATCGTTACACCCACTTTCTACATTAAATATACCATATTTTTACACTAAAAGGAAGAGTAAAATGCAATTTTTTTTATTTTTCTTGAATTTAATTCAAGTTATATTTCATCTAATTTTAAATCAGGATATTTAAACTCAAATAATTTCTTCTTCAACTTATAAACTTCTGTTTTCATTCCTTTAACATCTTCTACTACATATCTTTTTAAATGATTATCATAATAATAGAAATCTGCTTTATATGTAATCTTTCTATATGTCTTTCCATTTTTTTTAAAAGAGGGCTGAAGTATGAATTCTTTTTGCAGTTCTATATCTTTAATTAGCCCTGCTTTCTCTAATATTTTTAATTCTTCATACCTCTTACCCTCTCTGATACTATCAAACTTAATTCCATCTATAATTATTTTTTTACTATGATATTTAGATGTAGTTCCTACCATATCTTTTAATAAAATCTTCTTTACTTTTACCATAAAATTCACACCACCTTTTTTCTGCTATTTTCTTTACTTCTAACCAAAATTCATAGTCATTATGAATAGCATTTTTTCCTGTTCTATGTCTTTCAGGAGTTAAAAATATAACCAGTCCATCTTCTATTGATTTTTTTCTATTGCCTGTCCTACCCTCAAATACTTCATGTCTTTCACTTCCTGCAAATCTAAATGTAGAATATAAATTACTTGGAGGCATTATGCAAAATTCGTTATTACTCATTATCTTCACATTTTAATATTTTTCTTGTTTCTTTATCACCTAATATCAATAAATTTGTAGTGGCATTACTATATTCCATTGAACCAACATCATATAATTTACTCAACTCTTTATTGTATTTTATTCCTTCATCTATTTTTTCCCTTAAGTCTTTATTTTCAGTTACTAAATCGTTCAAATATTTTCTCCATTCACTAGGATTATGAACATAGTCTATTTTATGACCTAGAAAATAAAATTCTTTTGTTTCATTGTTCCATTGATAAAGTATAAAATTTTTTTCTTCTCTCATATTAAATCCTCCTCTGACAATTAAACTGAAACTTTGGCATTTTTCAGTTTATCTTTTTCTTCACAATATTTTATAAAACATTCATCACTACAAAATAATATAAAATATTTTCTTCTATTTTTAGGTTTGATTTTAAATGTTTTTTTACAATAAGGACATTTATATATTGTTAATGGTGTATTCATATAAAATCATCCTCTGTTGGTATTCCTAATTCAGCACACATTTGAAATACTATCTCTAATAATTCATTCATTTCAGCAGTATTCATTTTAGAACTACCTATAAATACTTTATATACATAACATTCTTTATTATTTACTTCTTGCTTTCTTATGAACTTAACACCTCGAAATGATTTCCTTAAACTATCTTCAATATCTGTTGCAGTTATTACATAATCGCTTTTAGCATCTGCTCTTTCCAATGCAGTACAATAAATTGTATTATCATCTTGATATGTTGCCTTTGCTATCTTATGGACTAAAAGCCAAAGGAGTTTATTTTGTTCTAAACTCCTCTTACTCTTTGGCTCTTTTATTTCTGCTACATACAACTTGTCCATATCTAACTTAAGAAGTTCAGGTACTATATCTTGTACTTTCCCATATATTTTCATAATTACACCTAATTAAAAAGGAAGTTCACTATCATCAATTTCTAACTGTATATCATTATTAGCAAAAGGATCTATTTCTTCTTTAGATGCATCTTTGCTACTTGAATATTCTTTAGACGCATAATCTTGTTTTTTTGTCTCTAAGAAGTCTATATTAGTAACAATTACTTCAGTTACATATACATTTCTACCTTCACTATTTGTATAATTTCTTACTTGAAGTCTACCTTCTACTGCAAGTTTATCTCCCTTTTTAACATAATTATTTATTGTTTCAGCAAGTTTTCTATATGCAACACAATTAATAAAATCTGCCTCATACTCTCCATCTTCATTTTTGAAATCTCTATTTACTGCCAAACTGAAACTTGCTACTGCTATACCAGATGTTGTATATCTTAGTTCTATATCTCTAGTAGTTCTACCTATTAAAATTATTTTGTTGATAAGTCATCACCTCTTTCTTCTTCAATACCATCTAAAGACTTTATAATAATGTCTATATCTTCTTTGTTTAATAATGTATGATTATCAACATATAATCTTAAATATCTTTTTAATATTAAATATTTACTTTCTATAACTTTATATTGGTCTATTGTCTTTTGACTTAATAAATCTGAAACTGTATTTATCATTTTAACTAATCCTCCATTTTTTTATTAATAACATTTTTTAATTCATTTAATAATTCTTCTACATTCATAAATGCTTGTTTAAAAACATCTTCTAAAATTTTTTTGTCAATATCTTCTGATAATGTTCTAGTTAATACAGAATAGCAAGTTAATATATCTGGAGTTTTTCCAATCATTCCTACTCCTTTATCTGTTGCTATTAACATACATTTTGCATCTTTTAATAAATTTTCAATATTTTTCTATTTTCTTTAATCATCTTAATTTCCTTCTTTCTTTTATTTTTTCAATTATAAATTGTATAGGTTTAACAAAAACCAATTTAAATATTAAATAATATGGATAAATAATCATATAATAAATAATTGTTGCAAATAAATGCTCTCCTACTGATGATGATGTACTTATATAACTATTTCTACCTATTCTATTAATTGTTCTAACTCTTGCTCTCATAAATTATCCTTCTCTAAATATTCATTTACTAATTTATTAGCCATTTCTTCATTTACTGGCAACTTTGTAAACTTCCTTACTTCTTTTCTTAAATGTGTTCCTGCTACAAAAGATGTTTCTATATCATAACTTTGATAAAGTCCTATTCTATAAAAATTAGTTTGCATACATACATATTCTTTATCAAATACACTTGTTCTTTTAAGGTCGTTTACACCATTTTCACCTTCAATTTGTATTAACTGGTCTAATCTACCACAAGCAATAGGAACTCCAATACCTTTTTCAATTTCTTCTTTTGTAGCAAACCTTTTTTCTTCATAATTCCAAAAGATAATTATAGGTAACTCACTATACAATACTTTCCATTTATAGTGCTTTTTTAAAAACTTGTAATTAGAAAGTTCTCTATCTCCTATATCATCAATATTATCTTCTTCATAACCTTGTATTCTTTGGTGCATACTAGTACCAAGTTCTGATGCATTTTTTAGTACTTCTTCATCTATACCATTATATTTATTACCAAACTTAACTTTCATAATTTGCGTTATAGAAGGTAATATTTGACCTTCATAGATATAAGTATGACAACTATCTATATATTCAAGAGTACAACCTTTTATCTTCCAAGTTTCTATTTCTTGCAATTTAACACCTCATTTCTGAATTAAATTCAAGTTTACTTTTTACTAGATTTACTCATTTTATATATAGTAATTAATGTTCCACAAATTATTAATGTAATTATTATTCCTGTCATAATTAATTCTCCTTTACTAAATCTTTAATTTTATCTAGTGTTTTTTCTTCTTCAGATTTATCTTTTACTTTAATAGTTATAGAGCCTTTTACTGGAGATATTTTTACATAAGTGTCATATATCTCAGGCAACTCTTCTTTTAATGTTTTAGTATCTAAACTTTCTCTTGTAGTAGGTGCCTTTCTTGTTATAGTTAATTCAGGAATATCTATTTTTAGTATGTCATTATCTTCCATAGCCTTTAGTAATTGCTCTTTGTAATTATCTTGCATCTCTTTTAATTTCTTAATTTCATTTTCAATACTAGTTATAGTATTAACTGTATCTTTAACTAGTCCATATTCTCCATTATCTAATTTAATTAAATCGTTCATTATTTATTACCTCCGACACTTAACTTAATTAATTCAATTGCTAACTCTTTTGTAAACCCTTCTTTTTCAAATTCATCAATCATTATTTTCATCATTTTAGCACTCTTACTTGCACTTTTTCTGTATTCTTCTAGTTCTTCCTGTAATTCATCTGTTTGATATAATTGCTCTTCTAATTCTTCAATTTTTTCTATTATTTCTTCTCTAGTCATATTACTCCTCTTCTTTCTTCTTACTCATAATTGCACTAATTAATTTACTTGCTTTTTCTAGTGGCATATCTTCTAATTTTTCAAGTTTATTTGTTTCTAGTAATTTTGTTAGGTTATCATCTTTATAATATTTATTTAATATTTCTAATTGTTTTGGTGTAATTTTAACTTCTTCCTTTTGTGATTTTTTATAACCATTTTCAGGACTAGGGTCTTTATCGGGGTCATCTCCAGTACTTAACTTATATGCTTTCATAAGTGCATACTTATCTGCATAAGTCATTGCTTTTCCTGGTGCTTTATCTCCAGTATCAACACCATCTCCATAAACTGTTGTTTCTATGTATTCATCAGGTTTATCTATATTTACAAATCTATAAGTAGTTTCTATTCTCATAAATAATGAGTTAGTTCTTGTTACTGTTGTATTATCAGTTCTACTATCAGTAAATTCAGTTTCTTTTACTAATACATCTTTATCTATAATTTCTCTTTTTGCTGGATAACTATAAACTCTATATTTTTTTTCAATAGGTTTAACATTATCAAGTACATCTCTTTCACTTACTGCTTTATAACTTGCATTTTTATTTACTTGAACATTTAAGTTTTTTTCAATAATTCCAATTTCATCAGTAATTAAAGATAACTTTTCATATATGTTTAGACCTTTTATTTGTTCTTCTGTCATTATTTATTCTCCTTTTTCTAATATATATTTTTCTTTTAATTCACTATAATTTTTTATTATTTCTAAATATTGTTCTTTTGTTAATCTTGCTTCTTTACTAGCATATAACATTTCAGTTATCATATTATACTTTCCACTTAATCTAACCTTTTCATATCTTAAAAATTGTTCTTTAGTTATCATTGTTCTTCACTCTTACTTGATGCTTTACTTGATAAAAATGTAACTTTTTCAGCAATTACTTGAATTTTATCAACTGATGATTGAATTCTTCCTTTGATACCAATTAAATCTCCTTTTTTGCAATATTCACTTGTATTACTTGCTATTACTTCCCAAAGTATTACTGGAATAAAATCATTATCATATAATCCTTCTGAATTTTTAAAACTTCTAGGTACTGCTAAAGTAATTGTACTTACCTTTCTTCCATTTTCATTTTCTTCAACTATTGGTTTTTCTACTAGTCTACCAACTAAAACTATTTGATTTAACATAATTTCTCTTTCTCCTTTTCTAATTTTTTTGTTTCTTCTTTGGTATAAAATAATTCTTTATTTTTAAATATACTATTGCAAACATCATATAACTTTGTTAAGTCATCTTTTTTTGGTTTATTAGGTCTATTTACTTTGTCCATATATCATATTTCCCTTTTAATTATTTCTATGTATTATATGATTAACTTCCAATATTTTACTCAAATATAATTCAATATTTTTATCAATTTATGAATTAAATTCAAGTTTTGTACCAAAGAATATGTCTAAATAATCTTGACTAGATAAATGTAATTTATCTTTGATTAATAGACTTTCTGCTATGGAAAAATCCGACTTGTCATTGATTTTTCTTCTTAGACTTGTTTCACAAATACCAATCTCTGTTGATAAAGCCTTTAAAGTGTAACCATTTTCTGTAATTTTTCCTTTAAGTTTGTTTACGTTTTGTACCATATTTCAGCCTCCATTCTCTATGCTCTGCCTTTTTCAATTGGACTTGCAACCAACTTTGGTGGCATTATAGAAGAAGATTATTAATAAACATAATATTCTTTTTTGTAATAATCAACATAGTCAAAACATTTTTGATTTTTATAATAGAACTTTTCATGCCATTCAATAATCAATGGTACTTTTCCTACTTCATATAGTTCAATGTGATTAAGATTAATTTCAACAATTTCTCCATCTTCTAAATATTCTGTACCTTCTGTAGTAATTTTTAAATCATCAAAATAATCTTCAATTTTATCTGAATACAATCTGCCAAAATATTCACTTGCTTTTTTTCCTATATATTCTCCTATTTCTTCATAATTTATTTTTTTCATTTTTAATTCCTTTCTTTGTCGAACTGGTGTTCCTTTTGATTACACATAAACTATACCATATTTTTACCATATTGTAAATAGTTTTTTATCATTTTTTAGTATTTTTTTACTTTTTTTATATCATTTTTTACCTTTTTTTAATAATAATTTCTTTTTTTGATTAAATATTCTAACAACTTTTATTCAATTTTTATTAAAAAACTTGCATATTATTCATAAATGTATTACTATAAAAATATAAAAAACTAAAGGAGTGATAATTTGCTTAACTACAAAGAAATAGGAGCAAAAATCAAACAAAAGAGAAAATCACTAAGTTTAACACAACTAGAATTAGCAGATAAGGTAGGTCTTACTGAAAGTAGCATATCAAGATATGAAAGTGGAAAAATATCTACAATGCCAACATCTACAGTAAACAAGATTTGCAAAGTACTAAATATAGAACCTGCAGAACTATTAGGAATTACACCTGAGAACTCATTTGAATACGATTTAAAAGACATTTTGACATTAGTTGATGATTTACCATTAGAAATAAAAAAAGACATACTAGAGCAGTTTAAAGCCCAAATAAACTTGTATTGGAGGGTTTATAAATGCCAAAGAGAATAGAATACCTTAGAAAATCAAGAACAGACAGTCAATTTGAAAGTGTTGAGGAAGTTCTAGAAAGACATGAGAAAATGCTACAAGACTTTTGTATTAGAGCATTTGGAGAGCCTATACATCAACAAAATATTTATCGTGAAGTGGTGTCTGGAGAAACAATAAGTGAAAGACCTATGATGCTAAAACTACTTGAAGATATAGAAAAAGGCGATATTGATGCAGTTGTAGTAGTAGAACCTCAAAGACTTTCAAGAGGTAGTTTTGGAGATATAGACAGAATAGTAAATACTTTTAAATACACTAATACTAAAATAATAACTCCTACTAAAACTTATGATCTAAATGAAAAGTTTGATAGAAAATACTTTGAACAAGAACTTTTAAGAGGAAATGACTACTTAGAATATGTTAAAGAAATACTTGTTAGAGGAAGAAAAAGAAGTGTCGAAGATGGACTTTATATTGGCTCAATTAGTCCTTATGGCTATGATAAAATGAAACTTCCTAAAAAAGGTTACACTCTTACACCAAATGAAGACGCTGAAAATGTTAAGTATATTTTTGATAAATTTATTAATGGACTAGGTACTACTAATTTAGCAAAACATTTAATAGAAATGGGAATAAAAAGTCAAACTGGGAAACAATGGACACCTGCAATGGTAAGAAATATCTTAACTAACAAAATATATATAGGAATAGTTACTTATGGTAGGAGAGAAACTAAAAAAACTATGAAAAACTCAGAGATAATAAAAACTAGACCTATAAATGATGATTACATAGAGACAAAAGGATTACACATGCCAATTATAGATAAAGAAGTATTTGATAAAGCACAAGAACTTTTAAAATCATCACCTTCTAAAAATATTAGAGGAGATAAAACAATTAAAAATCCTTTAGCAGGACTAGTTAAATGTAAATATTGTGGTAACAATATGTTTAGAAGACCTTATGACAAAAGAGATATGCCAACATTAATATGTAAGACTATTGGCTGTAAATGTGTATCATCAGACTTAAACTTAGTAGAAAATAGGGTTATAGAATTACTAAAGGTAGAATTAAAAGACTATAAATATTATGTTTCTAATTATGAAACTGAATATAAATCTAATAGTAAAGAATTTGAAAAAAAAGTAAAAAAAATTGATGCTGAATTAAAATCTTTAAAAGAAGATTTACAAAATGCCTTAATTAAATACAATAAAAATAAGATTTCAGAGGCAGAATATACTTTTTTGAGGAATTATACCTTAGAAGAAGAAAGTCGCTTAAATAGGCTTAAAATGGCTTTAAATGAGAAGTTAAAAAATGAAGAATTAGAACATAAAAGAAAAGCAATACCTATTTTAGAAAAATGCATACATGAATACTATAATTTATCAGTAGAAGATAGACATAAACTATTGACTGCTATAATTGATAAGATAATTTATGAAAAGTCAAAAGGTGGCAGATGGGATGAGGATGCTCGTTCAAGTTTTGTACTTGAACTTTTTTTGAAAATATAACAGATATGTTTTTTGTTCGTACGAATAGGTACATAAATGATGTATATATATTAATTAACATTATAATATACATATACATCTACATATACATATACATAAAGGTTTCAATTAGGTTTCGGTTAGGTTTTAGTTAGGTTTTGGTTAGGTTTTTTTAGGTTTTTTAAAACAAAAAATAGGAGGCTTTTTTTAGCCTCCTTTTATTATCTTAACATACTATTTACTCTGTCTTGAACTTGTCTATAGTTATAGCCTTCTGCCTCAAGTCTTTTTTGCCTTTCAGGTTGATTTCCATACTTGCCTTTAATTACTTCTCTAGCAACTTCATCAATAGACTTAGTATTAGTATTAACTATGCAACTATCATTAATCCATCCAATATTACCATTATCAAGTAAATAAGGATTTCTAGCACCTTCAATTATTCTTGTTATAGTTCCTCTAGTAATAGCAGGATTTAATTTATTAGTACTATCTGATGAAACATAAACACCATTTATAGTAACTACATCTCCTACTTTTCTATTATTATTTATTACATTATCTTTTAAGTACTTTAAATAAGGTAATTTGCCATGCTTTTGCCATCTACCTGCATAAATACCATTTCTACTTCTTGCACCATTTGTACTAATATTAGAGTAAAGGACTTTTCTTTCCCATGCACCAGTACATTCAACAACTTGTCTATTACCAACATAAACTCCTACATGTCCTTCCATCCAAAGAAGTTCTCCAATTTCTATATTATTAAAGTTTGAAGAAACATCAAAACATCTATTTATAATTTGCTCTGTAGTATCATCATATACACCATTTGAGCCATAAATTGCCCCACCATGAAGAGCATTCTTTTTTTCACACCAACCCCACAATACTGCTTTAACTAAAATAACACAATCAAAATTCCAACTTTTTCCGTTCCATCTAGCCCAGTCTCCACCACTAACACTATAATATGTAGTTGGTAAATTTGCTATATGTTTTAATTTTTCTACAAATTGTTTATTATTCATTACTTCCATTTTTATCGTCTCCTTTATCTTTCTTATTAAAATAGTATGTAAATACCATACCTATAACCATAGTTGTTGTTTCTATTGGCAATTTGTTTGATACTGATAAATATACAAATACACCAGTAATTGCAAGAGTAATAATTGTCTTAACCTTTAACAGATTAATAAAAGCATTTTTCATTTATTATCATTTCCTTTCTTTAATTTTCATAACTTACCTTCTTTTTTTAATTTTTCCCATTTATCATGAATATAAGAGTTACCACCTTTTTTACAATATTTATCATAAAGTTCATGAGCATTTAAACTTTGTTCTTTACTTATATTTCCAGTCTCTGCAAGACACATAAAATTTACCAAATCAGTTTTTATATAACTTAATTCTAAATCATCTATTTTTTTATTAATTGGTATCAATGTATTATTAATAGATTTAACTAAAATCTTTTTTAAATATACAATAGAACTAATTAAAGCAACTATAAATGCAAGTCCTTTTGCTATTTCTCCTAAAGTGATATTTTCCATTTCATCACCACCTAACTAGCCTCATACCAACCTGATGCTCCAATTACAAAGTAACCTTGTCCACTTCCTGCACTTGTTTTTAAAACTGAAGCACCTGAACCATTTGAGGTCTGTATTCTTATTGCTTGACTATTAATTCCCATTGTTAAATCACTTGTATTTGTTGTCAGATTATATATAACTCCAATAGGAAATGATTGTTCTCCCATATTATAATCTTTTGCAGTAAATGGAAGTCCTTTAATACAACCATAATTATTAGTACCATTTAATTTAGTTACTTCTCCTCTTAAATAAAAATCAATCCAAACCATCTTACCAATTTTTGTATAACTTCCTCTTTGTGCTGTATAAGTAACAGTAGGATCACTTTCATTTAATGCACTAATTATAGGTGTCCAAGTACCTGTTTCCATTCCAAACATTTGCTTTCCATTTTCTTCAATACTTTTTTCGTTTTTAGGGAAACCATTTATTCCAACACTATTTTTTAATCTATCAAAAAATATAATAGGCATACCTCTATCAAGTACTAAATTATAAGTTGTTTGTCCTATTCTATCAGTTATTACTACTGATATATTCCATTGATATTCATTATCTAAACTAACTGTTGTTTCAACATTATCTTCAAGATTATAAAATTCTGAAAAATTCTTATCAGATACTTTTTTATATTGATATTGAATACCCATTGAATTTTTACCATTTAAACTTGAATATGAACCATCAACTTTTATATAAGTTTCACTATAATAGTTATTTTTCCTTTTTACTGATATTAAAGCAGTAGGTAACACCCAGTCATCAATTATAATAGTTATGTTTTTTGTAGCAGTATTTCCTCTACTATCAGTTACTTTTAGTGTAGCATTTGCATTATTAGATAAGTTAATATTTCCAAAGTCTAAATCTCCTGCAGATGTTCTTGATTTTGTTACACCATTAAATGTAATTTCATATTTACTTATTGTTGCACTATTTTTTGCAGTAGCACTTCCAATAGTGAATAATAAATTGCTATTATTTCTTATTATTCTTTGATTATTTTCACTTATTTCAGTAGTTACTGAATTACTATCTTTATAAGTAAATGTTCCAACTGTCGGATTAGAATTTGTTACATTTGCAGTAAAAGAACAAGTTTTTGTTCCTATTAATGTACTTCCATTATAAGTTTTACAAGTAATAGTACCAGTACCACTATTTTCATTAGGTATTTGAGTGTAAAAAGATGTAGGAATAGTCCAAGTATAAGATGTACCAACACCAGTTGCTATTGTTCCTGATAAACTTCCAAAAGCATATTCTAGTGTATGAGTAAATGAACTACTTGCTCTACTTATATTAATTGTTGTCGTTCCACCAATATTGCCAGAACCACCACTAACAGAACTTGCTCTTGGAATAGTAGGTAAACTCCAACTACCACTTCCAGTTGAGTTATAAGAACCATAATAAAAGAAAGCACCACCTGCACTTGCTGAAAAAGAACCAGTACCATCAGCATTATGATATATTCTTGCAGTTCCACTAAAAGGCGTTGTTCCATTATAAGTGTGTTGCTCTGATGCATTACTTTGAGTACTTCCATTTACTGTTACATATTTTTCTTTAACTATTGTAAAATTACCACTACTATTATCACCATCTCCGTATAATTTCCAACTAATGTCTGAATAATTTCCTTCTATACTTTGACTTACTAAAGACCAACTAAAGACATAGCGGTCTGGAAAACCATAATCGCTATAACCATAAGTTCTAAAACTTCCACTTGTAGCCATATAATCTCCTCCTAGTTAGATGTAGAAACAAGACCAATTCCATCATTAATCATATTTCCATCATCATCATAAATTGTAATAGGAATAAACCTCATCTTATTGCAAAGAGTTATTTCTTCTTCTACTACTGATTTCTTCATATGGAATTCATCTTTATCTACCCAATAAATCTTATTATCATTTTTATCATAACCTGCAAAACCAACTTCATTATTAATCATTACATAAGAGCCATCTTGACCATACATTTTGATACCATTTTTATCATAAATACCAATTAAAGTATTAGCCTCATCATATATTTCGATAGTTCCATATTCATTTAAGTTAGATCCTAATTTTAAAGTTCCACCTTTAATCATATCTGCAACTAAATTAATAACATTGACATTTTGCATATTTAAAGTTCCATCAATAGACCAAGCACTATTAAAATCTCCATTAATACCATTTTGACTAAATGCTATACCACCACCATTAATTAATATACAATTTGTTGCATCTTCCTTTGGTAGTTTATCTACTACAAGAATTTTATCTCCATCATAAATAACGTAAGAACTTCCCATAGCACCCCATATTTGAGATTGTGCTAAAGCAAGTTCTTCACTTAATTTAACTGATAATTCTTGACCTTTTTTTTCAATTTTTTCTTCAGTAGTAGATGTTATATTATTTACAAGTCCTGACAATTTATTTTTAAAGTTTCCGAATTCTATTTCGGTGTATTTACCTAAAATGCAGTCATAATCAAAAGAGATAACATTTGTAAGAAGTTCTATCTTTAATCTTTCATCAAAAACATGAACTATATCTCCTACATCTGTTACCTTTTCAAGATTTGCTTTTATTGTATAATTTATTTTAGGATACTTATTCTCGTTTAAGTAGTCATTTGCTTGTGCTTTTAAGTCATTTATTAGAGCAGTTTGATATTCTTCTTCTTTTAGATTACCATTTTCATCTTTATAATCATCTTCATCAATATTTTGATTAAATGATATAGTTTTGGTATATGGTATATTATACTGAATATCAGAAGTTAAATATAACTCATCTAAAAGTAGTCCATCTTTTCCTACTGGCAATATTTTTGTTACTACATTAGACCAATACTCTTTACAAGTAATGTCTTTTAGATTTTTCTTATATCTAACTGTTACTCCTACATCTTGTCCTATTTGATTTCTAATTTCTATTTTAAAATTATCTCTAACAAGATGACCTCCCCATCTGTTAAGAACTTCTGATACTGCCTCATATAAAGAGTTTCTAACACATCTATAACTTGCCATTGTAGGAACATCACTAATAGTAGTAAATGGACTAGTATTATCAGTAGCACTATTCAAATGGTCTAGAGCATCATTACAATTTTTATATACTACATAACTATCAGCAATTAGATAATTTTCACTATCATAATAAACATGCCAACCTCTTACTGATATCTTGTTTTTCTTTTTTTCAGGACTATCAAGTCTAAATGCTTGTTCTCCAGTAGGAGTAGGAGCAACCACAATATTATCTTGAACTAAATAATCTATATATTCAATTCCTGCCTCAATATCAATATAATAATCTCCATTATCTTCTTTATGAACTTTTGCTTTTGTAGGCTTTAAAATCTTATTACCATTATTTGAGAATACTTTATCGGTACTACTAAATATCTTAATCATTTAATAAGCCTCCATTTTAACTTTCATCTATCCAAGTTAAAGTTCCGTTTACATTTTTTAATACTTGTGTTTTGGCACTATCGTATCCTGTTAATCTTGGGAAAATCATTTCAGTTAAAGTCCAAACATTATAAATTTCCGTTACTGTATTTTCATATTTGTTTATAGACATTTCCATAGTTGTAAATATATCAGCATAATAAAGAATAAAAATAAAAGACGCTACAGAACTTGACTTATTATAACTTTGAACACAAATATAGATATTATTATAATGACTACTATCAGACCTATAAAACAAAGGTTTTATCAAATTGCCAGTTCCACTATCATAGCAACTTAATGCTTTCTGTATTTTTATCTCATCATCATCTGTATTAAGAATTATAGTACATCCATCTTCTCCAGTATCTCCCTTTGGTCCTTGAGGTCCTTGAGGTCCTTGAATACCTTGTGGGCCAGTATCTCCCTTGTCTCCTTTGTCGCCTTTTTCACCCTTTAAACTTGCAAGTTGTTCTTCTGTAAAATCTGAATATGTAAAGGCATCTCCCTTATCGCCTTTATCTCCTTTTTCGCCTTGAATACCTTGTATTCCAGTATCTCCTTTATCTCCCTTATCGCCTTTATCTCCTTTTTCACCTTTAGCAACTATAATACTAACAAGAGTATCTTTATTTTCAATATTAGCATCATAATTTTGAGTTATTACTTTTACTTCCATTTTAATTACCTCCTGAAGATATTGTAATATCTTGTTCTAACACTAATTTACCTTTCAATATAGTAAATATATCAGAGCCAATTCCTAACTCTAAATCATAATAATAAGTACCTGCCTCTAAAGATGCAGTATCTTCTGGAGCAATTCTTACTTGATATATCCCAGTTTCTAATTTAGTTATTCCATTTGATAAAGACTTTTGAAAACTATAATTTGTACTATCATCTTCACTTTCTTTACAAGAAAAATAAGCACTTGCTAAATCATCAGTAAGTCCACTTACTTCAAAAGAAAATGAAAAGGTATCACCTTTAACAAAATTTAAATCTAATTTTTTCATCTTATCCCTCCTTAAATCCATCTTGAATATTTAGACACAATAATTTTTGTAACTGTGCCAGTAAATGAGATTATATTCTTTCCTGCTTTTAATCTAAAATTATCATAATTACCAGTAACTAATCTATTCTTTAATACTAGTCCTTTATATGCCTCTAATTTATCAGTATCAATAGTTACATATTCTTCATCTTCTCCTAAATTAATTATAAATAACTGCTCTCCATTTAAACTTAAATTAATAGTTCCAGTACCATAAATAGTAACAATAGGCTTAGAATAAACATTTCCATTATTTCTTACTTGAACTTCCGTTTCTGTAGTTATATTAAAAGTCTTATCTCTTTCTTCATTGCTAAATTTAAAAGGCTGAATATGAAAAGTAACTTTTGCAGTCTTAAATCTAATAAGTCTTTCAAAGTCTATTTGATTTACTATTTTATATTTATAGTATTTTGTAGGCTCATTACTAAATATAACTATACCTTCACTATCAAAGTATTCTATAACTTCATCAACATCATAATTGTAAGTTAGTCCTATTTCTATATCTTTATCATAAGCACTATAACCAATTTCTGTTATATTATCTCCATCTACACCATCTATTTCTTCAACATTAACTCTTTTCTGTGGCTTTGAAATAGGTGGTAAAGAGCAAATCATTAATCCTTTTATATCAGTACTTGATTTTCCATTTAATATTATATAATTCATCTATTACCACCCTTTCTATGTATAAATTAAATCTGTAACAGTATTTTCAACAAATCTACCTGCTACCTCATCATCTAATTCAATTTTCATTTGTGATAGTGCCTCTTTAAATGCACTAACCATATTGTCATAATTTGATACTTTTGAACTTGCTACATTTGAACCAACATTTATATTGGTATCAAATTCAGTAGGTATAGCATTAGCCATTTCATTTGAAACATCACTCATAGTATCGCTAAATCCTTCTCCAATACCTAGTGCTAAGTTAGTACCAATTTCTTCTTTAAATAATTTTGAAGGAGAACTTATACCAAATAATTTTTTAATAAATTTAGTAACACTTCCTACCCATCCTTTAATCTTATCTTTAATCCATTGTAAACTTCCTGATATACCTTGCCAAATACCTTGGACTAAATATTTACCAGTATTCTTAATTTCACTAAATCCATTCTTTATGCCATTAACAATAGTACTTATTATTTTAGGTGCTTGCATTAGTAATTCTCCTAATGCTCCGACTAAACCTACTGCTAATTTCCCAATTAACTGACCTCCTGCTTGTACTATTTTAGGGAAGTTCCTAATAATAGCATCAACTAATTTTTGTATAATAATTGGTGCTTTTTCAATTAATTTAGGTATAGCCTCTATAAGACCATCTGCTAGTCCAATTATTAATTGAATACCTGCATCTACAAGCATATCTATATTATCAATTAAAGTGTCAACAATTAATAATACTGCATCTATTATTGCAGGAATTAACTCTGGTAGACTTTCTCCTATTCCTTGAACTAATGCTATTATTAACTGAATACCTGCATTTATTATTGTAGGTAGATTTTCAACTATAAATGTAGCAAGACTAGTTATTATTTGAACTACTACTGGAAGTAATTGAGGTATCATTGAAGTTATGCCATCCATTATTGATTGTAATAAACTCATTCCAGTTTCCATTAATTGTGGTAGATATTCAACTAATTTTTCTGATAAACTAAGTACTAATTGAACTATTCCTTGAATTATAATTTCAACTCTAGGAAGTATATTTTCTCCTACTGTTACAATACTATCAACAAAATTATCAATTAATCCTTGAAAATTAACATTATCATTTGCAATTCCTGTAAGTAAGTTTTGCCAAGCACTTTTCATTGATGCTACTGAACCTTGAATAGTTGTACTTGCCTCTTTTGCAGTTGTTCCAGTTATTCCAAGTTCTCCTTGTATAACATGAATAGCCTCATATACATCATTTAAACTACTAATATCATATTCTACACCACTTATAGCAGTAGCATCAGCAAGTAACCTTTCCATTTCACTTTTAGTTCCACCATACATAATATTCATATAAGTTCGTTACTCTTATATCGTTCTCTTATGAACTGCTATATATTTCTATATAGATTAGACTATATCTTTATCTCTTTCGAGATACCTCGCACTTCCATTCACTTGAATGTACTCTACTCCATTAAGAAAGACACCCTTTTGGATGCCTTCTTTGTTTCGATAGTCGTTACACATTTATAAAATTACAACTATTTTTTATATTCAAATTTATAATATCTTGTTATACCTCTTTTGCCATAAGTTCCCTTCTTTAACATTTGAGATATATTAGATATTGTTGTATCAAAATATTCTGCTACATCAGTTATTCTATTAAATTCTAATATTTCACCATTTATGTGAGTAACAATTACTTTTTCACTTCTAATACCATAAGTATTAAATCTTGAATTTTGCTCACTATATGTTGCCCATCTAAGATTATCTAACGAATTATTTAATCTATTTCCATCCTTATGGTCAACTGTTGTCTTATTTTCTGGATTAGGTATAAATGCCTCTGCTATCAATCTATGTAAAGCATATTTTTTGCATTTATTATTTTTCCATAAGTCTACATATTTATAACCATTTTGCTTATTTATAAATGGTGTGAGAATTTTATTTGTCTTATCATTTCTCACTTCTCCTACTTCGTTAATAGAATAATTATCATTTGTTTTTATTTTCTTCCAATTCACAATATTTCCTCTTTCTTACAATACCTCGTTATTGCTAATTTAAGTATAGCATAAAAAGGGAGAAATTGTCAATATTTGTAATTTTATTTTAGTTCGGTATTATCTACAACATTACTTGTTTAGATTTCCACCGAGTTCACGAGGTTTATACT
This sequence comes from uncultured Mycoplasmatota bacterium, assembly GCA_945919295.1. Classification (GTDB taxonomy): domain Bacteria; phylum Bacillota_I; class Bacilli_A; order RF39; family UBA660; genus CAG-302. The sequence goes on from CAMEJC010000008.1 coordinate 20,535, forward strand.
GAGCAATGGTGTAGTTTACCCAGTTTTAAGTTGTCTAACATAGTATAATTAGATTTTGCAAAACCTTGATAAGCATTTTGTATGCTTTCCATAGAAGTACCCATTTTATTAGCATTATCAGCCATATCAGTAATAGCCATATCAGCAACTTCTGCACTTTTTGCAGTATCTCCATTTAAACTTTGTAATAAACTAGCACTAAATGATGTTACTGTTTCCATATACTCATTAGCAGATAGTCCAGCAGTCTTATAAGCATTATTTGCATAATCACTTACTATTCCCGAACTATCTTTGAATAATGTTTCTACACCACCAATTAACTGCTCATAATTTGCATAACTATCTAATGCTTGTTTACCAATATCAACAAATGCTTTTCCAACTTCTAATACTGCACTTCCTAATTTCTTTAAGCCTCCAACTATTACATCACCTAATATGTTCGCTTTAAGTATATCTCCAAATTTTAAAGCACCACTTCCTGCATCATCAAAGCCAGTTTTCATATCTTTTAATTCTTTAGTTGATTTATCAGTTGCATCTTCCATTTGCCTTAATTGATTTTCTGCATTATTAAGTTTTGTTTTAAATTCAACTACCTTTTCATTATCACTTCCATATTGCTTTTCTAATTTTGCTAATTCTTCTCTGAAAGCATTAACTTTTGTTTTTTGGTCTTGCAATGTTTTATTCATGTTATCATAAGATATTTTTGTCTGTTTAATAGTTTTATCTCCATTTGAGAATTCAGTAGTAGTCAATTTTAACTCACTTGACATTAGTTTTAAATTTGAAGTAATATCTTTTAGAGCCTTTCTATATTCACTCTCTCCTTGAAGTTTAATTGTTCCACCAAAACTTGTAGCCATATTATCCCTCCTTCCTCAGAACCATTCTTCATTTTCCATTTTCTTTTCTTCTAATTCTTGATATGTCATATTAGACCTTTTTAATATAATTTCATTATCAAAATCATCTTTATAGCATTGATATAATTTATTGAAAGTTCTTAAGGTAAGCCTTCCAACTTCTTTAAAAGTTAATCCTAATTTATTTCTTCCTATAAAATAAAACCAAGTGAAGTCTATAGGATCATCATCAACTTCATCTTGGACTATGCGTTTTTTACATCACTTTTAGTTCCTTCAACAATAGCCTCATTTAATTTTTTAGCACTCTTTTCTATTCCTGCTTTTGTTATAATTCTTCCAACTTGCTTTTGAGTTAAGAAAGGTTCATTTAATCCTTCTTCATCATTTTTGATATCTATTGCCTCATTCATCATAAGAGCAAGACCAAATATTAATGCCTTAACATTTACTTCTCCTGATTTTCCATCAGTTAATTCTCCCCATTTTTCAAGAGTTCCATATTCCTCTTGTATATCTTGCATTACATTTAAATTGAATATTAATTGATACTTTTTATCTTCTACTTCTAAATCGAATTTATAATCTTTAATCATTTTTTTACCTCTTTTCTTATATAAAAAAAATGGAGTTAAGCATTGTGCCTAACTCCTTCTAGCAGATTATTTCACTCTTTCTTCGGAATTTATTATTAATTAGTTGATTTTTTCTATTAAACTATTTAGTTGATGATTCTGACATCATTCCATTTAAGAAAGCAACTGCCTCTTCTTTTGTATTAAATGTTTTTGATGAAGACCAAATTCCACTTGATAATTTATTTACAGTTCCTTCAATAGTAGGAGTTTTAAACTCTATACTATCTCCTTTAGTTTGCTCTTCTTGTGAAGGCTCTGAAAATTTAACTTTTGGTAAGAATTCAACTTTGTATTTATATACTCCATTTACTATCTTAGTTAATATTCTACCAACACCAACATAAGGAGCAATATCTGTGTCTTTTCTTAACATTTCTCCAGTTTCAGCATTTACTTCATGTCCTAGTAATTCAGCAAATACAGTATCATCATCTTCATCAACTGTTAATGATATTGTACCTTTTTTGAAAGTATAATCACTTTCTGCTAAACTATCATCTGCATATAATTCAGCAGAATATTTTTCTATTGATACTTTACAATCAATAGCCTTTCCTAGTGATTTAGGACCTGCATAACTTGTAGTTCCATCTTCTGCCTCAGTTAGAATTGAATACTTAAAGTTATTTAATCCAATTTTAGCCATTATCTATAAACCTCTCTTTCTCAAATGTTATGGTCTTATGATATAGTTCTGTATCTTCTTCATACATCTCTTCACTATCTTCAACCCATAACCAGTTATTATTTTTCATTAATTTTTTTACTTCTTTTATAATATCTAAATAATTACCATCACTAAAAACATCTATATCTACTTTAACTTCACTATACAAATAATCATCATTAGCACTTAAACTTGGAACTTCACTAATTATAGTCCAAGTAACAAATGTCTTTGATTTGCCTTTATACCTTAAATGCTCTACTGGAATACTTTTATTATTGACTTTAAAGTTAGTAAAAATAGTTTTTAATTCTTTTTCCATTTAATCACCTTTTATATATTTATCTTGAACTGACTTCATAGCCTGTTCTATTTCTTTCTTTTTAAAAGACTTTCTAAGAAAAGGCTTTTTAGCCTCTCCTCTTGAAGTACCATACTCCCTAGCCATTGCTTTTAATGGAATAGGAACTCCTTTTTCATCATATCCATAGAAACCTATATGAACATTAATACCATCATCACTAGGAGTTTTATAAACTTTAGTTATTTTTAAGCCTTTATCTAATGACTTTGTAGTTTTAAAAGCACTTGACATATTACTTTTGATATTTTTATAAACAACTTCTGCTCCTGCTTTAGTCATTTCTCCAAATATTTTTTCAGTATCATTTCCTATACTTTCAAGTTCTTTTATTAATTCATTTGGTAATTCACTTTGAAATTTAGCCATTATTTATCAACTACTTTTGCTTGAATTTCTAATTCTATATTAGCCTCATCAACATTATTTAAGTATTCTATTGAATAAGTCTTACCATTATATTCAATTAACATATCTCTAGTAATATTTACTTTAGGATATCTAATTGTAAAATTAGTATAAGCCTTTTCAAAGTCAGTATTATTTGCTATTAGTGTAAATCCTTTTGTAGTTTTTACTTTAGCATAAGTAGAAAGGATGACACTTTTAGTTTTAGTTTTAAAACCTGCATCATCCTCACTTATAACTATTTTATATATAGATATTTTTCTATTATAATCTCCTGCATTTATCATAAATTATTCCTTGTGTGCATATCTAATATAGTCTGCACTACTTTATTTATGTTTGAACTATCTACATACATAGCCCTATTATCATACATATCTTGACATAAGATATAAACTACAATAATAAAATCTGAGTAAGTATCAAGAGTTTCTACTCCTTCAACTTCACTAGTTTCAGGTATGCCTGTATAGTTTGAAATATAATTTTTAGCAATTTTTAGATATGTATCTAACTCATTATCATCATAGTCATCTAATCTGATATAGTTAGCAATTTCTAAAGAAGTAATATCACTTACTTTTTCTATCATTTTAACCTCCTTCTTTGGAGTGCCTTAACAATTTATTTTAATTAAGCATCTGCTGAGCCACTTACTGCAACTGCAAGTTTTTGAGTGTCTTCAACTTTAGCATCAATTTCACCCCAAGCAACAACTCCAATTGCGTGTTGTGCTGCAAATAATTCATTAAGAATTTGAATTTCAGATGTTTCACTTTCTTTAACTGCTAATCCACTAAAATCACCATATATAATAACTGGTTTAGATGCAGTTCCTAAAGCAGTTAAATTATCAGAACAATATACATCTTTTCCTAGTAATGTATAACCCCATTTAGCAGATAAATCTCTATTTAATAGATAATTTCCATCACTATCTTTTAATTTTCTAATAGCAGTTCTAGTTTTCTTATTCATAACGAATATAGCATCTGCTTGATATACATCTGGAATTAATTCTTGTAAGTCAATTAATTCATCAGCAGTAATACTTGACTTTTTAGCAAGAGCAAGTTTCATATTTGTACTATCATAAGAACCTATAATACCAGATACTTTGCTAGTAGTACCATTTAACAATTCACCTTCAATAAATTTAGCAATTTTCTTTGCCATTTTATTAATTACCCAATTAGTTAAATTAAAATCACTATTTCTTAATAATGATTTAGATATTTTAGTCAATGCTCCATATAGATAACCAGTTAATTCAATAGTAGCAAATTTGTTACTATGTGAAGTTAAATCAGTAAACTCTGTAGCATAAGCAACAGTAATGCTATCTGAACTTTCATCTTCTTTAGGAACATTTACAGTACCTGCAATATTATATTTAGTAGCAAGTCTATAAACTGGAGATATTTCTTCTACTTTTTCAATAATTTTATTGATAATAGTTTTAGGAATAACTGCTCCATTATCTCCTTTAGTTAATTGAGTTTCTGCTCTATTTTCAATACCAGTAACTTGACTTCTGATATAACCTGCAAATGCCTTAATATCTCTTTCTTCTTCTGTCATTTCTACATCTTTTTTGATTTCTTTTTCTTCCATATTATCCATTTTATCCTCCCTTTCAATAGTAGCATCTATATTTTGAATTTCTTTTTCTAATTCATCAAACTTAGATACTTCTTCATCAGTCATTGCTCTTTCTTCTTTTTTAGAAGTTTCAAGTAATGCACTCATTTGACTTTTTAAGTCATTTCTTTTTTCTTCTAATCCTTTTCTATTCATGTTCTTCCTTCCTTTCTATCTTAAACAATTTCTTGTTAAGGCTATAATTTATTAATTCTCTCTTCATAAGATGAGTAATCTATTTCTCTTTTCTTTTCTTCTTCATCTTTTTTATTGCCACATGCTTTCATTTCTTCTTCAACTGGATTATTAGGTATTGTCTCTTTTTCACCAGTACCCATTTTTTCAAGAATTTTATTAACAACTTTTTCAACAATTAATTCAAGTTCTGCCTCTTTTTTTTCTTCTTCTATCTGTTGGTGTAATTTATCAGTCATTTTATAAACTTCTTCGTGTTTTTCCATAGCATCTTCTTGAATTTCTTCAATAGTTGCTCTATATTCCATAACCTTTTCACCTTCACTTCTTGCCTCTATGCTTGTACCATAGTAAGCAGGTGATTTAGTATCATCCAATATTGATACTTCTTGCAAATCAATATCAAGTAAAGTTCTTGTTTCAGTTTCTCCTTCTGTTCCAAGTTCATCAGAATTAGGATAAAAGCCAAAACTCCAACCTACTAACTTTCCATCTCTTGCTTTTTCAACTACTTCTTTATCAGTAATAGTAACTTCTGCCCTTAAACCAATATTATCTTCTTCAAGTTTTGCAGAACCATCTTTAGTAGTTGCTAAAACTCTGTTTTTATCGTGATTAAGTAAAACTTTTACATCATCATTTCTTTTTAATGCAGTTCTAAATACTCCTGCCTTAATTCTTTCAATAAAAGTTCTAATTTTACCATGCAAAGACTCTTTTATAGGTTTAGAATACCTTTCAATTGCATTGACATATCCTGAGATAAATACGCTATCTTCTCTAACTTCTACTTTCATTTTTCTCACCCCCTTTTTTGGCATCATTTTCTTCGATTTTAGCGACTTTTTCATTTCCTAATGTATTTATACCTTTTTGACTTAAATCTTCTGTATTTTTAAAATTTTGCACATTTTCTTGTGAATTTTGTGCATTTTCTGTATAATTTTCACCCATTTTTACTAATTTATTAGTATTTGGTGTGTATATTTCACCAGTTTCAGCATTTAAAAGTACATCTCCTAGACCTAAATTAATCATATCTAAACCTTTAATAGCATCATCATCTTCCATATATCTAATTTCATTTCTAGTTTTGAAACCATTTTTAATGGCAATTTGATATGCCTCATATCTCTCTTTTAGACTTCCTTTAAATAATTCTTTAGTATCTGGAGCAAAATAATAGGACTTCTTCTCTTTTTCAAGTAAGAAATCCCTATTTAAAGCAGTAGCAAAAGCAGTTGCTATTGGCATTATTGAATTTTTTATAAAATCATCATAACTATTTCCAATATGGAATATATCTTTTATTTCACTATTGAAAGTTATGTTCTTCTCATTAATTTCATTTTCTCTTGATGTATTACTTGCCTCTTGGAACTCCATCCCATCATTTAAAACAACTGTGTTAGCAGTACCACTATAATAATTCTCCCAAGCAGTTTTTAGTTTTTCTATTCCTTTTTCATCTAATTTCTTATTAGTTTTAATAAAACCTTTTCTACTTCCTCCTGTTACTGCTAAGTCATAGTCATAGAGAAGTCTTTTATAAGCAGTTTGCAATGCTCTTGATATTTCATTTGTAAGTCCTATACCACTAGCACCATCTTTAGTATTTCTAAGTAATTTTATAAATTGATAGTCTTTATAAGTATTACCATTTACTAAAATATCATAACTTTTATAGATAGGATCATTATTCTTATTGATAGTTATATACTTATCTTCTGTATAAAATAAGCCTTTAAAATTATTTCCTATTTTTTTTATGTAAGCATAACCACCCTTACCTAAAAGATAATCTTCACATATTGCTTTTTTAAACTGGAAGCCATCTAATTTATCAGTAGTATCATCATTGATAATTCTTACTCTATCATCATCAACTTCTTTTGTAACTTTTTTGTCATCATTAGTTGTTTCTTCATACAATTTAAAAGGTATCATAGCAAAAGTATTACAAATTAAATCAACAGAACTACTTACAACTGGAATTTCTAGTGCTGATTTTCTATCTATCTCTGAATAACCTATTATTGCTCTTAATAGTGGGTCTTCGATTGATTTTTCATCAATAATAACTTCTCTTTTCTTAAATATTCCCATTTTTTCACCTCCTTAAAATGTTTGACATATAAATCCATCTTCAAATATTATGTCTTGTTGCAATAAATAAGTAGCATTTATTAAACTTACTACCATATCAACTTTTCCATTTGATTTTTTCTTTGTAACATACCTATTCATATTAGTATCATAAGTACATCTAGCATTTTCAAAATTAATTTCTAATAATTTATTTTCTTCATACTCAAATTCTTTATTTACTATTTTTTCATATAATAGTTTAGTTGGTGGATGTAATGTATCACTATGTTGTCTTATTTGAATACAATTAATTCCTTCATATTTTCCACCATCTCCATTTTCCCATTTTTGAGCCGAACTTAAAGCATTATATCTATCGTAGCCAAGTGCTTTAATATGAACTCCATATTTTTCTTCTATATGAAATACAAAATCTTCTATAACTCCATAATCAACAGTTTTATTACCACAAGCAATACACTTCATAGCATTTATAAAACTTCTATAATCAACTTTTTCAAATTGACTTTTCTCATCAATTCTACCTTCAGGAATAAATGCAATAGCCTCTGCTAGTATCTTACCTTCATCTTCTGCAACCATGCCAACAGAGCAATTATCATTTGTCATTGATAAGTCTACTCCTAAATATACATCTCTATCAGTCCAGTCAATATGATTAACTTTACATTGTAGCAAGTCATTTATATCAACAAAAGCCTCTGTTCCCATTCCTTGATAAATTATGTTACAATGCTTTGTTAAGAAGTTCTCTCTAGCACTTTCAATAGCAATTGCTCTCGCTCTTTTCTTTAGTAAGTCTTCCCATATTTCAGGTATTTCTAAAGCAACTGGATTACTTTGTTTTAATATTAAATCATCAGTAGTCCAATTCTTTGTATCATCAGGCTCATATAGTAGAGCAAAGATTGTTTCATCTTTTTCAAGCCCATCAAGTACCCTTTTAGCATATTTAACTTCATCTTCAAAAGGATTATTAATTGTAGGATATTTAGTTGATATTATACATCCTAATTTATTTAAGATATTTAATTGTCCTGACCTCATAGCCTCAATAGCATAAGGATTAGGTAATGCTCCAACTTCATCTGCTAAAAATACATTTGGTAGTCTACCATCCATCCTACTATTTGAATAACTTAAAGGTATCATTATAGTATCTTTTAATTTAAAAGTTATACTATCTCTCAAAATCTTAAATCTAGGCTCTGCATTATGTATGTAAATCAAAGGACTAGACTTTAATGTTTCTTCAATAGCAGTTTTAACTTCTTTTGATAATGCTCCATCAGGAGCAACTGAGAAAAATCTACTAAACTTAGGTTCTAGTAAAAACAATAATATAAATAATGTTGCTATTGTATAAGTCTTGAAGTTTTTTCTTGCTATTTCTAGTATTGCAGTTTCATATCTTCTTTTATCAGAATTATCTCTATATACTACTGCTAAAATTGACATATAAAAAAGCCATTGATAACCACAAGTACATTCATAAAGACTTTTACCTGCCTTTAGTCCTTTTGGCATATTCAATAACTTTAATATATTCTCTATTTGATTTACTTTTTCTTGATTAAGATAATACTTTTCATCTTTTCCATCTGCTATTTTGATGAACTCTCTACATTGTTTTTTAACATATTTGGGAACTTCTTTTGTTCGCCATTTTTTAGCATATTTATATGCTTTATTATCTAACATTTAATACCAAGAGCATTAAGGAGTTCATCATCACTCTCAGAACCATCATCATCATTTCTTAGTGATTTTATAATCTTGATGAGTGTTGCTACTGTTTGGTTAGCAGATGTACTTGTCTTGTTGTATTCTCCAATAGCAGGATGAGTATATAAATTACCTCTGCCTTTTACATATTCTTTGGTCACTAGTGTACCATCTTCATTTATCTTTTTTTCCAATTCATTTAAAATACTAATTTGAACTTGGTATCTTTTAAATGTTGTAATAAAAAAGAAATTTTGCTCGACACCATGTTCTTCAGCAATTCTTAATATTTCTTGTGCCTGTTCTTTTAAACTCATTTTTTCTTTCATATTATCACCTTTTTTATTTGGTGTGACTAGCAGAATCGAACTGCATCTATTACTTGTTTTACCTTAAACTATCATCACATTTATTATTTCTTTCTTTATATGTTATTTTTTCCCCTTTATACATTCTTGCACCAATTTCATCAATTTTACTAAAAGGAATTATTGGAACAGTTAATTTATCTTTACAAGATTTATCTATAAAATATATATATCTTAATTGATAACCTGTAATTCTTTTTGCACCACTTAATTCAATCCATTTTTTTATTGAATAAGTTCCACCACTTACATCATATAAGCACTTGCCATTTAATTCTGGTCTTGGCTGTTTTGGACTACTTTGCAATGTTAATTGATGTATTACTTCACCATTTGGTAATCTGAATAATGCCTCATTCGGTTTTATTGCAGTTAATACAAAATTACTTGCTCTATATATTGTACCATCACCACATTGACACCCATCAGCAAATGATATAATCCATTTAATATGAGGTGCATTCTTTTTAATTAATTTTATACTTTGACTTATTGCCCTACTTTCACTATTTCTAGGAAGTGCATCATCAAAAGCCATTCTATTTAATTCTAAAAATTCATTCCATTTCGTTTCTTTAACCAATCCTATTATTTTAGATTTATCTAAACTAGAACCATAACTCATTACTCCATGTAATCTACCATCTAAAAATACACCAAAATGTAATTTACTATTATTGACTACTTTACCACTATAATGATGTTTTTTTATAAATTCATTAGCAATTTTACTTGGTATTACTTTTACAATAATTTCTTTTGCTCTGCCCATAAATATACAACTTCAAATAATGCATTACTTTTTTTATTTGCATTGTTATAATCATGAGCAATTAAACCATTGTCAGTTATATAATCAATACATTTCATTGCTATTTCATATTGTTCTTCTGCTAATGATAAAGTAATTGTTCTAGTTTGTGGCTTGTCATCATTCGGCAATTCAAAATCAGTACCAAGTGCATCTATATCAATATCTGGTATTTCAAAATTAAATTGCTCCATATCTATATTTATTATTTCTGCAAGTTCACTATCTAAAATATTAAAATCAAATCCTGTATTCATAGTTAATTTATTATGAACTAGAATATATGCTCTTTTTTGTTCTTCTGTTAAATGAGATAATCTTATACATTCAACTTCTTTATATTTTAATTGCTTTAATGCCTCATATCTCCCATGACCTTCTATAATAATATTATTTTCATCTATCGCTATTGGATCATTATTCCCAAATTCTAAAATAGATTTTTTTATTTGGTCTATTTGGTCTTGTGGATGTAATTTAGCATTATTTTCATAAGGTTTTATATCTTCAATTCTAACTTTGGTTATTTCCATGAATACTCCTTTCCAAAAAAACTATGTATTTTTATAATTTTTGTGAATAGAGGGGCGAGGTAGGGTCTACAACCTCAAAATATTTTTTATTTGAAATATAGGGGGGATTAATATTATTTAAACATTTTATATATTTCTTCCCATATCTCTTCTTTATGTATAGTTAATAGTATTAGTATAGTAGTTGTTATAATTGCTATTAATAAAATAATTATTGTTAGTAATAGTTCCATATTGCCCACTCCTTATCTATATACTCTATCTAAATATCTTTTTTTAATTAGTACATTACCTTTTTTAGTTTTATCTTCTAGATGTCTATCTTCAAACTCCATTAATAACTCGTTTATATTTTTTATATTATTAATATCAAGATATCCTTTTATATTCATGTCTATCATCTCACTAGTTAGATAGCAGAATATATCATAGTCTTTACACTCTATTAGATGTAAATAAGGATGAGAAGTATTACCACATAATATAGCACCATTTTCTCTTACATATTTCCCACCATTTCTATTAGGTATTATTAAGTGATGAAAGGTATATATATCTCCCTTTTGTAGACTATATCCTAAGAAGTCATAACCTAACTCTTTAATTCTAAATTCCTTTATCATTTGTTTTGTTATATCCTTCATAATATCACCCAATAAAATAAGACCAGTATATACTAGCCTTTCATGTCTCTCTTATTAACTAATTCAAATAACTCTTCTCTAGGTATATCGCCTTTCTCTGCATAAACCCAACTATAACCACCTGCAGTCTTTCTTTTGCCTTTGCAACATTGAAAGATGTGTGAACAGTTTGTGTTTGTTTCCCTACTTGCTTGAAGTCCACTATCAAATGTTTTATTGAGTTCTATGCACTTTATTCTTCTCTTTTTTGTGGAGTTCTCGCTCATTCTTTTTCTTGTTTCTTGACTTATTGTTCTGCCCTTTAATTTCTCACTTAACTTTCTTTTTGTTTCTTCTGTCAAAGGCTTACCTTTTCTGTTGCTTGGTTTCCCTGTCCTGTCTATGCTTAATGCTTTCCTGCTCTCTTCACTCCATTTGCACCCATTAGCACCACCCTCACCACCTATACTGTTGTTATAGCCATACTCTCTATCATTGCTTTTATATTTACTTATTAAAGCCTTTTCTTTTTCGTATGCCTCATCAGGTGTTAAGTTCTCATATAAGATTTCGTGCTTTATGTTATTCCACCCATATTTTTGAATGGCATTATAAAAGTGCTTATTGTTCTTGTATTTGCTACCATCTTTGCCCCATCTACTACAAAGCCTTTGTTTTGTAATGCCTATGTAAACTTTGTTATTCGGGCAAGTGTGCTTGTACACACAATAGTTATTTTCTATCTCCATATTTGTTTTCTACCAACTCTAAAAGTTCTTCTCTTGGGATTTCCCCATCTTCTGCCATTTTGTGATGATAAGAACATAATGTAATAAGATTTCTTTCATCTAACCTTTTATTGTAATCTTCTGCTAATGGGATAATATGATGCACAGACAATTTATCATAATTAAAGGTGTTTATTGTATGGTATTTGCCTGTCATACAAACTGCACACAAATACAAATCTCTTTTTCTTACTGCTAGGCTCTTATTAGTCCATGCTTTAGTTTTTCTAAACTTATCAGCCTTACTATCTTTATTTTTCTTTTTATAGTGCCTATATTTGCAAATATGATTTTCCTCGACAATTCCACAATGACTACAAGTTTTTAACATTGTAATTCCCTATCTATTTCTTCTTCAATATATAATTCATTTAATTTACTATCATCAAAATTATCTGCTAAAAATATAATTGATGTATAATAAGGTTTATGTTCTTCTTCTGTTTCAGTAGCAGGTACATATACATCATTAATATCTCGTATGTGTTTATTTTCATCTGCTATTAATATTTTTTTAGTTCCATATTTTCTGATTTCCATAATTACACCTCCTAACTAATAGTCCAACCTTTAGCAGTAGCATTTGTTAAGGCTGTCTGTCCTTCTTCGCTTGTTAATTTTGCTAAATTATTACTTCCTAATACTACTTGTTGAGTATTACAACCTTTTGTTTTTATATCATAAAGATTATTTAATATATTTATTAATGACTGCTCAGTTAATAAAACACTATCAGATAAATTTAATTTATAAGCACTATAATTTGATGATTTGTTAGTAAGATAAGAATTTCCTAAATTAATCAATCCGTTAAACGTGGTTAAACTTACACATCCATTAAATGCATTATTTAAATCTCCAATTTTTATTGCATCTAATTCTGGTATAGTAGTTAAACTTTTACATCCATTAAAAGTATAAGATAAACTTGTTGCTTTACTAGTATTAAAGTTTTTTATGTTAAGATTTTTTAGTTTATTACAATTATAGAACATATATGTTAAATAAGTAGTTGATGAAGTGTCAAAATTTTCTAAATTTATTGTTTCTAATCCTTTGCAACTATGAAACATTGAGCCAGTATTTACTGGATTAATAGGATTGAAACTACTTAAATCTAATTGAGTTAATTTATTACAATTACTAAACATATTAGAAAAATATTCTACTTTTGAAACATCAAAACTACTAAAATTTATATTTTCTAATTTTCCACAGCTTAAGAACATATTCGACATATTAACAACATTACTAGTATCAAAACTTCTTAAATCTAAATTAGTCAAATTGGAACACGTCCTAAACATATCGCTCATATTTGTAATATTTGAAGTATCTAATTTTTTTACTTCATCATCTAATTCTGTTCCTGTATAATTTTGAAAACTTATTGTTCTAGGTGCATATTTATTACCAATAAAATTACCAACTACTCCTAAAATTTCAATGCCTTCTTTTATATTTTCTTCTTTTATATTTTCATCAATTGTGCTATCTACTTTTTTTATAAATACATTATCATAGCCATATTTTCCTTCATGATTAAATTCTTGGTTTTCAGTACTAGGTATTACTTCAAGATTTATTAATTCAGGCTCAACAATAATAGTTCCAATATTTAATTCACCATTTAAATTTCCAACTTGATTTATATTTCCTTCTAAACTTTGTACTGCCTCTATCATTCCTTATCATCACCTTCTGGAAGTAACTTGAATATTTTTTCTAAAGGCTTACCAGTTTCTTTGCTTATTTCATAACCTACAATTGTTTGAGGACTAGTTTCAGGGTTAAGTTCTATCTCATACCAATAATCAGTATCTTTATTTATGATATCTCCTATTTTGGTATCTTCTTTAGTTAAGTTTATATTAACAGAAGTTCCTTCTTCTGATACTTCTGTATCTTTTTGAAGTACTACACAATGACATTTTTTCTTTTCAAACACTTTAAATCTAACTATATCTCCAACTTTGAAAGTATAATCTGTTCCATCATCATTTTTAGCACTTAATTTTATACAAGCAATATCTCCTCTAGTTAAATCTATTTGCTTAGTAGTAGTATTAATTCTAAACATATATTCACCTCTTTTTTGCATAAAAAAGAACATCTATTTCTTTAGATGTTTTTCAAATATTTCCATAATACTATTATATCACTTAATTTTGTGTTTTTTGTGCAAATTGCGTTTTATAGAATAATTTTCATTCCTAGTATGTAATAATCTTTATCAACTTTTTTTATTAGACTAGAGTTATAATTTAATATTTCATAATAAGAATTAATTTTCATTTTAACATATTTGGGATATGATCCTTTTAGATGAGTAATCATTTCTGTCTTTCTTAATATTTCATTTAGTAGGCTATTAGTATATTTATAATCAAATCTATCTACAAATACTGTTTCTTTAGTTTCTATCATTTTCTAACCTCTCTATTATCTTCTTTTGATTTCTTATAATTTTCTTTATTGCTAATTCATATCTAGTTAAAGTATCTGCTAATTCATCTATTTGTGCTTGTTTCCAATAATCACACGAAAAATCCATATAAACACTTTTTTCTTCAATATCTTCAAATTCTTCTTCATCTAGTATTTCTACTTCATCATTTAATATTAAGAAACAATAACCACTCCACATACATTTTGTATCATATTCTTCATAATATGAACAATCATTATATTTGTTATATATGTATATTCGGTTATGCCATTTTATCTTCTTTGGTACTTCTTCCCCATTTGCTATTTTATTTAATAAATCTATTATTTTAATTGTTTTCATTTACTTCTCCTTTGTTTACTTCTGCTAATACATTTTCTTCTTCATACATTGTTAATATCTTTCTTATTTCTTTTAAAATATTATAATATGGCTTCTGTTTTTTATTTAATTTTTTATCTATATATTCAACTGCTTTTTTATTCCTCCTGAAGGCATTGTCCTCTTCTCTTATTAAGCAAAGATTTAATCTTTCATGTAATCTATATCTTTTATATAGTTCATGATTTCTTTTTAATAATCTAGTTGTTAATTTCATTCTTGATCCTTTCTAATTGCCTTTTGCCTTTAAACCTCATTACTTCTTCTATTTCTTCATCTTTTATTCCATACCAACTTTGAAATTGTAATAGCATAAATCTTACATCACCAATTTCTTCTGCTATATGTTTTTTATTTGATTTATCAACTTCTTCGTAATAATTGAACTCATCATTCTCAGCACATATAATTGCTTCATTCAATTCAAATACTTCACTTTGAAAATATTTTAATTGTGGCATCACTCCATAATGCTCTATTATCTCTATTGCATCACTCTTCACTTTTACCTCCTAAGCGTAACCTTTTGTTATTCCATATAATCTCCAACATTTTTCATTAGGATAATTACCAAATTCGTATATGTAACCATTTAAACCACTATCACTTATTACTCGTATAAATAGTCCATTTAATTGTTCTTTTATTTCTTTTAAAGTTAGATAATCTTCTTCTGCTTTATGCCATTTTAGTTCTTTGTTATGTATTATTGCTTTTGGAATTATCGATAATATTGTACAATTAGTTTCAAAAATAATTGTATTTTCGTCTACTACACTATTTAATTTCATCTTTACCTCCTAATCTAAATAATATCTTTTGTGATTATGTATAACATACTCACCTTTTTTTTCTTTTCTTATTTTTAATTCTCTAAGTGGTGTGCTATCTCTTTCCCCGTTATATTCATCATAAAAACTACATCTTAATTTTTGATATAATAAATTCTTAGTTTCATCATAAACATTCGTATAACCAAATATAGTTGCATATAATTGTAGTTTCATTCTTTACCTCCTATTATACTTTTATATTTTGATAATGCACTTACCAATAATTCTTCTGCTGGTGGTTCTTCCAATTCATATTCATAAGTATTACTATCGTAATTGTAATGCCATTTACTTATTTCTTCTTCAAGGTATTCTATAAACTCTTTTTGTTGATTTTTCATAGAATAATATCTTCTATAAACTTCTTCAGCATCAGGCATAATTCCAGCATAATCTCTATTAGGATTTTTCTTTTTATCTTCATCATCATATTCTTTGTCAAATTTATGTATTAAATTTCTTTTTTGCCTTAAACCAACTATAAATTCTACTTCTTCAAGTTGTTTCTTTAATTCTTGTAGTTCACTCATTGTTGTTTCATAATCTGCTACTGCATTTAAGTATTTTTGATTTAATTCTTTGCTTTCTTTTCTCCAATTAACCATTTCATCAAATAACTCATTAAATACATCTTTTGGTATTAAATAGTGGTCTGAACCTTGTATGTAATATTTAAAATAATCTTCTTTAGTCATTTATTCCACTTCCTTGTTCCTTTAATAACTTTATAAATTCATTTAAAGAATCTATACCTTGTTGTTGTATATCTATTTCTTCTACACATGGGCTCATTATTTATCTCCTAATATTTTCATTATTTTTTCTAATTCGTTTGTATCTGCCATTGTATAACATTTATATCCTACTTCTTTTGATATTTTTTCATTTACACAATGCTTATTTATATAATCCCTTACTTTTCTTTTTTCTTCTTTTAGTTGCTTGTTTTCTTTCTTTAACAACTGATTTCCCCAATTGACTTTATCAGCTACTTTGTCATTATTTTCTGCATTTTCTTTTAAGATTTTATTTTCTTGTTGTAAATTAATTATGTAATCTCTTATTTTATTTATATTATTTACTTGTTCTTCAAGTTCACTAATTTCATACATATTTTCTAATTCTTCTAATATTTCTTTTATTTCTGCTTTTAAATTTAATAGTTTCATTCTGACACCTCTTTTAATATATCATTTGAACCGCTTAACTCATCTTGTATAATTTCTAACTTAAAATTAAACTGTTTCATTGCTATAATAGTATTTTTATTAACTGCATCAATTATTTCTTGTATATCATTTACAGCTTTATCAATTACTTCTTTTTGCTTTTTATTTTCTTGTTGTAACTCTCTTATAGCGTGAGTAATTTTTGCATGAGGGAAATTA
>CAMEJC010000009.1 GCA_945919295.1 uncultured Mycoplasmatota bacterium
TTAATATGAAAAGTGATGATGAATTATTATCTTTAGCTAAAGATAATAATATTGAAGCCATAAATATATTGTATCAAAAATATTATCAACTACTATATATAAAAGCATTAAAATATAGTAAAAAAAATCAATTTGATAAAAAAGATTTTTTAAATGAAGCTCAAACAACTTTATATAAAGCTATTCAAAGTTATCATGATAATGGTAGTTTTGTAACATATCTAAATGTATGTCTCGATAATCATTTAATAAATTATTGTAAATCATTAAATACAAAACATAATAAAATACTAAATAATGCTCTTTCTTTAAATGATAATCAAATATATCAAAAAGAGTTTTATAATGAAAAATATAATCCTGAAATAATACTTTTAGAAGAGTGGAACTATGATAATCTAAAAAATAAAATAGTAGAAACGTTAACATGGAAGGAAGAATTAGTATTTACTTTAAAAGAACAAAATTTTTCAATTAAAGAAATATCTGAAATAACTGATAATAATCTAAAAACCGTTTATAATATAATTAAAAGAGTCAAAGAAAAAGTAATAATAATCATGTCAAATTAATGTAATGATAAATAAAACTATTTACTTTTTTTTATTTATCATATATACTATATTCGTTAGGAGGCACTATACTATGGAAGAAAAAGATAGAATATTAACACCAGAAGAACGTTTGTTATTAATTCAAGAAATAATTAATAATGGTGGACTATATGGGGTAAATGAATTATTGAGTAAACTATCAGACAATAAAAACCAAATACCAGAACCAACAGTGAAAGAAGAACCCATCGAAGAACCTGATACCATTAATAAAACAGATAATTCTATAAATAGTGCCAGTATTTATGCTTCAGAGGCTCTACCATTAGTAAAGGCTGATTTAGAAGAACAAAAACAAAGAACTATAGAAATAGAAAAAGAACCAATGGATGAAACTCCAGTAAAACCAATGGTACGAGAGAGAATACCAAATCCATATTCTGATAGTAGGACAGTAATTCCTGAAAATAATGAATATTAATCAAAATGCTAACTCTAGCATTTTTTTAACACTCTAAAAAGCAAACAAATGTACCCAAAAATATTGACATTTATTTAATAATACTATATAATCGTATTAGCTCTAAAAAAGAAAAACATGTATAATAAATAAAATTTATGATATAATACCAAAGAAAAGAAGGCGATATAATGGATAAAATAATCATCAAAGGTGCAAGAGAAAATAATTTAAAAAATATTGATATTGAAATTCCTAAAAATAAATTAGTTGTAATGACAGGTGTATCTGGTAGTGGTAAATCATCACTTGCTTTTGATACCATTTATGCTGAAGGTCAAAGAAGATACGTCGAAAGCTTATCTGCTTATGCAAGACAGTTTTTAGATAATTCTAGTAAACCTGATGTCGATACTATCGAAGGCTTATCACCAAGTATTTCTATTGATCAAAAAACCACTAATAAAAATCCACGAAGTACTGTTGGAACCGTAACTGAAATATATGATTACTTAAGACTATTATTTGCACGAATTGGAACACCATACTGTCCTAAACACCATATTCCCATAACTTCTCAGTCTATTGAAGAAATGACTAAAAGAGTTTTAGAATTAGAAGAAAATACCAAAGTAATGATTATGGCTCCTGTTTCAAAAGGAGAAAAAGGGACAGGAAAAGACCTCTTTGAAAAGTTAAGAAAAGAAGGTTACATCAGAGTCAAAGTCGATGGTGAATTAAAAGATTTATCTGAAGAAATCGAATTAGAAAAAAACAAGAAACATAATATATCAGTTATTATTGATAGATTAGTTATAAAAGATGGCATAAGAAGTAGATTATATTCATCTTTAGAAACCGCTACTAATTTAGGTTACGGTAAAGTCATTATTGACATTATTGGTGGTGAGGAACTTTTAATGTCCGAAGACTATGCTTGTCCATATTGCGACTATTCTTTAGAAGAATTAGAACCACGTATCTTTTCTTTTAATGCTCCTTATGGTTCATGTGAAGACTGTAAAGGATTAGGAGTTAAGTATAAAATTGATGTTGACCTTGTCATTCCCGATAAAGATAAATCTATATTAGAAGGAGCCATTAAACCAATTAATTTAGATGAAGAATCGAGTATTACTTATACCGAATTAACTTCGGTAGCGGCTTATTATCATATTGATCTAAATAAAAAAGTCAAAGATTTAACCAAAGAAGAATTAGATATTATCCTTTATGGTTCTAAAGATCCTATAACATTTAATTATCAATCAAAAAATGGTAATACTAGAAAAGCCACTAGTTATTATGAAGGAATAATAACTAATTTAGAAAGACGATATATCGAAACCAAAAGTACTTGGATAAGAGAGTGGATCGAAGGCTATATGACGGAACTAGAGTGTCCGACTTGTCATGGCTCAAGATTAAAATCATCAGTATTAAATATATTAATTAATAATAAAAATATATACGAAGTAACCTGTATGTCTATTGAAGAGTTAAATAAATTTATTAGTAATTTAAAATTAAGCAAAGAGAAACAAGAAATATCTGAAGTAATTGTCAAAGAAATATCTTCTCGCTTAAATTTCTTAAATAATGTTGGTTTAGGTTACTTAACTTTAGCTCGTGAAGCTGGAACATTATCTGGTGGTGAAAGTCAAAGAATAAGATTAGCGACTCAGATAGGTTCAAGATTAACAGGAGTTCTTTATGTTCTAGATGAACCAAGTATTGGACTTCATCAAAGAGACAA
The DNA here is from genome assembly GCA_945919295.1 of uncultured Mycoplasmatota bacterium. Classification (GTDB taxonomy): domain Bacteria; phylum Bacillota_I; class Bacilli_A; order RF39; family UBA660; genus CAG-302. Next base: position 2,771 of record CAMEJC010000009.1, read on the forward strand.
CCAAAAGCTCATAAATTCCTTACTCGAAATGCGTGATTTAGGAAATTCATTAATCGTAGTAGAACATGACACTGATACTATGCTTGCAGCCGATTACCTTATCGATATTGGACCAGGAGCGGGAGAATCAGGTGGTTATGTTGTCGCAGAAGGTACTCCCGAAGAAGTTATGAATAACGAAAATAGTATAACTGGAAAATACTTAAAAGGTATAGAGAAGATAGATATTCCATCTAAAAGAAGAAAAGGAAATAAAAAGTATCTTGAAATAAAAGGAGCAAAAGAAAATAATTTAAAAAACATAAATGTCAAAATACCTCTTGGTACAATGACCTTAGTAACCGGTGTATCAGGCTCTGGTAAATCAACACTTATAAACGAAATATTATATAAAGCTCTTGCTATAAATATTTATGGTTCTAAATTAAAACCAGGTAAACATAAAGAAATAAAAGGTCTTGAGAATGTCGATAAAGTAGTTCAAATAACTCAAAGTCCAATTGGTAGAACACCAAGAAGTAATCCAGCAACTTATACAGGTGTCTTTGATGATATCAGAGATATTTTTGCGGAGACAAAAGAAGCTAAAATTAGAGGATACGATAAAGGAAGATTTAGCTTTAATGTCAAAGGTGGTAGATGTGAAGCTTGTTGGGGTGATGGTGTTAAGAAAATAGAAATGCACTTCTTACCAGACGTCTATGTCCCATGTGAAGTATGTAATGGCACCAGATATAATAGAGAAACATTAGAAATAAAATATAAAGAAAAAAGTATCTATGATGTTTTAAATTTAAGAGTAGATGAAGCTATGGAATTTTTCACAAATCATAAAAAAGTCTTATCAAAACTTCAAGTGCTTCACGATGTAGGATTAGGATATATTAAACTAGGACAGCCTGCTCCAACATTATCTGGAGGTGAAGCTGCTAGAGTAAAGCTAGCTAAAGAACTTCAAAAGAAACCTACTGGTAAAACTGTCTTTATCCTAGATGAACCTACTACTGGTCTTCATCAAGATGATATTAAAAAACTATTAGTAATACTAGAAAGAATAGTCGATAATGGTGATACCGTTATTATCATAGAACATAATTTAGATGTCATCAAAGTAGCGGATTACATAATAGATTTAGGACCAGAAGGTGGAACAGGTGGTGGTACTGTCGTAGCTACTGGTACACCTGAAGAAGTATCCAAAGTAAAAGAGTCTTATACTGGACAGTTCTTAAAAGATATATTAAATGATAATAAATGATTATATGCCTCATTAACCTAAAGTTTAATGAGGTTTTTTAAAGCTAAAATCGTCTTTAAAATAAGACTTGTTTTATTTGTAAAAAGAAGACAAACAAACGTGCGAAGATACATTGACATTAAAATATATGTATGATATATTGAAATAGAATTAAGGAGGGTATAGATTATGGAAGAAAATAAAATGTATTTAATAAGGAAAATGCTTAATAACAAAACAATTAGAACAGTATGGGACAAAGAAAGTGAAAAGTACTATATTAGTGTAGTAGATGTAGTAGGAGTTCTATCAGAAAGTAGTAATCCACAAACATATTGGAGAGTAATGAAGAAAAGACTTAAAGACGAAGGAAATGAAACTGTTACAAATTGTAACGCTTTGAAATTAAAAGCCAAAGATGGAAAATATCGTATGACTGATGTTGTTGATATTGAAGGGATGTTTAGGATTATAGAGTCAATACCTAGTAAGAATGCTGAGCCTATTAAACAGTGGTTAGCAAAGTTAGGTAGTGAAAGAATAGATGAAGCATTTGACCCATCATTAACAGTACAAAGAGCGATTGATAATTATAGAGCAAAAGGGTATGATGAAAAATGGATTGCTAAAAGAATAAAAGGCATTCAAGATCGAAAAGAATTAACTGATGTTTGGAAAGAAAATGGAATAGCAGAAGGAAAAGAATATGCTATTCTTACAAACGAAATATATAAAGAATGGTCAGGGATGACCGCTAAAGAATATAAAGAATATAAAGGCCTAAGAAAAGAAAGTTTAAGAGATAATATGGATAGTCTTGAAGTAATACTTACAGATTTATCTGAAGAGACGACAAAAAGACTTGCTGAAAAACATAGACCACAAGGATTAAGTCAAAATAAAAAAGTAGCTAGAATGGGTGGTCATGTTGCAAAAGTAGCTAGAGAAGACATCGAAAAAAAATTAGGAGAGTCAGTAGTAACCAAAGATAATTATTTAAACTATAAATATATAGAAGAAAAACAAGTAGAAATGAAATAAAACTTGCTTTTTCAAAATATTCTGCTATAATATAGCGCAAGGAGAATTGTATGAATGAAATAAATAATAATGAGCAGTTAGTTAATACATTTCTAAAAGAGTTTTATGATGCTAATTATAATGAAAACAAATTATTATTTGATAATATGCAAAACATATATATTATGATATCTTTTCTATATAACAACATGCAAGAACTAGATATCGAAAAGCAAAACTTAAGAGAAAGTCAAAGAACAAGTATTGTTGAAGTAGAAAAAATAATAGATGATTTCTATAAAAATCTAGGTATCGATTTTAAATTTAATGAAATAATTAAAGATGGAACATTTAATATAATAAGAACTAATAATCCTAAAGAAGCTTCTAATTATGAACTATACACTGGAAAAAATCATTATTATATAATAACAGAGTACTATGAAGACCCTAAAATGAAAGAAAAGATAATCTTATACGAAGGAATTCATAAAGCTATAAATGTCTATAATAATACTCTGATAACAGATTCAATAATATGGGTTCATGAAATATCACATTATAAAAATCAGCCTTCAGAAAAAAGAGAAGGTGTAAACGATATTTTAACCGAACTATTAGCCTTTACTGAAGAATTTATTTATATTGACTATTTAGAACAAATAGGTTATGATAAAGAAGCAAAGATGTTTAAAATAGAAGAATATAAAAATCTTCATAATTTCATCAAAAATGGTTATCATATAGTAAAAATAGCATTACTGTACTTTTTACTTGGAGAAGTATCAAAAGAAAACTATAAAATTTTATATAAAGAAGATAAAAATTATGATGATCTTCTAAAAAAATTCAATACAGAAATAAACAACAATAAAAATATTATTTTTACAGTATTATTTTATGGAATAGGACTAATATCTATATACAATTATATAGAATATAAGAAGGATCCAAGCTTTTTGGAAAAAATAAAAAAATTAAATGAAGAAATAATGACAGATATATCATTAGAAGCTGCTCTAAAAATAATAGATATCAAATTAGATCAAGAATCATTAAATAGAATACTAAAAAACATAAATATATTTAGAGAAGATTTAATTGAAAAAGAAATAAAAAAGAAAAAACATTAAATTAGAGACCTTAGGCTCTAATTTACTTCTTAAGACTAAAGGCTTAAGAAGTTAGTAAAAAAGATAATTCCAAATAAAGAATTATCTTTTTATATTATATATAGTTAACTATGTATATACCAAGTCTTATTAATATCACAACTTTGACTTAAAGGTTCAGGATTAGGTTTATCAAGTATAGCAATCGTTGGCATTTTAAAAGCTGTACCAAACATAATACAAGTACCAGGATGTAGAGTTTTAATTTTGTTTGTTACTGTAATATCAGCACTAGATATAATATCTTTAATAAATTGTAAGTCTTTTGGATGAAACATCTTAAAGACTAAGAAATTACTACATTGAGATATCGTAGTTTCTGATAACTCTGATGGCCTTTGAGATACAATACCGAGAAGTAATCCATATTTTCTACCTTCTTTAGTAATTCTTTCAAATATATTATATCCTAAAATATCAACATCTCCATCATTTTGAACGTATCTATGTGCTTCTTCAAGAACAATGTGAAATGGCATTGAAGCTCTTTGATTTAAAGATACAATATAATCAAATAATAATTTAGAATATATCTTAACCAAGTTCTTAGCAAATCTATCATCGACATAATTAATATTAAAATTAACAATCTGAGCTTTTCTACCATTAGGACAAGTAAGTAAAAGATTAATATATCCTTCCCTATTGACATAACCATTAGTATAATCAAAGTATCTAGCATAATCACTATTCATAAGATTATTAAATCTAACTTTAAGAACATTAGCAAGTTCAAAAGTAGTATCACTATTTAATGCTCCTTCAGATATAAGGGCAAATTCAAGAGCAACACTAAAATCCTTCATTGAATACATATATTCACCGTTAGGAAGAGAAAGTTCAAAATTATTAAGACATAAACTTTCTAAATATTCAATAACAAGTTCAACATCTGCAAATTCTCCACCTTGTTCAACAAATAAACACTGCCTAATAGTCCTTGTCCATCCACCTTTTTCAAGTTTAATTTCTAAATTAAGATTAGCAGTATTAAACTTAGTTAGAATCGATACAATCTTATTTCTTATCATACTAGGACTCTTACCTGAAAATAAGACATCAAGTAAACATCTAGCAATAATATCATTCTTTTGATTAATAACTTCTTCTTCTTTTCTTGAAAAATAAGAGACAAGTTTTAATGCTTTTTCAATGATAGGAATCTGTTCCTTACTAGTAACTCCCATAAGTAAACATAAGTCATCTATTCCTAAAAGCCAAAAGGGATAACTTATAATTTCAAATTCTGTACTATTTAAATCCGTTGTATAAACTTTATAATTAATATTTTCATTTACTTCATGTATTCTTGAGAAAGCCCTTTGATATTCCCCATAAGCATCAAATAAAAATATATTTGAATAAAAAGGAAGACTCTTACATTGATAGAAGACACTTTGTAATATCTTAGCAACCGAATAAGATTTACCACTACCAGAATTACCTAGAATAGCAAAGTGATTTGAGAAAAAATTACCGACATCTAATTTAATATCATAATCAGGATAAATATACGATTTACCGAGTTTAATCGTATTAGGAGCATCATTATTTAAAATAATATTTAGTGTATTATCATCAATTAAATAGCAGTCTGCTTTAAAAGAAGGTTTAGTAATATCCCCAAATAAAAACTTATCATTACGAACTTCCCCGATTAATGCTACTTGCATAATACCATTACCAATAGCAATAACTTCACCAATATTCATAAAATCTGTATCTTTAAAGACAACATTTTTACTAATTAAACAATCATAGTCATAAATATTAACATCTAGTTTAACTGATACAATACTTTCATTAATTGCAATAATCTTCCCCAACATATTCTTCTTCACCTATTATAATTATACAACATAAAATAAAAATTGTATATAAAAAAACATTAATTATATTAAAAAAAACTATAGATACTCTTTAAAAATATCTATCGTTTTTTCTTGAAATTTTAAAAAATCTTTAGCTAATTCTAAGCCCTTATCGGATGCCTCTTCTTGATAATCTTTAATTTTCTTTTTCATATCAATAGTTCCCATAGACACGCCTTTAATAAGAAGGTCCGCAATTGCAGAATCGCTATTATCATTTTTAACTTCATTACTAATACCCATCTTAGTCATCATCTTTTCAAACATACCTGTTTTTGATATTTCAGCCTTTTCTTTTTTTAAATACTTCTTAGTTTTAGATTTCCAATCATCATATTCCTTAAGCACATCTTCAAGAGTCTTTTTAATCTTATTATCCTTATCTTTTAAATCTTCAAGAAGTTTAGATAAAGCATAAGAAGCCATTTCGGCATCTTGATAAATATGTAATACTAGTTCATTATTTTCTTTCATATAATCATCCTCTCTAGCAATAATATATCCATCTTTATTCAAAATATAATTATTATTTTACCTGTAAGCCTTTTAGTCTTCCAGTTTTTTTTGGAGTCTAGGGTCTCCAAAAAGAAATTTAGAGCCTAGAGTCTCTAAATTTAATAGTATATATTTAATAGAAAAATAATTTATAAAATAGATAAAAAATAATGACAACTATAAATACAAATGATATAATAAGCATTAAATACTTGAAGGGAGTCATTACATGAACAAAAAAGAAGATTATCAAGAAATATATATAAATCTAGACGATTCAGGAAAATTAACAAAGAAAGAAAAAGTAACAGTATATGCCGGTTTAGTATTTTTATCAAAAAAAGAAAAAGATAAGTTTATAACGCAATATCGTAAAATAATAAATGAAATAAAATGTCACTACTGCAAAGTAGAAAAATGCAATAAAAAATGCACAGAAATAAAAAATACAAATATTAAACCAAAACATAAAAGACGAATAATGAATTATATAAAATCATACTTTAGTATAGCATTAATTATAGATAATAATAAAGTATATGATTATATAATAAATAATAAAGCTTCTAAAGGAAGATACATAGACTATACAATAAGAAGATTAATAAAAAGTGTAGTACAAGAGTTAATAAAAAACAAAAAAATAGACTCACATAAAAATGTAAGATTAATAATAAATATAGATGAACAATCTACTAAGAGTAATGGTTATTATAATTTGAAAGATGGTTTAATTGAAGAATTATTACATGGTATATCAAATTTTAATTATGATACTTTTTATAATAAAGTTTTATATGGTAAATTAGAAATAGTATTGTCATACCAAGATTCAGGAAAAAGTTATCTAGTACAAGCCGCCGACTTAATTGCAGGTACAACAAGAAGAAAGGTAAAAGATAATATCGAAAATAAAAATAATATAAGTAATAATTTAGATTTTATAGATTATAAAATAATATTCCCATAAAAAAGAAAGGAGACATAAGTCTCCTCCCAACTCAAGTGGTGTACTTAAGAGTACACTTAATTTAAAAAAATCAACATTGAGCTATCGACCTGACAAGATTTCTCTCCGGTAATACAATAATACAATAACTATCAAAAAAAGTCAAGGTATTATTGTACTATTATTATATTTCTAAATAGAAAAGTTATGCATACTAGAATACATAAATATTCTAGTTTTTAGCATTTGTTCTTCCACATAAATAATCCATAGAAATATTATATTTCTTACATATTTCATAAGCAAATGCAGTAAGAATAGTAGTTTTTCCACTTTCATAAGCACTAATTGTCGAATGAGTAGTATTAAGTAATTTAGCAAGTTCCATTTGTGTAACATTATTTTTTATTCTAAACTCTCTTAATCGTTTACCAATACGAGACTTATCAATATCAGTATTAATAACATCATAATGCCTAGTATTAGATAGTCCTAACATATAATCCATACTAACATTATAATAATTACATAAAGAGTTAAGATGCTTTAAAGGAATAATTTTAGTACCATTTTCCCATAAAGAATAAGATTGTTGCGTAATATTTAAAATATTAGCAATATCCTTTTGTTTAAGTCCTAAATCTTCTCTTATTTCAATTAATTTCTGAAAGTTCATATCTAAACACCTAATATAATTTTCCCATCAAAAGAAAAAATACAAGAAAAATACAAACAAATACGACAAAATATGATATAATTATATTAAAGAGTAGAAAGGAGTTTCTATGAGATGTATAAAATGTAATGAAGAACTGGAAATAGATGATAATTTTTGCCCAAAGTGTGGAGAATTAACTCCCCATGGATATGTAAGTTTAAAAAATAAACCAAATGAAATAAAATATAGAGAAAGCAATTTAGGATCTATATTTACATTAGTAGCCCTATTAATAATAGTTTTTACCATTATGACACTAATAAGCGGTAAAGATATATTTAGACCATACATAGAAATAAAAAAACAAATATATAGTTTAAAATATGGCTATAAAATATCCCTTATCAATACTGATAATCAGTATACTGGTATAGTAGTAAATACTAATGAAGAAGCCCTAGGCTTAATAAAAGAAGATATAATTAAAGAGTCTTGGCAGTGCAGAAAAAATATTAATGTCTCGCTTATCGAAAAAGAAATAAGTGAAAACTATAACATTTCAAGTGTCAGTTTATGTGATGTCTATGAAGAAGAAGCTTTAAAAATAAAAAATACTATTGATAAAGTATATAATTTATTTCCAAATATCAAAGGCTATTTAACCAATATTACGATAACTAATGCCAACATAAAAGATGAATATATCGCCTATTTTGAACCAGCATATACCTTTGTAAATAGTAATTCAAATATAGAAGAATATAACAAAGTAAATAAAACACAAATATTATTAAATAGTTACTATTTTCTAAATAAAGATATAATTAACAGAGGACTTAAAAATATAACAAAAGATAATTGGTATCCTGAAGGTGCAACATTTGAATCCTTAATTGCTCATGAATTAGGTCATTACATAACCTTTGTATCTCTATTAAAAGAAAATAACATAGATAGTATCACTCTAATAACAAAAAATAATTATGAAGAATATCAAAATATTATCAAAGTATTAAATAATGGAAGTTATTCCCAACAGTTAGTAGACATTTCCTTAAATAATTACAATCAAAAATATAATACTAATATAACTCTTGAAGAGTTTTCAAGTAGTATATCAGGATATGCTTCTCAAAAAAAAGAAGGAAGTATTATTTATGATGAAGTAATCGCTGAAGCAGTCCATGATTATTATTTACATGAAAATAGTAGTAGTAAAAGTACTATTGAGATAATAAATACACTAAAGGAAAGATTAATATGAAAAATTGTCAAAATTGTAAAAAAGTGGTTAGAAATACCGATTATTATTGTAGAAACTGTGGTATAAAAATATTAAAACCATATCAAATTGTCTTAATAAATATAACCAAAGTACTATTAATAATAATATTTATAATTATGATTATAATGTTTATTGTTTCGTATTTTATATAAGTAAAGGAGTAAGAAAATGAGTAGTGAAAATAATTATTATAATAAAAAAGTAGAAGAGTTATATAAAGAATTAAATACAAGTATAGATGGTTTAACTGAAGAAGAAGCCCATATTAGATTAGAAAAATATGGAGAAAACAAATTAACGGAAAGAAAGAAAAAACCTAATATAATAGTTTTTTTAAGCCAGTTTAATGATTTAATGATAATCCTATTAATATTTGCTTCAATTTTTTCAGCGGTAGTATCTTATATTCAAAAAGAATCCTATGTTGATTCAATAATTATCCTAATAATAGTTATTATAAATGCCATATTAAGTTTTATTGAAGAAAAGAAAGCAGATAAAGCAATAGAAGAATTAAATAAAATGTTTATTACAAACAATAATGTAATCAGAAATGGAAAGAAGATAAATATTGATGTAAGAAATATTGTACCAGGAGATATAATAGAATTAGAAGCAGGTGACTATGTATCCGCAGATGCCAGAGTAATAACATCAGATTATCTTGAAGTAAATGAATCAACACTAACCGGTGAGTCAAAGAGTATCAAAAAAGATAACCAAGATATAACAGAAGAAAAAGAACTATATGAAAGAAAAAACATGGTTTATGCCGGTTGCAATGTCATAAATGGACATGCCAAAGTATTAGTATGTAGTACCGCTATGAACACTGAATTAGGTAAAATAGGAGCCAGCCTTATGAATAACAAAAACGAATTGACTCCGCTACAAAAAAGAGTAAACCAAATAAGTAAAGTCTTAACCTATATCATATTAGGAATAATTATTGTAATGATGATCGTAGGACTCTTAAAGAAAAATGATTTCTTCGACATATTAATGCTTTCAATATCATTAGCAGTCGCCGCTATTCCTGAAGGAATGTCTTCTGTTATAACAATCATACTTTCCTTAGGAATGTCAGAAATGGCTAAAAGAAATGTAATTATAAGAAAGATGTCTTCTGTTGAAACATTAGGCTCAACAGACATAATATGCTCTGATAAAACAGGCACTATAACTGAAAATAAAATGGAAGTAAGAAGTATTTATGTAAATAATAAACTATATACTGAAAACGATCATATTGATAATGTAAATATATATAATTATTGTTTGTCTACTTGTCATAATGTTACCAAAAATAATGATAAATATCTAGGAGACGAAACCGAAGTAGCAATATATAAATATTTAGAAAAAAGTAATAATCTAATTAATAATATTACAAGGTTAAAAGAGTATCCCTTTGACTCTGATCGTAAAATGATGACAACCGTAAATCAAATAGATAATAAAAATTATTCTTTTACAAAAGGTAGTTTAGATTCAGTAATATCTAATTGCACTTATTATTTAGAAGATGGAAAATTATACAATGTAACTTCTGAATATAAAGAAAAAATATTACAAATAGAATTAGAAGAATCCAAAAAATCATTAAGAATCCTAGCACTAGCTTATAAAACAGATGATTTAGATAATCCAGAAAAAAATATGATATTCATCGGTTTAATTGGTATGATGGATCCACCTAGAGAGGCTGTACCAAATGCCATAAATATATGTAAACACTCTGGTATAAAAATAGTAATGATAACAGGAGATAGTATAAATACTGCTACTGCTATTGCTAAAAGTGTTGGTATTATAGATAGTGACGATAGAGCTACTACTGGTAAAGTAGTCGATAAAATGACGGACGATGAATTAAAAGAAGCTGTCAAACAGTATAATGTTTATGCCAGAATATCACCAAGTACTAAATTAAGAATTGTTGAAGCCCTTCAAAGTAATGGCTATGTCGTAGCTATGACTGGAGATGGAGTAAATGATGCTCCTGCTATCCAAAAAGCCGATATTGGAATAGGCATGGGAGTAACTGGAACAGAAGTAGTCAAAAAAGTTGCTGACTGTATATTAGTTGATGATAGCTTTTCCACAATAGTAGATGGAGTAGAAGAAGGAAGAAGAATTACATCAAATATTAAAAAAATAATATTATATTTACTTGCGGGTAATATCATTGAAGTAATATTAGTATTTGTATCTATGCTATTAAATATGGAAATGTTTACAACATTACAACTACTTTGGTTAAATCTAGTAACAGATAGTATACCCGCTATTATGTTAGCTTTCGAAAAAAAGACAGACGATCTAATGGAAAACAACTTATCAAATAAATATAATGAAAGCTTCTTTACACCACTACTAACTAGTAAAATAGTAATAGGAGCCTTAATAAAATCAGTAATCATGTTAACATTATTCATATACTTCTCTAAAGTATCTGATGTAAATACAGCAGGATCACTTATATTCATTTATTTAATAGGGCATGAATTATTATTCTCATTCTCTTGTCGTAATATAAAAAAATCAGTATTAAATAAAGAAATATTTTCTAATAAAAAATTAACAATCGGAGTATTTAGTATTATACTAGTTCAAATATTAGTACTAACAACACCAATAAAAAACTTCTTTATAGTACCAAATATAAAAACAAGTTATATATTAATAACTCTTGGAATATGTATATTAATGTTTGTACTAGGAGAACTAGTAAAACCAATATATACTAAAATATTCAAAGATTACAGGGAGGTTAAAAATGAAAAGTAATAGTAGTACATTTATCGTATTATCAGGAATTTTTATTCTATCAATATTTAGTTTTGTCATAGCTAAAAATATTCTTCAAAATAATAATGATGATAAATATTATGCTAAACCTAATGAAGATATGATAGCTAGAATAGACAAAATAACAAAAGGAGAAGATAAACTAATAATAACAACTATAGGTAATCCAGTAGCATATTGCCTAAAAACAACTAAAAGTATTCCTCAAAATAATTCCTTATGTTGGAATAAAATAGAAAACAATAAAGTAGAAGTATCATATTTTAAATATAAAAAATACTACGTATGGATAAAAGATAATGAAGGAAGAATAAGTGAAAGAGTAGTGATAGGAGAGTAATCATGGAAGATAATAGAATAGAAAGTACAAGAAATAGAGTATTTATACAAAAATTGGCCTTTGGTAAAGATAATTCAATTTCCTTAAAAACAAAAGATACATCTGTATATAGAGTAACAGGTATGCATCAACTAGAAGATATCATAAATACAGGATATGTAAGAAGTAAAGCTAAAGTAAAAGGTGGTCATACTAACGAACTATTTTGGACTAGAGGTGGAGATAAATTATTTTACTGGGATAAAAGACCAGTATTAGAAGTACCAGCAGATAAAGTAATAGATGGTCAAATGGGTGCTATACCACTAGAAGATTTAACATCTATTTGGTACTTTAGTGAAGAAGAAAATAAATATGTTAATATAATCGAGTATATTAAAGAATTAAGAGAAGAAACCATTGAAAATAAAAAGGGAAGAAGTAGATAATATATTTACTTTTTCTTTTTCTATAGTATAATTAAATTGAAAGTGGGTAGTAAAATGGAAAAATTTAGTAGAAAGCAATATGCAAGATACTTACAAAATAAATTTGAAAACTATTTTGAAGATTTTAGTAGAAAAACAGGAACAACAAAAGAAGAGTTAATATTCCAATATTGTGGAGATACTAATAGTACTAAAGAAGATATGTACAATATTGATACTGTATTAAACTTTTTTGCTGACTATGGTAGTTATTACTTACATGAATTAGAAGAAATCGAAGAAAGCAATGACTATGAAAATATTGAAAAAATTAGAAATAGAATAGAAGAAATAGATAGAGAGTATGATATATTAGAAAAACTTATATATAATACAGGTGAAGATTATGTTGAAGTTAAAAAAGAAGGAATAATAGATGGCATCACCATGGGTGAAAAGGAAAAGGCTTTTAATCTAGAAAATATTTGTACTGATGAAGAGATGAGAGATATATCAAAATGGCTTAAATGTTCTTATTTAATATTTTTAGAAAATTATAGAAACAAATCTACATCATTAAAAGCTGGGGAAGTGACATATAATTTTGAAATAACTGAAGAAAACCTTTGCCACTTGCTAGGAATAGAAAAAAGAAATTTAGAACAAGTCTTAAGAGACAATAATATTGGCATTTTTGAAATATTTATGATGCTTATTGATGAAGGTAAAATAGTAAATAGAGAATCACCTCTAGAAAAAATCACAAGAATACAAAAAGAAAGTAATAAGCCATTATTTAATTATCAAATGATAAAATACAAGAATTATTTATTTCAAAACTTTGGTATATTAAGTAATGTATCCGCCATTTGCACTAATGCTAAACCCAAAATGAATAATAGATGGTTATCAGATACTTTCTTATTAAGTAAATTATCGAGAAAGTGTGGTAAGGATAATTATTCCCAATTAGGTTTCTTTAATTCAAATAGTGCAAGTAGAACTTATATACCAGAAACACTACAATCAACTAATACCATTACAAATGGGATAGGAGAAGTATATAATGTAAGAAGCATATTTAAACAATCAAAAGGAACAGCAAAAGACGTTAAAGAAAAGAAAATAGAAACTTCAAAAATGGAATTATGTTGTATATTTTCTGCAAGAGAACAATTAAAAATGATAGAAAAAATTTTAGAAGATGGCGAAGGAATCTTAAGTAAAGAGAATATAACCGAACTAAAAATATATTATTATAGAATATATTCTTCAGTAGCCAAATTTAATAAAACTAGGGAAATTTTAAAAGAAAAAGCCTTAGAAAAAAATAATAGAAGAAGTATATAATATATTATTCCTTTTGCACTTTGTTACTCAAGTTTTTTGAAGTCTAGGTCTTCAAAAAAAATTAAAACTACAAGTTTTTAAAGCAAAATATTATAAGCTATAGGTAATATCTATAGTTTTTCTTTTATCCACATATATTGTTGATATAAAAAATATAAGTTATTTATTATTAATAGATTAAATATTTATAACTAACTTAAAAAAGTATTCAAACAAATGTAATAGCGTATATAAAAAAGAGTCTAAAACTACTAGAAATAGTAATAATAAAGTAATAAAATCATTTTATAATTAAGTGAGTTCATTACTCTTAAAAGAAAATATATTAAGTAAAGAAATAATATTTTACAACATTTATATAAAATGATATAATAATAATGAATCAGTACTTATGTACTAAAAATGGAGGTAAATAAAATGGATTTAGGAGTAATAATATTTAATGACATAATGAAGGACTTTAATAAAAAATATAAGGAGTATGATTCACTAAAAGAATATCTAAATAGTTTTACCAAAGAAGAACTATATAGAGCATCTTTAAAATCAGGATTAACTACTAGTGACAAAGAATTATCAAAAATACTAGTAGCCAATACAAGCACAAAAGATAAAATGGTCGATTATGTAATAAATAACTTAGATACAATAATTAAAAGTCATTTATTATCATTAGATGATAGAGATTTAGAATTTTTAAATGAAGTACTTAATAATGGAAATAGCATAGTAGTAGAAAATAATAAAGTACCATTATTACTTATAACTAATTTAGGTCATAGCATATTAATGCATGTTTATTATGATAAAAAGAAAAAAACAGTAAATATAAATGTTCAAAAAGATATAGCTACAGAAATAAAAAAAATATTAAAAAGTAAATCATTTATTAAAGAACATAAAGATATTAATAAATTCGAAAACAATATTGAAGTATTATTAGAAGTATATGGAATAATAGATTTAGATAATCTATACAAGATATATAATGAAGTATTTGAAGAAATAGATAAAGAAATATTTGATAATTATTTATTACATTTAATAATAAAAGATGGTCCATTAACTGAAGTAAGAGTGAATCACATTAATTATGTAACGACAATGATTTTAGATGAAATAGAAGCAGAAGAATATATAAATAATCTAACTGGTGAATATAAAATATATCCTAAAGAATTCTATGTTGATGTGTATAATAGAAGATACTTAAAAAGTTTAAAATCTTATGAAATACTATATGACTACTTATTAAAATATTATGATTTAGATTTAAATGAAGAAGAAGAAATATTCGAATTAATAGTTTGCGATTATATTTATCAACTACAAGAATCAAAATCAAGAGCTAAAGAGTCCATATTAAAAAATTTAGATCAATACTTTGAAATCAATAGTAAAGAAAAAAATATTATTATAAATTATTTGAATAGAATATATTATGATTATCCAAAGTGGAGGAGGAAAGGTAATATATAAATGCTAAAGAAAATTTTAATGAATTAATATTTAAAATGATTATATTAATGATAAATTAACTATAGTATTACCTCATCCATCGCCATTAAATATTAAATGGTTTAAAGATCATCCAGAATTCGATAAAAGAATTGAAGAAATTAGAAAAATTATATATGATGTATTGGAATTATCGCATAAAAAAAGTAAAAAAATGTAATAAAATAAACAGTGCTTATTCTTTGATGTTACCTTACTATAACATATCTAGATAAACTGTTGACAGATAAAAATGTCAATAGTTTTTATTTGACATTATTTTTATATATTATTATAATATATAGTACTTAAGGAGGAATACTATGAAGTTAGATATAGATTATGTGTCAGATTTACATTTAGGATTTTATGCTAGTAAATTAGATAAAATAGAACTTATAGATAAATTAGTCGAAGCAAAAATAAAACCTCAAGTAAATAGTAATATCTTAGTAATCGCCGGAGATATCGATGAAGATATAGATAGAGTATGTGAATTTTTATATGCATGTTCCAAGTATTATAGTAAAGTAATATTTATATTAGGTAATCATGAATACTATATACCCAATATAAAATTTATATATACTGATAAAATGGCTGAAGAGTATAACTATAATAGTATGAATAAAGTATATAAATTAAATGAAATATTTAAAGATAGTAATAACATTATTTTCTTAGATAAAACAAATAGTACTAAAGGCATATATAACTATAATAACTTTGTAATAGCGGGGGATACTCTTTGGTATAAACCAAATACAATAATAGATTGGATATATAACTATCCATTACAAAATGATTCTAGATTTATATTATCAGAACTATCTAAAAAAGAAAAAATATTAAAATTACATGAAGATAGTATAAATTGGTATAATAATTTACCAAATAATTTAGATTTAATATTGACTCATATACCTCCTATTAAAAACAAAGATAATAATAGAGGTAATAACTCATGTTATTATACATTAGTAGAAGAATATAAATCTCCAGTATGGATATATGGTCATGATCATAAAGAAAATGACATAACAATAAATAATACTAGATTTATATCTAATCCATGGGGATATGATACTAAAGATTTTAAAATAAAAAGTTTAACATTAAAAAAATAAAAAAGTTCTTCTCCCTGAAAGATAGGTCGAAAGACCTATCGCTTTTTTTATGTCAATGTTTATAAGGGTTTGTAAGGCATTTGATGATTTCTTAAAATTCCTTGGGAACAAGTTGGGAACGAATTTTATAATTTTAAACAAAAAATAAACCGTTATTTTAACAGTTTAAATTTTAATAATTAAATAATTTACAATTATATTCATATAACAATTCATTAATATCAGCTAGTTTAAATATTTTATTAATAAAGCAAAATCTTATTATTAAATCATATTTATTATTCTTTGGTAATGAGTATGAAGCGCTATCTAATAATTCTTCTAATTCAGTCTCTTTTAACTCAAGAGCTATTGCTAATAATATAATTGTTTCTTTGCTAGGGTGATAGTTTTTATCGCTCCTTATTTTAGAAAATAATCTTCTATCAATGTGAACTTTATTATAAACATCAGAATCCTTTAAATTTCTTTCATCAATTAATTTAAATAACATTGTTTGAAAATCATTAAATTTCTCATGTTGAACAATAAAATCTTGGATATTTGAGCTATCAGATGAACACATTTCTTTTGCATTGTATGAACTTTCAATGCTTTCAAAATCTTCGTCGCAACATTCATCCATATATAGACATTTAATCTTGCTAAAAAATCCATTTTTTCTTGGCTTTTCATCAATTAAATTATTATCAATATAAATTTTCAATTTGGTTTTTAAATCGTTCATATTGTTCTCCTTTTTTATATTATAAAAGTAAATAACTGTAATAATATTATACCATATTATGCTTAAAATGTCGCTTATTAAGTGACCAATATAGTAAATGCTTGTTGTATTATGTAAGCAGAAAAGGAGATGTTAGAAATGACAAAAAGAAAAAAATTAATGGATGTAGTTTTTATATTAGATAGAAGTGGATCTATGAGAGGAACAGAAAAGGATACTATTGGTGGTTATAATGGTTATATTAATGATTTTAAAATTAAGAATGCTAAAATAACAACAGTATTATTCGATGATAAATATGAGATGATAACAAAAAGGCAAAATGTTAATGAAATTCCTGAATTGACTGAAAAACAATATTATGTTAGAGGTTGTACTGCACTATTAGATGCGATAGGTAAATCAATTAAATTTATGGAAAAAGAAAAAGCAGAAAAAGTAATGTTTATTATTACAACGGATGGCTATGAGAACGCTTCACATAAATTTACTAAAGAACAAATAAAAGAAATGATTCAAGGACATAAAGAATGGGAATTTATGTATATAGGAGCTGATATAGATTCATATAGTGAAGGACAAAGTATTGGTATAAATAGTTCTAATATATCAAACTATAAAAAAGATGGTAAGGGTATATCTAAATTGTTTAAAGCAATGTTTGTAGCAAGTGATGCATTTTGCGATGAAGATTGTATTGATTCTTCGTGGAAAGAAGAGTTAGAAGAATACATGGAAGAAAACGTGGAAAAAGAACCAAATAATACAGAAATAAAATGGTAAACAACTAAAAATTTGATATAATGCAATCATAGAAATTCTATGTTGATTATAGAATTTTTTCTTTTTAAAAGGAGGATATTTATGAATTCTAATAAATTAAAAAAATAATTTTTAGTATTTTAAAAGAAATACTTGAAGGTGAGAGCATTCTTACAGCTGAAGATTACGAAGTAGCAAGTAAGCAATTTATAGAAATAAAGCAAGAAATGTATGAAATGCACCCCGTAGAGTAGACATTATAAAAAAGCAAATTTAAGTTAAATTATGATAGAATACATCTCCGAAAGGAGGTGTTTTTATTTTAAAAGGTTTTAGAACTATTAAGTAATTTTAGGTACACTTTTAGGTACACAAATTTAAAATAAGTTAATATTTTTTATGACAAATTTACTGATAATTAACGTTTTATCAGTAAATTTGTCAAAGATATTAAATTGCAAAAAATAATTTCTAAAGTGCAAAATTGCATTTTGAAATTTCTTTTTTTATGTATATAATACTGACAAATAGGAACTTTTTTGTTATAATGTTATTAGTGGAGGTGCTAGAATGTCTGAAAGAGAATTAGATTCAAGTATAAATGATTATATTGAAACAGAAACACCTAAAAACTATGTAAAACAATTACAATGGGATATGGCTATTGGACTTCAAGAAGTTGATAACTTAAAACCATCTAAGTATTTAGAAAAGTTGTTACAAGAAAATGTAACAGGTGAAAAAACAATTTACGAAGTAGAACATGAATTAAAACAATATTATGTAGAAAAAGATAAAAATGATAAAACAATTCAAGATGAATTTGAATGTGATTTGGTTTCTACTAGAATAGTTCAATTGTTAGAAGAAGATAATTTTGAATTATCGGTAGACTATATAAAATATATCCATGAATATTTATTTAAAGATGTTTATGAATTTGCAGGAGAATTTAGAAAAGTAGATTTTTCTAAACATGAAAGAATTTTAAATAATGATTCAGTTGCTTATGGTGATTGCAAATTATTAGAACAATCATTAGATTATGATATATCATTAGAAAAAAATAAAAATTATGAAGAAATGAATATAGTTGATGTAATTAATAATATAACTAACTTTTCTTCAAGTATATGGCAAATACATCCATTTAGA
Organism: uncultured Mycoplasmatota bacterium; assembly: GCA_945919295.1. Lineage (GTDB taxonomy): Bacteria > Bacillota_I > Bacilli_A > RF39 > UBA660 > CAG-302. Next base: position 21,634 of record CAMEJC010000009.1, read on the forward strand.
GAAGGTAATACTAGAACTACAGCATTATTTATAGAAAAGTATTTAGTATCACTTGGATATGATGTAGATAACACTATGTTCAAAGAAAAATCAGTTTATTATAGAAATGCATTAGTGAGAAGTAATTATTTTAATAATTATTTAAATATAAAACAAGATAATAGTTTCTTAATTAAATTCTATGAAAATTTATTATTAGGAAAAAATAATAATTTACATTCAAGGGATTTAATTGTAGAAGAATTATTTAATAAAGAGAATTAAAAAGAGGCGCTAGTACAGGCTTATTAATTTGATAAGTTTTTGTATTGGCGTTTTTTAGTAGAGTTAAAAAACATTATTTATAAAAGATAAAACTTTAAGTTATTAGAAATTTTGTAATCATTAAAGAAAATAAAATTATAGTAGAAAGTATTAATTGTTTAAACAAAAAGGGAGTAATATTATGAGCAACTTTAATCCAAAATATGATGATAATAAAAAAGATGGAAAAATATACATATATGGTAAAAACATTAAAGAAAATGGTGATAATTATAGAAAAGCCGAAGCCTTTTGTGATATTGGTAAAACATACACAGAAATACAATATAATATTGAACAACAAGCACTGGAATTTGAAATTAAAGACAAAGTAATGTTATATGAGTCAGATGCGGGACAAACCAAATATTGGTGTTGGCTTGTGGAAACAGAAAAAGGGAATACAACAACTGGTTTGCACATTTGCCGAAGAACATCAAAAGGAAAAATATATGATGAACAAGAGGTAACATTAAATCCTCATGCAATAAGTATATTAAAAAAATTTTTAGATGAAATAAAATTATATCAAGAAGATATGACAAATAAAATTCAAACTACAAACAATGATTTTGATAAAATATTAACAAATGATGAATTTTTAAAAATAGTAGAAAAGAATATTGATTGCATAGATGATTATTATATGCTTATAGATATAAAAAAGAAGAGACAAGCTATTGTAGAATTAGAAGAAATTGTTAATGGCAAACATGGAAACGAGGTGTCTATACAAAAATTTTTAAAAAGAAATTTATGGCTTTTTGGAAATGAATATACTACTTTTGTAGAAGAAGAAAAGATAAATTCAAAAAATATATTAGATGGTATTCCAAAAACCTTTGAAAATTTTATTGATGTTATTGAAGTTAAATTACCTGAAGTTGAGTTGTTTCGTTACGATCAGCATCATAATAACTATTATTCTTCTAGTGATTTAACAAAGGCTATTGCGCAGACTCAAAATTATATTTTTGAATTGGAAAATATGACTTCTAACAATAAATATCAAGAAAATAATAATTGTAAAATTATAAAGCCAAGAGGAATTATTCTTATAGGGACAAAAAATGATTTAAATGAAAAAGAAACAGAATATTTAAGAATACTAAATTCCTCATATCATAATTTGTATATTATTACGTACCAACAACTATTGGAAAAGGCAAAAAATATTTTATCATTATCTCAAAAAAATAATTTTGATTTAGAAACACAAAATAGTAATTAGAATAAAAAAGAGACCTAGTCCCATTAAAGGACTAGGTCATCTTTGTTTTTTGGTTTAATTATTTCATATTCTTCGTAATCATATGATTCTTCTTCTGGTTTGGGTAATGTTTCATTATGTTCTAATAAGATAGTTGGCTTAGCCTCAATAACACTATTATTTAATTTACTATTTTGTAATTCAATAATATTAACTATAGTATCAAGTCTATTTTGATACATATGAGAATAAGTATTTAATGTTTCATCTATTTTTGAGTGCCCTAGATATTTAGCAACTAAAGTTATATTAGAACCACTATCAATTAATAAAGATGCACAACTATGTCTAAAGTCATGAATTCTAATATCTTTGACTCTAGCCATAAAAGCATTTTTAGTTTTTCTATCTAATAGAGTAGTAGCAGATAATGGATCAATATTACCAAATACATACCAAGATTCTCTAAAACCATAATAATTAGCGTCGTCATTATATAAGTCAGATAAATCTTTTGATAAGAAATTTGGAATAGGGATAGTTCTATAACTTGAACTTGTTTTGTGGCTAGTAACAGTATAAGGTTTACCAGTTTTAGGATCTGGTACTTTAACAATATTTTTATTAACAGTTAAAGTACTTCTATTAAAATCTATATCATTCCAAAATAATATTATTTTAAAATTTAATTTAATTTTTCCGACAAATTTTGTATCAATTGTTCCAAAATGGAAATTTTATGTTATAATAGATTTATGAAAGAAAAATAGGAGATAATTCTATGGAAAAGAGAAAACCAATGGATGTTACTATAGGAACAAATATGAGTAAGTTGAGAAAACAATTTAATTTAACTCAAAGAGAAATATGTTCAGTAGTAGGAGTAAATACATCTACATATAAACACTATGAATTAGGGGATAGAATGGTACCTATTAGTGTATTACAAGATTTAGCTAAATTTTATAAAGTATCAACAAATTACTTTTTTGAAAATATGCCAGAATTATCAGATAAAGATGCATTAGAATTATCTAACTATACCTTGAAAGTTGCTAATAATACAGAAAAGTATATAACTCTTGATTTAAAAAATCTTAATAAAGGATTAGATGAAATAGAAGAAAAAACACAAGCAAGAGCAAGACTTAGAATTAAAAATTTGAGATTAGAAAGCAATAAATTTCAAAAAGAGTTAGCAAAATATTTAGAAATAGATTTATCTACTTATAACAAGTATGAAAAAGGTAGTAGAAAACTAAGTAATGAAGTAGTTAAGAAATTAGCTGAATATTACAACGTATCAGTAAGCGATATAGTTGATTAATAAATGACAGAATGACACTAGAAATAGGTATAGGGTATATCCTAACTTACTGTCATAGTGTCATAAAGGAGTAAGACATGAGATATATAGGAAATAAAACTAAATTATTAGATATTATAGATAAATTTTTGATTTCAAAAGGGTTAAATAAAGAAGGATTAAGTTTTTGTGACCTTTTTGCAGGAACCTGTACAGTAGGTGATTATTTTAAAAATAGATATGAAATTATAGCAAATGATAATTTATATTTTTCATATTCAATTTGTAATGGTAAATTAAAGTATAATTCTAAAACGTTTTTTAAAACTTTAGGGTTTGATCCATTTGAATATTTTAATTCAATTGATACGAGCGACTATAAAAAAGGTTTTTGTTATAACAATTTTGCACCAGAAATATCGGGAAGACAATATTTTTCTGATGAAAATGCAAAAAAAATTGATTATATAAGAAATACAATTGATATATGGTTTGATGAAAAGAAGATAGATGAAAACGAAAAATATTATTTGATTGGAAGTTTATTAGAAAGTACAAGTAAAGTATCGAATGTAGCAGGGGTGTACTCAGCATATTTAAAGATATGGGATCCTCGAGCAGTAAAACCTATGGAATTTATTCCGTTGGAAACTAATTCTGAAGCAAAATTTCAAAATGAAGTATACATGTTAGATGCAAATGACTTAATAACAAAAATAAGTGGTGATATATTATATTTAGATCCTCCATATACTCCAACTCAATATGTAAGTCAATATCATGTTCTAGAAACAATAGCTAAAAATGATAATCCAGAAACACATGGTGTGGGAGCTCATAGAGATAATGGTGATCAAATTTCCATGTGGTGTAGAAAAGGTTGCGTCCATGAAGAATTTGAAAAATTAATTGCTAATGCTAAATTTAAACACATTTTATTTAGTTATAGTGATGCAGGAATTATGTCTAAAGAATTTATTGAAAAAGTAATGAAAAGATATGCCAAAGAAGGAACATATGTTTTTAAAAAAATTGATTTTGTGAAATATAAGAGTACTAGAGCAGTTAATAGAGAAATAAAAGATAATACAAAAGATAAGAAACATTATGAGTGGTTATTTTATATAGAGAAAACAGATGAACCATATTATATTTCTCCATTAAACTATATTGGTGGAAAATATGAGGTATTACCACTAATAAAAAATAACCTACCAAAAAAGATAAGTTGTTTTTATGATTTATTCGGTGGTGGTTCAACAGTAGGTATTAATATTAATTGCGATAAAGTTATCTATAATGATATTAATTGGATGGTTAGAGACTTGTTAGAAAAAATATCAAGGGACAAATTTTTGAATACATATAATTATATTGAAAAAACAATAAAAAAATATAATTTAGAAAAAAAGAATAAAGAATCGTATGTAGCATTTAGAAAAAAATATAATTCAAATCAAATTGGAAGTAGGAACCCGTTGGACTTGTATTTGTTGATTTGCTATGGTTTTGAACATCAAATAAGATTTAACAGTAATTTAGAATTTAATAATCCGTGTGGCAATTCTGGATATAATCAAGAGATGTTAGAAAAACTAGTTTCATATTCAAATAGAACAAAGTCGATTAACATAGTATATAAATCAAGAGATTATAAGTCCTTTGAAAAAGAAATATCTCGTGGTGATTTTGTTTACTGCGATCCCCCTTATTTGATTTCTTGCGGCGCATATAATGATGGTAAGCGCGGTTTTAATGGTTGGGATGAAAAACAGGAACAAGAACTTTTAGACTTTTTGGATAGATTAAACAAAAAAGGAATAAAGTTTATGTTATCTAATATGAAAGATAGAAACGAAAAAATAAATTCTAAATTATCATCTTGGATAAGCAAAAATAATTATAAATTAATTGTAAATAAACAAATAACAAAGAGAAATAGACAAGACAGACAAGAAATAATAATAATAAATTATTAGGCGGTGAATCATGGAAATAATAGCAAAAATTTTTAATTGTAATTATGAAACATATAAGTTGTTTTACAAAGATGCAATAAAAAAAGCATTTTTAAAAGACAAAATTATTATAAATGAAAATGATATAAAAATTCAAATAGATAATTTGCCTGGGGATACTATTCAAGCTCAAAGATCTCCGTCCGGAAGACATAGTAGAACTATAACAGTTATTGTTGATGGAACTCCAAAATACATTATTGGTTTTTCTAATACAGGTTATGACGAAGATAGAAAAAAAGAAAGTGATAATGGTGGAAGACAATACATTTATGGTAATTCTGACTATCATTCAAATTCGTTTATGTGTCAAGGAATAAATAAAATTTTTGAGTATTATTATGATACCAAAAAATATTTTCCTAACGTAAAATTATATTTTTATTTATTAGATATAGGTAAAAAGTCATATGTTGATAACCTATCAAATAATTTGACATATAGAGAATTATATACTATAGGTTTTGAAATATTAAATATAGACGATATTCCCTTTCGTGAGTTTTATAAATTAGGTTTCAGCAGAGAAGAATATGGTTTTTCATACGAGTATATTTCATTTAATAAGTTTGCTAATGATCTTGCATATATATCAAGTAAGAATAGTTCAAATGAACCTGCATATTTAAAGTGTATTGATTTTAATTATGATATAGATGAAGAAGGCGATGAAGATGAATTATATGATTATGATTTTAAAGATTTAACTAATACACAATATATTTATACATTTAAAACATTAGGTGCTCAATCATATGACAATTTTTTAGCTATGTGGACTTTAAATATATTAGCAGAAAAGGAAGATAAGAATCTTAAATTTGAGTTTTCAAAAGAAAAATTCAATTTTAGATTAGAACAACCTGATGAAAATGTTAAATGGACGGAAGACTTCCCAGATACTATCACAAGATTATTTGAAAAAATAGGGATTTCTATAAAATATGAAACTTCTGAAGAAGTAAGACAACAATTTAATAGAGAATTAGTGCAATACGAAAAGGCAAAAAGAAGTGGTAAAATAAGAAATCAAGAATTGTTCAAAAACAATTTAAGAGCAAAAGGGCTTCAAACAAAATGTTATTTGTGTGGGTGTGAAGTAGAAGAAATTCTTGAAGCAGCTCATTTATGGGGAGTTGCGGATATTAAAAGTTCTGGAAGTTCAAAAATTAATAAAGTTTTGGATATTGATTGTATGAAAAATTTATTAATAGATGACGCACATTCTGGCGAACAATTCTACAAAAAATATATTTTAGTAAATTCTGGAGATAATGGTATATGGTTATGTAATAATCATCACGAACTTTTTGATAGAAACTATTATTGTTTTAATTCTGAAGATGGGAAGGTATTGTTAAAAGCTGATTCAGATGATATTTTTAAAATTTATATGAGTCTTTCAGAATATGATAAATTACCTCAAAATATTTTAACAGAGTGTACAAAAGTCTTCTTGAACGAAAGACAAAAGAAATTTAATGGTATGGAGGAATAAATGGAAGTTGGTAAAAAGAAAATTTTAAATGGATTTATTGGAGGTAATAACAGCACGCAATTTGTTATACCTATTTATCAAAGAAATTATGTATGGGAAAAGAAAAATATTCTTCAATTATTAGAGGATATTGAAAAAATGATTCCATATTATGATAATGAAGACGAGAATATTTTTCATTTTTTTGGAAGTATTGTTTATATAGATACTTTACATAAGGGGTCATTTAGTGAATGGACTATAATAGATGGACAACAAAGGTTAACTACTATATTTTTAATATTGCAAGTATTGAAGCAAATATATTATGAGCAAGAAAAAATAATAACAAAAAAATATTTGTTAAATGACGAGGATATAATCAATACCAGTGATGAAATGGATAGATATAGATTAAAACCACTTGTAAGTGATGATAATGTTTATAAATTAATATCAGATAATAAATTAGAACGGCTAACAGATTCAGAACAAAATTCTAATGTTTTAAAAGCTTATAATATAATAAAAAAAGAATTAGAAAAATGGAAGACGAAATATACATTTGAAGAAATAATAGGTGCTATAGATAAATTTAAAGTAGTGTGGATACAATTAGATAAAAAAGAAGATCCACAGCAAGTGTTTGAATCAATAAATTCTACAGGAGTTAACTTATCAGCAGCAGATTTGATAAGAAATTTTGTTTTAATGAATAAAGATAATTCAACTCAAACACATATATATAATGAGTATTGGAGCCCTATAGAGTTTGATTATGTTGGTACAAAAAATTTAAAAGAATTTTTTAGATTCTATGTTTCGATTAAAGAGAAAATAACTATTCCTGAAAGAGAAGTTTATGAAAAATTCAAATTACAATATGAAAAACTATTAACAGAGCAAAATGAAGAAGAAATATTAAATGAAATTTTAAATTATGCTAAGTATTACTATTACATTTCACGTGATGCATCTGAAAGCAATAATCAAATTTTAGAAGAGACCCTTAAGGATTATAGAAATGCAAAATCAAATATGCCACATATTGTGATAATGGAAACAATGAATCTGTATTTTAACAAACAAAGCATTGGGGAAAGTGACTTGTTAAATACTATAAAATTATTAACAACTTATATAGTAAGAAGAAATATTTGTGGCATAGATACAAAATCTATTTCAAATATTTTTGGATCAATGCTTGGGAAGGTGTTAAAGAAATTTGAGGAAGGAGAAAATTACTATAATTCTGTTTTAAAAGCATTTGTTGTTGATACAAGACTAACAAATCAGTTTATGCCGACTGATAAAACTGTTAAAGAAGAATTTAATAAGTCAAATTTATATTCAAGAGAATCTACAACATTTGTGTTAAAGAAAATAGAAAATAATGAATCAAGAATTCCATATTCAAATTTAAATGTCGAACATGTAATGCCTCAAACTGAAACAAAATATTGGTCTAAATACGTTAATGAAAATAGTATATATGAGGAAGTTGTTAATCGTATAGGTAATTTAACCTTGGTCGACTCCAAAGATAATTCTAGTATGAGTAATAGAAACTTTGAATCTAAAAAACAAGTGTTGAATAAATCAAGACATATAAAGATGAATGAAGATATATTGAATAAAGAAAATTGGAATGAAGACGAAATTTTAAAACGAAGTGAGGTATTAGCAAAAGAATTTATTAAAATATTTCCATATCCTGATATACAAATTGATGAATCAGATGATATTTATATGCATATAAATTTAAATGATGATTCAATAAATGATAACAAAGATTTCGCTTATTCTAATCCAGTTGAGATCAGTATTGATGATGAAAATATTGAATTTAGTGGCAACTGGACTGATGTTTTATTAAAAATTTTAACAGAATTATATAATTATAATACAGAAACATTTATTGATGCTTCAAAAGCGATAATAGAAGAATATGGGTACAAAAGTGTTCAGATATCAAACAATCCAGGTGATATGAGAACCCCATATGAGTTTGTTGAAGGAATGTTTGTAGAAATTAATACTAATACTATACATAAACTTTCATTACTTCAAAGAATAATTAAAAAAATGAATTATGAACATAAAATAAATATTACATATATTACTAAAAGTATTGAAGAATAAATTTTTCGCAGACGAAGAATAAATATTTCTTCGTTTTCATTTGTAAATAATTGTGTTATAATAAATACCAATTTATTACTGAAGGAATGTGATTTTTATTGAATAGATTAGATAAAGAAGAAAGAATAATAAATGAGTTTCAATTATTGCAAAGTCAAGAAGTTGGTTTATTTCCTGAAAACATACAAACAAAACGAATTTTTAAATCAATTAATAATATCGTTAGTTGGAAACAATGGATTGATACATCTGCAAAGAATGACTTACCTCCTGATTTTTATAATGATAAATTAAAGATAATGATGGATGTTATGCGAATTGATGATCATGCATTTGTAGATGAAAATGGTAGAGTTATTAATCGTCATAATGAACGTGAAAGTAAATTAATAGAGGAACTTATAAGTAATAACGAAATGTTTAAAGAGATAGCAGAAAAAGGTAACTTGTTTATAACTCCTGATAGTGGCCTTAGGGGATATGAAGATCATAATTATGATTTTTATGTTGATAACTTTAATAGAGTAGTTGGTAAACATATAAAAAAAATTGAAAAATATAAAAAAAATCATCCTGGATTCAAAACTATATTTTTTGTGTTCGATGAGTCTTCACCTTATATAAAGTGTTTTGATGAAAAAAGGCCCGAAAAAGTGGGAGAAGGTATATTTGCACAACCACATTTTTGGTGGTTTGATAATAATATGTTAAAAGTTATAAAAGATTCAGAAATTGATTATCTAATATGGATGTGTCCATACAAATATTTTAAAGCTGAGGTAGAATTGGATTTTCCAAAAGCTATTATTTATGATGTGAAAAAATTTAATTATTATGATTGCATAAACTACGAAAATAAAGATATGCAGAGTTTAGAATTGTAAATTTTTAGGTACACTTTTAGGTGCACAAACCTATAAATTCTATTAAATTTAAGTAAATTTTAATAAACTTAAAAGTATGCAAACCCTTATAAATAAGGGTTTTAATGTTTTATAAAACTAGTCAAATTAGAACTAGGTCGCCCCCTGAAGAGAACGATACTTCTATTTGCATTTATAGAAGTAGTCAACAATACATAACTATAGAGATTAAATCAAAAACTAATCTCTTTTTATATCTAATAAAAAATGCTATAATATAACTATAATAAAATATTAATTTAATAAAAAAATTATATCTTCAATGGAGGATTATATGGAAGAAAATTTTAATAATCTAATAAAAGAATTAAAGAAATGTAAGATATGTAAAGATAGATTTGGATTTGTTCCACATCCAGTAGTTTTAGGCAATATAAACTCAAAAATAGTTCAAATAAGTCAGGCACCCTCTGCTACTGTTCATAAAACATTAAAACCATTTACTGATCAAAGTGGTAAGAAACTAAAGTATGAATGGTATAAAATAACAGATGAAGAATTTTATAATCCAAATAACTTTTATATAACATCTCTTTCTCATTGCTATCCAGGTAAAGATAAAAAAGGTAATGATAAAACTCCACCTAAAATATGTTATGATAAAAGGATAAAGAAAGAATTAAATTATATAAATAATAAATTATACATAATAATTGGAGCGAAGGCTGCTAAAGTATTATTTCCAAATGAAAATTATAATGATTTAATATTTAAAAATAATTATATAAATAATAAACTAACAATAGTGTTACCACATCCATCACCACTAAATATTAAATGGTTTAAAGATCATCCAGAATTTATGGAAAAAAGAATTATAGAAGTAAGAAAAATAATAAATAAAATACTAAATGAAAAAAATTAAAATACTATCTTTAAATAGTATCTTTTTTTTAGTTCAATTAACCAAATTAAATAAATCACATATACTACTTTGAAGGTGATTATTATGAATAATAATGAAGATAGAACAACAAAAAAAGTAGTTATAGATCCAGGACATGGAGGAACAGATTCAGGAGCAGTAGGCAATAATATGCTAGAAAAAGATTATAATTTATTAATATCAAAATATATGTATGATAGATTTAAAGAACTAGGCGTGCCAGTAGCTATAACAAGAGAAGAAGATGTGACATTATCTCCAACAGATAGAGTAAATGATATCTTATCAAAGTTTGGTAATTCTAGCGATGTGATAGTAATATCTAATCATGTAAACTCCGGAGGTGGCGAAGGTGCTGAAGTAATCTACGCCCTTCGAAACAGTGACACTCTCGCCAAAAACGTCCTAAACAACATCGGCGCCACTGGCCAAGCAACCAGAAAATACTACCAACGAAGACTACCTAGCGATACTTCCAAAGACTACTACTTCATCCACAGAAATACCGGGAGCACACAGCCAATAATCGTCGAATACGGCTTTATCGATAGTGCCAAAGATGTTGACTTCCTAAAAAACAACTATCAAGAACTTGCTGAAGCTGTCATCTCCGCCGTAGCCAATTATGCTGGTGTATCTTATACATCCCCTGAAGGAGTGTTAACAAATACCTATATCGTCCAAAAAGGCGATACCCTTTATTCCATCGCTGCCAAATTAGGAACCACCGTTCAAGAATTAAAAAACATCAATAACTTAACATCCAATACCCTATCCATCGGTCAAGTCCTAAAAATACCTACCGAAGAAATCTACGAAGAAGAAGAAACTCTATATACTGTCAAAGCCGGAGATACGATTTTTATGGGGAATAATGAGTAATATTATATGAATTATATATAAAATACTGTGAAAGTTGAGAAAAACTCAACTTTTTTTGGTATAATTTAATTATCAAGGACTTTTTGAAAGGAGTACGGTTTTTATGAAAGTAAAATTAACTGAAGTAATTGATGCCCTAGACTTTACAAATGATGAAATAGAATATTATTATAATCCAGATACTGAAGAAATATTTATGTCTAATATTGGAGAGATTGAAAACTTAAATGAAGATGAATTAGATGAACTATTTGAAAAATCTATTATGCTACCTACTAGATATGATATTAACGAATATGAAATGATGGAAGATTTTGCAGAAACTATTGAAGATACAAGATTACAAAACCAATTATATATTTCTCTAAATGGTAGAGGTGCCTTTAGAAGGTTTAAAGATACTTGTATTAATTTTGATATTATTGATGATTGGTACAAGTATAGAGATCAAAAGTATAAAGAACTTGCTATAAATTGGTGCAAAGATAATAATATTGAATTTGAATAGGAGATGAATTATGAAGAAGTTTTTAAGAAATTATGATTTTAAAAATTATTTTGATTCACATATTTTATCTCGTGGGAAAAGTTATTATAAAGAAAATAGAATATTAGATATTTGGTATCAAGATGATTTAGTAATCGCTTATATTGATGGAACGGAAATATACAGAATAGAATTAAGAGCAAACGATAAAGAATTAAATAATTTTTATTGTTCATGTCCATATTCAGAAGACGGTGAATATATGTGTAAACATATTGCTGCTGTTCTTTATTATCTAGAAGAAAATGACATTCCGGAATTAGAAGTTCCAAACAAGAAACAAGTAAAACAAGAAAAAAATAAGTCTGAACTTTCTAAAATATATGATGAAATGCATTATAAACTAAGAAAAATAAGTGATAGAAATGGATTTGTTAATTATTATAATGGAAGATACTTTGTAGACTTAATTTCTAATGTATCTGATTACATAGATGATTTTATAGATAATGAAGAATATAACAATGCTTTTGAACTAATCAAATACACATATAGATTTATAAAAGATACTTTTATGGATGGATCTAATGGTGAATTTCAAGATTCATTATATTTAATTAATGAAAGTGCTAGTAAACTTTTATATAATGACAAATATTTTGATATCTTCTTAGATTATACTAGAGATATAGCATCAAATAATGTATTAGATGATTTTTCTGATTCTCCACTACATGCATTTATTCTTTATGCCCATGATAAAGATTCTGCTATTAAAGTTGTTAAAATATTAGATGAAATCGAATTAAGTATTTATGGAATATTTATTAGTCAAACATTAGATAAAATTTCATTAACCTATGATTTTATTGATAAAAATGATGCTATAAAAATGTGTTATGAAAATATAGACTATTATGGAGTAAAGGAATTGTTAATTAAGTATCTAAAAAGTAATAATGAAATTGATGAAGTAATAAGAATTTTAAAAAAAGATGTTAGAAATCATGTAAGAAAAGAGATGGCTTATGATAAGTTGCTAGATATTTATGATGAATATAATAGACTAGAAGAAAAGAAGAAAATATTACCTGAAGTTATTATAGAAACTTCTAGTTTTACAAGATATAAAGAACTAAAAGATATGTGCAGTGAACCAGAATGGGAAATTTTAAAAGAAAAAATAATATCTAAAATAAAAACAAATAATGTTTATCTGCTAGAGGAAATTTATGCTGAAGAAAATGAAATTGATAAATTATTTGAACTATTAAAGAAAAATTATAGTATATCTGACTTAGCAAGATATCAAGATATATTAAAGGATAAATATAGTGAAGAACTATTAAATTTCTACAGAAACCAAATAATTGAATTGTCAAAAAGAGTATCAGACAGAAACTCATATTATGGATTATGTCGTTATATTAGAATAATGAAAGATTTTGATAATTCTGATGATTTTATCTTTGATATGTTAAAAGAAATGTATCCTAACTATCGAAGCAAAAGAGCATTTAAAGAAGAAATAATGAATGTTTTAAGTGATAAAAATAAACAAAGATTTTATGAATTAATAAATAGTTAGAAAAAAGGTGATATGATGAAAAATAATATGATAATATATGTATCAAAAGATGGTAATGTAAAAGTTGATGTTAATATTCAAAATGAAGATATATGGATGAGCCAAGATGTAATGGCTAATCTTTATGATACAACTAAAAATAATATTTCAATGCACTTAAAAAATATATTTGAAGAAGGTGAATTAGAGAAAAATTCAGTTGTTAAGAAATTCTTAACAACTGCCAGTGATGGTAAGAAATATAATGTGTTGCATTATAATTTAGATGCTATTATTGCTGTTGGATATAGAATTAATTCAAAAAAAGCAACTGAATTTAGAATATGGGCAACTAAAGTTTTAAAAGAATATATGGTTAAAGGATTTGCTTTAAATGATGAAAGATTAAAGAATAATGGTGAAAGTCCATATTTTGAAGAATTACTTGCTAGAATCCGTGATATTAGATCATCAGAGAAAATATTTTGGAGAAAAGTACTAGATATTTATGCAACTTCAATTGATTATGATCCTAAAGATAAATTATCAATAGATTTTTTCAAGACTGTCCAGAATAAAATGCACTATGCTACACATGGACATACTGCTGCTGAAGTTATATTTACTAGAGTGGATTCTGAAAAAGAATATTTAGGTCTTACTAATTTTAAAGGGAACTATCCAACAAAGAGTGAAGCTGAAATTGCTAAAAACTATTTAACTGAAGAAGAACTTAATACATTAAATAGAATGGTATCAGCTTATCTAGATGTAGCAGAAATCAATGCTTTAGATAGACATCCAATGACTATGCAAGATTGGATTAATGAATTAGATTCATTTCTAAAAATGACTAGGAAAGATATATTAAAAGGAACAGGAACTATATCACATAAAGAGGCATTAGAAAAAGCACATAAAGAATATGATAAATATATGCAAAAGCATCTAACTACTGCTGAAAAAGATTATTTAGAATTGTTAAATAAAGAAATTGAAGAAATTGATAAGTAAATGATTATTATTAGAGGTAAATTAAATGGAATATATAAGAAATAATGGAACTAGAGTAATAGTAGATGGAGATAACGTACAGTATGGAGAAGGAAAAATGCGAAAAAATATAATAGAAGCAAATTTTACAAATGGTATCGTACATGGTGGATATCTTTCATCCTTTAATGGATCTTTCAATAAAGAGTTAATTGACATTGAAACAGGACTTGGTGATATTGTTAATGCAAAAATAGGAGATATTAAAGATGCTTACGAATTATTAAAATCAAAAATTAGTAATATTGACAGTACTGACATATTTGAATTATCATGTGTAGTATTAGAAACAGTAAATGAATTTTTTAATGGTTTTGATAATATAGATGCCAGGATGGATTATTATTATCCTGAAGATATTGATGAAAGTAAGAATAATAGAATATCTAATTTAAAAGGTACAGGTGCAGCAATGTGTGTAGAAAGATCGGCACTTGCTCAAAATTTATTAAAATCTTTAGGAATAAATAGTTTTTTTAAAACATCCGGTATCATAAAAAATAGTAATAAAGAAGTACACAGTTATAACATAATAGAATTTAATAATAAATATTATATATTTGACACATCAATGCCAAATCTAATAAATGGTAAAATCAATCCATTAATAGCAGAAATAGATAAAGGGACTTTTACATTATTAAGTTGTCCTATATCAGATATAGGAATATCAACGACCATATCACATTATAATCCATATCGAGATATAGATGTAACTATCACATATGATAGTGGCAGAGAAAGACAAATTGAAGTTAATTCACTCGGTGAAAATAATAAAAAGCATTTATAATTTTTATTTAAATTAAAAAATGTAAAATTTAATCATCCTATAAAATTTAACGAAAATTAGGTAATAGGATGATTTTTTAATGCATTTAATACTAACGATATAAAGACTAATATAATAATGCTCCTT
>CAMEJC010000010.1 GCA_945919295.1 uncultured Mycoplasmatota bacterium
GCTATAAATTATAAGTTGTTGATAAAATAATTTATTTTAAGTCTGAATAGTTACACTTTTTTTACTATTTTATTTAGTCAAAGAATAAAATATAACATGAATAACAATGCAATAGATCGAAGATCATTAACTACACTTGCTTTTCTTATAGGACTTGCTCTAATTGATGGATTAAATAGTACTGAACAAAGTGCTGTCGGTAACTTTATTATGTTAATTGGGCAAACCCTTTGTACCAATGGTAGTTATACATTTAACGATGATTGGCAAGGCCATAATGGAATTAATAAAGATACATTAACTAAAGCAAGTAATATTATCAATAGAGAAATAAACAAATTATAAAAAAGAGTACTTAAAACGTACCCTTTTTTATCACATCTTCTCTTTTAATTTAGCTTGTACCACCGTCAAGTTAGAGGGGCAACTTTTATTAATAATAATATAATTTAACATACATTAAGTTGCTTAATTACATATTAATTATACCATCAAAATTTAAATGATACAAACTCAAAAAGAGATCATATTTAAAATAATATTTATTTTTTCCCCTTCCTTAATATTTTAGTTTTATTTTTAGAAATTGATTTTTGTTCTAATTCTGCCCTACTATCAAAAGAATTATTAAACTGTTCTGTAGAACCATCTTCATAAGTTATAACATACCAATCATCATTACAATAAACTTCTTTTAAATCTTCTACATCTATTGCTTTATATGAATCTAATGTATTATCTTTTTCGGCTTTTACATATCTTAAAGCATTTACTTTCTTATTCATAATTTTTATATAATCTTCTTCGTAAGAATCATCTTCAGAATAATACATAATATCTTTTCTATCATCTTGATAATTGAAATAACTTTGACCTAAATTAAATATACCATTTCCTCTAATTAAATATTGAACATTTTTTGAATCTGAATATCCAACTTCTTCAATTGGTTGTGGTAAAACATCAACAAATTTTCTATTATTTCCTAATCTACTTCCAAAATCTTTATCCTTAAGATCACAAGTTTTAGCTATTAAACAAGGATATTGTTCAATACTTTTTATTTCTTTATCAAAGTTAGTAAATCCAATAGTTACATTTTTAATACAACTTTCTATTCCTTCTGATTGATATGAAGTTTTCATTAACTCATCTGCAACTTGTAAATATACATCAAAAAAATCTACTGAATTTATTTTTTTAGAAATTTCAATATTATCTAAACATAATAAATTTCCATTTCTCCAAACCCAACTATGTGCTAATATTTCATTACCTTTTTTAACAACTAAAACTCTACCATTATTACTTGTTAAAGAATGCTTTAAACAAGAATATCCATTTCCTAATACAGTAAAGCAACAATCTGTTTTATTACCGATAGCTAATGCTTCCATATCATCTAATCTTAATATTTCATAAGAATATTCATCTTTTGTTCCTGTAATTCTTGGTATTGTAGAATTTACTCTAGTTAACATTTGATCATGTAATAATAAAGTTTCATTCACATTACTATTAATGCATCCAATAAACCTAAATAATCCTTCTAAACGATAATGTTTAGGTGGTAATGATATTTCATCGCTTTTTAAGAAATCAATTATTATTTTTAATGACTTATCTTTATCGTTCATAACAATCATTTCCCATTCACTAAACATTCTCGGAAAATATTTATATAAATCATTATCTTTATTAGATAGCATTTCTTTAATCTTTAAATAATCTTTATCACTAAATAATAAATTCATTAATTTACTATTTAATATTGGATTACATTGTTCATCTAATTTTATATTTTTAACATCTACATTACCTACTAAATGTTCTAACACAGGTAATGTATCGTCTATTTCTAATATGTTTTTTGCATTATTAAATCCAACCATTAACATTAATTTTAAAATTAATTGCTTATAACTTCTAAAATGCCAATCACTATTTTCAAACTTTTTGCATAATTGTTTGTGTTGCTTAACATTATAATTTTCTAATTGTTCTACTGTAAAATCTTCTACTTTAAAATCAATTTGACCTAATCTATTAAATATAGTTATTTCTTCAATACTGGATAATTTATATAAAATTGTAATTGATTTACCCATAACAATTCTATAAAATAACTTTTCTATTTCTTTAAAATTATTATTTTCAATATTGTTTATAATATTTTGATTTTTTAAAAAATTTATAAAATTAACTAAATGTTTTTTATAAGGAACATCACTTTTAGAAATAGTATTATTTTGAAACATCACTTTTAATTCGCATAAATTCTTTAAATATTTATCAGAAAAAATTGAAGTTGTTTCATCTATTTTTTCTAATACTCCTGTTGGTATAATGTTATTTCTATATTTTTCTTCAACATACCTTAATGCAGATACATCTCCTTTATGCCAATAAGAAGTATAAAACTTCGTATCAAATAATTCTTCTATATCAACTATTTCAAAAGTATCTAATATATTTTTAAAATCATCATTAATTGTTCTAGTTTTAGAACACAGTTTAATCCAATCATTTAATGTTAATGAATTAAAGACTTCTTTATTTTTACTATACAAATCTATAATAATTTTAGGGCTTATTTTAGATATTATCTTTTTTAGTTCTTGCTTCTTAATTATATTTTCAAAAAAATTTGATATTAAAATTTCTTGCTTTGAGCTATCCGTTTCACTTAAATATTCTTTTAAATCATATTCATCAATATTATCAAAAGCAACATTTAATTTAGCATAATGTTTATTTACAAATTCTTTATATACTTCTATATTCTCTATATACTTTAGAAATGATAAAAGTTGTCTCGGATTAAATTGGTTAATTTTTTCATTAAACTTATCTAGGAAGAAATTCATAAATTCTTCATTATAAACTCTTTGTTGTTGAAAAACATTGTTTATATCATTTATATTAGCATTTTCATAACAACATCTATTATGAAAATATAATCCATTAATAAATTCTCTATTTTCTACTTCTAATAATTCACTATAAAATTCAGTATAAAAACCATAATAATCTTCATGAGTAAATCCATGAAATAAATTTTCAGGATTTTGACTTATAACTTTTTTAAATAAATCAGCATCAATATTTCTTAATTCTTTTAAAACATTAAAAGAAAGAAAATATGATAAAGATCTAGGAGCAATCATTGTATATAAAAATATATCTTTATCATGTTCTTTAATATATTTAATATTTTCTTTAAAAAATATTATTTGCTTATCTTCTGGTAATTTACTAATAATATAATAAACAGTAAGAGGAATCATATCATTAATATTTTTATTACCAGTTTCAATATATTCATCACACTCTTTAAGAGCTTTTTCTTCATTTTCTTTACTAACATTTAATGAAAGTGGTATAGAATTTTTTTTAAGTTGTTCTAATAATACTTTCATTTGTTCATCAGTTAATTCTGGCATGATATTATCCCCCTCTCTTTTTTATTTTCTAAATCTATTAAAATCTATTTTTAATACTCTTTGTGTTGGCTTAGATATACTTGTATCCAAACCTCTTAATCTTGCTATTGCTTGCTCTCTTGTAGATTCATAGATTCTATCACAATATTCAAATCCTTCAATAAAGTGTTCTGCAGTAATAAATTCACTATCATAAACTTTGGCAAATGCAAAAGCTTTATCAACAATAGAAATTGCTAAATCTGGATTATTAACCATATCGTTATATACTCTATGACTTTTTTCAGTAGCACTTAATATAATATTTACTATTTGACTTCTTATATTTTCATTTTCAAAAGATATTCCATTTTTTACATAATAATCCCCAATTACTTTATCAACTATTTGATATAAAATATCTTCAGTTGGTTCTTTAACAGTAATTTTTTCAAATCTTCTTTTTAAAGCATCATCACTAAAGAACTCTTGATATTCTTTTTCAGTTGTTGTTCCAATTACTTTTAAATTAGATCTATCTATATAATGTTTTAGCATAGATGCCATATCATTATCTTTACCTTTAGTTGAACCAATACCGTATATTGTATGAATCTCATCAATAAAAACTATTACATCTAATTTTTCACATAACTTCATTAATTTAGTCATGTTATCTTCAAACATTCCAACATATTGACAACCTGCAACTATATCACTTGGATTAACTTCTAAAATTATTTTACCTTGTAAAAAGTTAGGTACTTGTCCGGTTTTAATTCTGTAAGCAAGTTCATCTACTATTGCAGTTTTACCTACACCTGATTCACCAACTATTAATGGTCTTTTTTTATCTTGAGCTAAAGTAATCATAAGATTTTTTAATTCTTTTTCTCTTCCAATAGTTGGTGCAACTATATAATTTTTCTTATTTAATACTTTTCCATATTTTTCAAGTTCTGAAATATCTTTATCAGATAATGTTGGAGTTACAGTAGCAACAGGAACTTCTTGTTTTACTGGCACAGTACTAAAAACAACAGGTTTAATTTCTTTAGGTTGATTATCTTGTTTGACCTTAGGATATCTTTCTTCAAATTTTTTCTTAAAACTTTCTATTTGTTCTTTAGAATATTGTTTTTGGAAAATCATTGCTTCCAATAAATTTCTACCTTCTGAACAAACTTTAGTACAATCATATCCATTTAAACATAATAATTCATAAATTCTTTCAACTTCACCTAGATAATCATCACTATATATTGCAGTATGAACAATTGTATCTCTATCACTATCAACATGATTAACATTTAAATTATATTTTAATGATTCATTAATAATATTTAAAATAAATTCTTCACTATATCCTGCATATAAAGCAGTTTGAATGTAATTATAATTATAATCTGCTTCTAAGTTTGGACTTAATCCTATTTGTAATAATGATTTAATAGCTAAAAAACATTTTGCCTCATCATACTTATCATCTACTAAAATATGTAATATTGATTGATTATCATCATCAGTATAATCTAAACTACCAAATGCACTCTTAATCTTTTTTACATTAGAATGCATATCTTCTGTCATTTTTGATAATAAAACTCTTATATTGTTTTTATTTAACATATAGAATTCCCCCTTTGAATTGTGTTATATAATAACATACAATATAAAATTTTACAAATTATGTCCACTTTTGATAGAGTTTCATATGCCCACTTTTGATAGAGTTTCATAGTATTATTTCTACCCAACTATTTGAAGTAACAGGTATCACAATCAAGTTAGAGGGACATTTTTATTAAAACTAATATATTTGACTTTGATTAACCTTATAATAATTTTTATTATTTATTCAATATCAAAAATTGTGTTTATTTCCTTTTCACATACTTTTGTATAATGTTTATTTATTCTAATAAATATTTTGTCATTAATTTTATTAAAAATAAATTCAAACCCTTGAAAAAAACTTATTGGAATAAAATTACATAGCAAAGTATATAAACCAATTATAAAATAAAAACCACTTACAATAAAATCAGTTGAAGTCTTATTAGTTTGATTATAACTTAAATAAAATAAACATAAACATAAAATTATTTGTAAACACTTTTCAGTTATTTTTATTATATTAATAATCATATTTTCTCTTTTAGAGTATTTATTATATATATTTCGCCTATATTTTTTATCATTTTCTTCTTTTTTAAGTAATTGATTTACTAACTCTTCATTTTCTTTACTAAGTTTGCTATCATGTTCAGTTAACAAATTATTTTTTCTCAATGTATCTTCATATGTATTAATTAATACTCCAGGATTAATTTTTTTCATATCTCCATTAACATTAAACATCAAATTTTCAACATAATAATTACTACATAATAGATTATACAATGTTTCAGGAGTGACATCTGTTTTGCTAGTTTTCAAATTTGATAATGATTGATTAAATTTTTTTCTTAATGTTGATGAAGGTTTAATAGCTGCCATTGCATTTTCTGTAAGTTTCATTTCTGGTAATTTTTTATTATTAATCATTGATTTTAGCCAAACAATCGCTGTAAGATCTATATCGCTCATTACAGGACTAATTTTAAAATTAACATCAAGATTTAATAGCTTATTCGTTTCAATTCTAATATCACGATTAGTTGTTACAAATATCGCATTGCAATCTTCTAATTTCCTATATTCTTTACCATCTCTTAATCTCATAATAGCAGAAACAGACTTCACATCATTATCAATTGTTTTTTGACTTGTCTTCTTATTTTTATATGAATTAAATAAGTTTTCATTAAGTTGTTTTTCATCAATAACATTTTTATATTTTTTTTCATCATAAATCGGAACATCTACTATCTCAATACCTAAATTCGTAAATAATGTATCCAAACTATTTAATAAATGTCTAACATCTGTTTCACTATAATTTCTTAAAATTAAATTTTCCAATGTTTTTTCTTGTGATTTTCCATAATTTTTTAGATATTCTTCTAAAATATTTTCTATTTCATCATAATTGTGTTTAAAACATTTTATCTTAACATTTAAATCTTTCAACAAATTTACTAATTCTAATGCCGATTTATTTTCATCTGGAAGTTTTAATTCTAATACCCTTAACATAAACGGCGTATCAAAAAAACAAGTTAATTTTTTTAAATCTGTATTATTTTTATTATCTATATTAACATATAATGCATTTGCTATCAAAGATCCTTCAATAATGTTAATAAGATAATTATGTATAACATCTTGTTTTTCTATATGTTCATTAATAAATCTACCAATATGATATGTTATACTATCAATATTTTTGTTTATTCTAGTAGAATTGCCCATATCTTCATATAACAAATACCCATTTTGATCTAAAAATTTTGCAAAACTGTTTCTACAATCAATATAGTTTAGTTTTAAATTAGTTTTTTTTCCAAAATAATCAAATAAATCACGTATAACTTCATCTATTTCTTTTTTTGATTTCTCATGTCTATCATTAAAATCTTTAACTATTTTTGATACATCGATCAAAAATACATATTTATTATTTTCTTGTTTTATAATTTTCTGTTTTTTTAACCTGTTAATAATTATCTTGATAATTGCATGTGGAAAGTTATTAAAAGAATAACTATTTCGCATTTTTTCTACAATATCATTTTCGCTTACACTATTATCATCGTATATTATTTTTATAACAAACGGGATTAATAAAGCAATATTATCTTGTCTGTTTTCTTCAAAAATTGCGGACAGCATTGCTGTACTAATTAATGCACTATTATTCTTCAAGTTACTCACCACCCTTAACATATATTATATCACACCTTTCGACCATTTTTTTATTATTAACTTCGTTTTATTAAATATTATGCTGATAAATTAATTAAATATTTATTTTAAAGAAAAAAAGAAATCAATATTCCTTTTTATCACTTTAACTTATGTTACTTCATATTAATAGTTATACATTCTTTATTATATTTTTTTATAGCTTCAATAATATATTGTTCAATATATCGTTTATCTCTTTTTAGTAATTCCTTAGGTAATACTGATTCTATCTTTTCTTTATTAAAAGATATTTTTTCGTGTTGATTTCCTTTTTATTCACATAAGATTTTTTCTAGAACATCAAAATCTAATTTTTTCTTTTCTGCTAACTTTCTAATTCTAAGTGCTTGAGCATAACTAGGTGTTGCTGCTTCATACCCGATTGTATAATATACTAACTTTTGCACATCCTTGCTTAAATAAGATAATTCTACTGCTGTTGTTATTCCTAAAGTTAAATATGTTCTTTTATCATGTATAAATCCATCATCTACTAATTGTAATAATTCTGGTATAAGATTAGTTAATCTTATATATCTTCTTACTTTTTCTCTAGAATCATTATTAACTTTACCTACACTACCAGCAGATGTTAACTTTGACACAGACTGTGTCGAAGTTCGTTTTTTTTACCTTGGTGCTTAATTGCTTCTAATTTCATTTTATAAGCAAATGCTTTTTCACTAGGTAATATTAAATTTCTATAAATGTTAGAGTCTACCATTTTTATTGTTGCTTCATCATCATCTAAATCTTCTACATAACAATCTGCCTCTGTTATCCAATTAAGTTCTAACGCTAATTTTCTTCTATGACCTGAAATTAGTTCATATCTACCATTATTTTTTAATCTAACTAATAATGGTTCTAATAATCCATTTTCTTTAATACTTTCTTTTAATTCATTAAACGGATCATCTCTTTGAACTTTAAAGGGATGATTTTCAAATGAATCAATATTTTTTAATTCTATCTTAACTATTTGTTTCATTTATTTCTCCTTCTTTAACTTCATATTGAAATTTCCATTCAATATATTCTTCGTATGTTATTTCATGACTTAATCTTTTTCTTCTCATATCATTCCATTCATACATAAAATTTAAAAGTAATTTATTTTGTTCTTGTAAATATTCAAGAATATTAAAATCAAGACTCATTCTTGGATATTGTTCTTCCATCCACAATAACATATAAATTAAATCTTCTTGATTTTGAAAATTATATTCTTTAATAATTTTAGGATTTACCTTTAATATATTTGCTATTTCCAGAAGTCTATTTTCTTTCGGTTTCCTATCACCACTTTCATATCTGGCCATACTTCTTCTTTTATTTTCTCCATCTAAACCTAATTTATCTGATACTTCATCTTGAGTCATTTTTCTAAATTGTCTAACAAAGGCAATTCTTTCACCTTGTGATAAATTTTCTAATTGTGGTTTTAAATATATATATTGCATCTTTTCACTTCCCTTCTTTTTTATAAACAAAAGAACTAAGACTTGGCCTAGTTCTATTTTAAACTATTTTTATTTTTATCTTTTATTGCAATATATAAAATCGCATTATTTTAACTCCAAAATTTTGTCGCAAAAAACGCCATTTTTATCAAAAAAAGACCAAGATTTTTAAAATCTCAGTCTAATTTATGTAATTTTATCTATTTTTATAGATTATTATTACTTTTATTTTAATTTAATGAGTTTTACTCAATCCCTTTATTTATAAGGGTTAAATAGGTACGCTTATGCGGACTATTTGTTCTCCTTATCACGTAGGGCAGCTTGAGCAGCAGCAAGTCTAGCTATTGGAACTCTATATGGCGAACAAGAAACATAATTAAGTCCAACATTATGGCAAAATTCTACAGATGTAGGCTCACCACCATGTTCACCACAAATACCAAGTTTAATATCAGGTCTAGTCTTTCTACCTTTTTCAGCAGCCATCTTAACAAGTGCACCAACACCAACTTGGTCTAATTTAGCAAATGGATCAATTTCATAAATCTTATTTTGATAATAAGCATCTAAGAATTTACCAGCATCATCTCTTGAAAAACCAAAAGTCATTTGTGTCAAATCGTTAGTTCCAAATGAGAAAAATTCAGCCTCCTTAGCAATTTCATCCGCAGTAATACATGCCCTAGGAATTTCAATCATTGTTCCTACCTGATATTTAATATCCGAATTTTTTTCCTTCTTCACCATCTCAGCAGTTTCTACCACAATATCTTTAACAAATTTAAATTCTTTAGTCTCTCCAACCAACGGAATCATAATTTCAGGATTAATATCAATATTTTCTTCCTCTTCAACTTCAATAGCGGCTTCCATTAAAGCTCTCGTTTGCATTTTAGCAATTTCTGGATAAGTAACAGCAAGCCTACATCCCCTATGACCCATCATTGGATTAAATTCATGTAATTCAGCAATCTTATTTTTCAAATGTTCAATAGTTACTCCCATTTCATTAGCAAGTAGTTTTATATCTTCCTCTTCTGTTGGTAAAAATTCATGAAGTGGTGGATCCAAATATCTAACCGTCATAGGAAGAGCTTTTAACTCTTTATACATAGCTTTAAAATCACCTTTTTGAAAAGGAATTAATTCATTTAAAGCTTTCTCTCTTTCCTCAACAGTTTCAGATAAAATCATTTTTCTAATCTTAGGAATTCTCTCTTCTTCAAAAAACATATGTTCCGTCCTACAAAGACCAATACCTTCAGCACCAAGTTCAATAGCTCTCTTAGTATCTCTTGGATTATCAGCATTAGTTCTAACTTTTAAAGTTCGATATTCATCGGCCCAACTCATTATCCTACCAAAATCACCACTTACAGTAGCTTCATTTGTTTTTATATCACCTTTATATATTTTACCAGTATTACCATCTAATGAAATATAATCTCCCTCATGAAAAGTATATCCTCCCAAAGAAAATTCCTTGGCCTCCTCATTAATAACTATAGCTCCACATCCAGCAACACAACAAGTCCCCATGCCTCTGGCAACTACAGCAGCATGACTAGTTCTACCTCCTCTAACAGTCAAAATACCTTGAGAAGCAACCATTCCTTCAATATCTTCAGGAGTAGTTTCAAGTCTTACAAGTACTACCCTTTCTCCTTTTCCGCCTTTACCTAATCTTTTAGCATCTTCGGCAGTAAATACAACCTTACCAGATGCAGCACCTGGCGATGCTGGAAGAGCTTCACCTATAACAGTAGCATCTGCTAAAGAGGATTCATCAAATGTTGGATGAAGTAATTGATCTAAACTTTTAGCATCAATTCTCATCACCGCTTCTTCAGGAGTTATCATGCCCTCATCAACTAAATCACAAGCAATCTTAATAGCAGCTTTAGCAGTTCTTTTACCATTTCTCGTTTGTAAGAAATAAAATTTTCCTTCTTCTATAGTAAATTCCATATCCTGCATATCACGATAATGATCTTCTAATTTATGAGCAATTGCTACAAATTCATCATAACAATCAGGCAAATCTTCTTTAAGTTTACTAATAGGCTCTGGAGTTCTAACACCAGCAACAACATCTTCTCCTTGAGCATTAATCAAGTATTCCCCATAAATTCCTTTTTCACCAGTAGCGGGATCTCTAGTAAAGGCAACACCAGTTCCTGAAGTATTACCCATATTACCAAATACCATCGATTGAACATTAACCGCAGTTCCCCAATCACCAGGTATATCATTCATTCTTCTATATACAATAGCTCTAGGATTATCCCAAGATCTAAACACAGCCTTAACAGCTCCCATTAATTGCTCTATAGGATCTTGTGGAAATTCTTCACCATTCATATGCTCACTGTATACTTTTTTAAATCGTTTTACCAATTCCTTTAAATCATCTATTGTAAGTTCAGTATCATATTTAACACCTTTTTCTTCTTTTAATTCATCAATAATCTTTTCAAAGAAAGACTTATTAACTTCCATAACCACATCAGAATACATCTGAATAAATCTTCTATAAGAATCATAAGCAAATCTAGGATTGTTAGTTTTCTTAGCAAATCCTTCTACTGATATATCATTAAGTCCTAAATTAAGTATTGTATCCATCATACCAGGCATACTTGCTCTGGCACCACTTCTAACAGATACCAAAAGTGGATCATTCATGTCCCCAAATTTTTTACCCTGTTTTTTTTCAAGCTCCTCTAAAGCAGAAAAAATTTGTTTCCTTATTTCTTCAGAAATCTCTTTACCATTATCATAATAATTAGTACAAGCCTCCGTTGTAATAGTAAAACCAGCAGGTATAGGAAGACCTAAATTAGTCATTTCCGCTAAATTAGCCCCTTTCCCGCCAAGTAAATTTCTCATATCTTTATTACCATCTTTAAACGCATATACATATTTAATCATTGTCTCATCTCCTATATTTAAATAATAACAAAAACAAATCTAAAAAACAATATTTCCTTCATTTATTTACTCTTTTTTTACATTTAAAAAAGAAGCTACACATCGTAACTTCTTCATCATATTATCTCTTACTAAATTGTGGAGCTCTTCTAGCAGCCTTTAATCCATATTTCTTTCTTTCTTTTACTCTTGGATCTCTTGTAATAAATCCATTAGCTTTAAGAGTTTTTCTATATGAATCTTCATTAGCTTCATTACCTTCATCATAAACTAGTAATGCTCTTGTAATACCAAGTCTAATAGCACCAGTTTGTCCTGAAAAACCTCCACCTTTAACATCTGCAACTACATCAAAAGTAGTTTCATTACCAGTTACAACAAGTGGTTGTTTTAAATCCATAACTAGTACTTGATATGGCATATATTCATTAACATCTCTACCATTTACTGTAATCTTACCAGTACCTGGAGTTAAAGTAACTCTAGCTACAGAACCTTTTCTTCTACCTGTTCCGTAGAAACTTCTTTTTTCTTTAGCCATTACTCATTACCTCCTAGTTCTAATTTCTTTGGTTGTTGAGCCATATGTGGATGCTCACTACCAGCATATACAAATAATTTCTTATACATTTGTCTTCCTAATCTATTATGTGGAAGCATTCCTTTAACTGCTCTTTCAATCATTTCTTCAGAATAATTTTCTTTCATTTCTTTAGCAGTTCTTTCCCTTAGACCACCTACATATCTTGAATGATCATAATACATTTTATTTTCTAATTTATTACCAGTTAATGCTACTTCTTTGGCATTAATAATAATAACATAATCACCACAGTCAACATGAGGTGTATAAGTAACTTTATGTTTACCTCTTAATATAACTGCAGCCTTACTAGCTACTCTACCAAGTGGCATATCTTTTGCATCAATAACATACCAATTTCTAGTAACTGTTTCTTTTGATTGCATAAATGTGCTTTTCATATTCTTTTCTCCTTCATTTTTTATATAATTTGTTTTCATCCATTTAAATGGTCCCAATATCTAAATAGACTCCAACCCAATGTACCGATTATGATTATACTGTTATTTTATGTTTTTGTCAATATTTTAAACCAATTTTTTTTATTTTCTATCATATTATTAACTATCATATTCCTCTAAAAATTTCTTAAAAGAAATAGCTATATCCTTAGGCAATATTTCTTCTAAATCATCAAGTGATGCTTTTTTCATATTATCAATAGTTTTATACTTCTTAAGTAATTTATTTTTTCTTATATCCCCAATTCCTTCAATATTATCTAAAATGCTAGATAGTGCTCCCTTACTTCTAATATTTTTATGATAACTAATCGTAAAATTATGTACTTCTGTCTGCATTTTAGTAAGTAATAAAAATAAATCACTCTTCTTATCTATTTCAATTTCCTGTATTGGATCTAGACCAAGTAACACATTAGTACTATGCTTATCATCTTTCTTAAGACCCACAACAGGAATATCAAGTCCTAAGGACAATATAACTTCTCTAGCAACATTTATTTGACCAACACCACCATCGACAATTATTAAATCAGGTTTTTCCAAATTATCTTTTAAAACTCTAAAATATCTTCTATAAATAACTTCTCTCATTGTTCCATAATCATCGTTAACATCACTTGTTATTTTAAACTTACGATAATCATTTTTAGAAGGTTTTCCCATAACAAAAACCACCATTCCTGATACATTATAATTACCAAATAAATTTGAATTGTCAAATAACTCAATTCTATCTACTCTAGATAAGTTTAACTTACTCTTTAATTCTTCTAAAGCATTAATAATTTTATCTTCATCCCTCTTAATAAAATTCATCTGTTCTTCAAAATATATTCTTGCATTGTCATAAGCAAGATCTAATATTTTTTTCTTTTCCCCCTTAATAGGAGTTATAAACTTGAAATCAAATGCTGAAGTAAAAGTATCTGTATCAATAATATTAGGAACTAATACTTCTTTAGGATTAGAAACATTTTTACTATAAAAATTAGAAATATAATTAGATAATTCTTCTACCTCATCACCTACCATAGGAAAAATATTTCTATTTCTATCTAAAAGTTTACTACCTCTAATAAACAGTATTTGAACACTAATATAATTATCTTTCGCACAGTATCCTACTACATCAATATTAATATTATCAGATAAATCAACCTTTTGCTTTTCTGTTGTAATATTAATATAATCAAGTAAATCTTTATATTCCTTTGCTTTCTCATATTCCATACTATTCGAATAATTAAGCATCTTCTCTTTTAATCTATCAGTAAGAATCTTCGTATTACCATTTAAAAAAGAAATAATTTCACTTTTCATCTCTTTTATTTTATCTTCTGATACCTCTTTAGTACAATACCCTAAACATTCTCCAATATGATAATATAAACATTCTCTTTTCTCATAAGTATTACACTTTCTTAAAGGATATATTCTATTTAATATTTCTACTACCTTTTTAGCAGCTCCCACATTAGGATAAGGCCCAAAAAGATTATTTTTAATCTTTTTAACATTAATTCTTCTAACAATTCTAAGCCTTGGTACTTTTTCATTAGTAAGTTCAATATAAGGATATGATTTATCATCACGATATAAAATATTATATTTAGGATTATACTTCTTAATCAAATTAATTTCCAAAAGTAAACTTTCCATTTCCGTATTAGTCACAATATATTCAAAATGATCTATCTCTCTAACTAACATCATAGTTTTACCAGTATGTTCTCTCTGAAAATAACTACTTAATCTATTCTTTAAATTCTTACTCTTACCTACATATATAACAACATTATCCTTATTTCTCATAAGATAACAACCAGGTAAATGTGGTACTAAAGAAAGTTCTTCCTTAAACATACTATCACCTCTTTATATAAGAAAAAACCCATATTGGGTTTACTTTCATTATGGCGGAGCAGGAGGGATTTGAACCCTCGCAGCAGTTTCCCACTCTACACCCTTAGCAGGGGCGCCTCTTCAGCCTCTTGAGTACTACTCCGTGACTACATATATAATTCTATATTAATTTTAATAAAATGTCAACTAATTTTAGCCATTTTTACATCTTCTCTATCCTTATATATATTAATCATATCAATAATTATTTTCTTTATTTCTTCGCCGTCAGTAGTAGCCTCTAACTTAATATCATACTCATCAATCATATCATTAATACTATCATCACCAAGTAAATATTCAGTTACCTTAAGATCTTTACCATATACCTCTTTAATTTTTTCAATATTATTCTTATTTTTAGTCATTGCCACCACCATATTATACTTTCCATCTTCTTCATAATATATATAATTAGCACTTACTCCCGAAGCTTTCATAGTTTCATAATCACTATAAGAACTATCTTGAAGTAAATAAATAACATTTGAATTAAGTACATTACTCCCTTTATCTTCATATATACTAAACATAAGTCTTCCACATACAAAACCACAAAATACTGACCAAAAAATAGGTACTACTATTTTTTTTAACTTATTCATTATATCACCAAAAATAGTATATACCTATCTATATAAAAACTTTGTCGAATTATCTATACTTCTTCACTAAAATCACAATACAACTTGGTTGGTATATCAGTAGTAAAATCAATTAAAAAATATTGATATCTTATTGTATCTAATTTATAAAAATCATATTCTATTGTCTTTTCTTCATCAATATAGCATTTTAAATCAGTACTACTATCAGACGAGTAGAATAGCTGATCATAGTTTGTAAAAACATCATATCTTGGGCCATAATCACTATTATCAAATTCAATAGTTGTTTGCTGATTACCATAATAACCATGAACATCTAAATATACATAATATTTTTTCAATACTTTTTCATTCAAAATAGGAATAATAATATCATAATCATTTCCTTCAAAGATATTAGTAAATGTCATATAAAAAACAATATATTTTTTATCAGTATCATTAGAAGTACTAACACTAATACCTACATTACCGCTTAATTTAGTATCAAATTTTTTAGTATAACCACCATATGTTATTTGTTTTTTATCTTTATCAATAACCAATGTATTTGTTGTTCCATCTTCAAAAGTTATATTACAATATTTATTATCACTTTTACAATAAACATCTTTGATAATCCCTAAATCATTAATATCATTTTCAATTAATTCTTTAATATTTTTAGTTATTAAAGCCTTATCAGTCATAAAAACAGTATCAACATAATAATTATCTGTTTTATCAACTAATTTCATCGTTATATCAATTAAAAAGAAAGCAATTACAAATGCAATAGCGGATGCTAATATAATTTCAATAGTCAAATACCCTTTTCTATTCAGTTTCAACATCTTATCACCTTACCTTAAGTGCATAGTAATAGCAGTCATCATCATTCTTACAAATTTCTGAAATAATAACATAATTATAATCATCATTAAAATAAAATTTAGTACCCAAATAATCAATAAATTCTTTAGTAGTTTCTTTAGTAGTAGACAAACCTTTTAATTCATCTATTTTACCCTTTTTATATAAAGAAAAATATAAATTAACATCATCATTATTATAAGTATTTAAAAGTTGATTAACATCATCATTATTAATTTTTATTGAATTCCCAGTTTTTATAATAGTATTAATATATCCATTTTCAATCAAAGCATCATTTGCCATCATAGCCAAATACAAAGCATCAATATCATAATACCTATCCCTTTTTTCATAAGCAGAAGATACTCTATTAAGTCCCGTAAATAAAGTGATTAAAACAACAGCAATAACCACCGATACTACGACAACCTCTGCCATCATAAAACCTTTTCTACCAAATTTCATCAATTTTATCACCTTTTTACTATTGCTATTTAATTAATTATATTATATAATATTTATAGAATAAAATCTAGTCTTTTTAGAAAAAAGAATGAAAAGAGGGATACTATGCAAGGTAATACTAACACTATGCCAGGTAATATACCAAACAGTAGTCAAAACAATATTAGTAATCGTAGTATACAAAATAGTATTAATCCTAATACTGCCAATAATCAAAAACCAACAAACAATACCTCTAAAAATATTGACTTTGCCAAAATGCCTGTTGTTAATGTTGTTAATATGATTATTATAAATGCTGTTAATCTTGGAGCAAGTGATATCCATTTTGACCCCACAGATGAAGGAATTAATGTAAGGTTTAGAATTGATGGACAATTAAATAACTATTATTTTCTTCCTAAAGAAATTAAACAAAATGTCACAACAAGAATCAAAATAATGGCTGGAATGAATATTACCGAAACGAGACTCCCTCAAGATGGTGCTATCAAAGATAAATTAAATGGTAAAGATCTAGATTTAAGAGTATCTTCTCTTCCTACTAAAAAAGGAGAAAAAATAGTTATCAGAATTATGGATTATTCAATGAGTTTAAAAGGCATTGAATATCTATACTTTAGTGAAACAAATTATAATAAAATATTAAAAATGTTAAACTTCCCTAACGGAATAATTTTAGTTACTGGTGCCACTGGTACTGGTAAATCTACTACATTGTATTCATTTCTTCAAAAACTAAATATTGAAGGATCTAACTTAATTACTGTAGAAGATCCAATTGAAATGGATATTAAAGGAATAAATCAAGTTCAAGTTAATAGCGATATTGGTTTAGACTTTGCAACAGTCCTAAGGAGCATCTTAAGACAAGACCCAAATGTAATAATGATTGGAGAAATAAGAGATTCAGAAACTGCTCAAATAGCAGTTAGAGCTTCCATTACTGGACACTTGGTATTATCTACTATACATACAAACAATTCATTAAATACTATTGAAAGACTTTTAGATATGGATGTAGAAAGATATTTACTTGCTTCTGCCTTAACTGGTATTGTTTCCCAAAAATTAGCTCGAAAACTTTGTAACAAATGCAAAATAAAAAGACCAGTTACTGTTACCGAAAAAAATCTTTTTAAATCAGTTCTTGGTCTTGATATCAATGAAGTATTTTCCCCAAATTCAACCGGTTGCCCAAATTGTAACCATGGTTATCATGGAAGAATAGCAATTCAAGAAGTACTATTGATAAATCAAGACATTAGAGATGCCATTTCTGCAGGCATAAGAAAAGACGAATTACGACATTTAGTCTATAACAAAGATGTTATAACCCTGCTTCAAGATGGATTATTTAAAGTAATCGCGGGCTTTACAACAACTGAAGAAATATTAAAATTAATTGAAGTTGAAGATGAAGACTTCGGTTTAAAATAAAAAGAATTGGAATTATATCCAATTCTTTTTATTTTACTTTTTTCTTATTATTATCAATATTATCTTCTAATAATTTTGTTATTTTAGTTGAAATCTCTATTTTTTGTTTAATATTTATCGGTAATAACATACATTTTCCCAATATTTCAACATTATTATTACACATTAAAATTTTATCTACAAGTTTTTCAACATTTGCTCCAGTAATATCATTATCTAAAGCAAAATAATACATATAAAGAGGATCCCCACTTTCAATTATTCCTTCCTCTAATTTTTTCATTGGAGGATTATTCATAAATAATGCTAAATAATATAAGTACATTCCCGATTTAATTTTAATTAATGCATCTATTAATTTTTCTTTATTTGATTCTTTTATAAACATAATAAAATCATATAGTACTTTTGGATCTCCTATTGCAATAGCAACATCTTCCAATTTATCAATTGGTATTTCTTTCACTTCTTTAGCCATTTCATAAATATAATTTCCATCTTTAGTTTTAATAGAACATTCTATTAACATATCAAAAAGGATATCTCTTTTTTTGTTAGTTAATTCCCCTTTTTCCTGCAAATATACTGCATAATCATATATTGCATTAGGACTTAATTCTTTTTTTGATTTCATTTCTTTCTCATTAAATGAATAATATAATAACACATTATTCAAATAAAAGCATTTTTATTTAATTATCTTATCTTTATAATCACTAACAGGTTTAAAACTAAGCCTATGATATCTAGTAATACCATATTTTTTTATAGCTTCAATATGTTTTTTAGTACCATATCCCTTATTATGTGCTAAGTCATACATTGGATATATTTTATCTAAATCATACATCATCTTATCTCTAGTCACTTTAGCAATAACTGAAGCAGCCGCTATTGAAATAGATTTAGCATCTCCTTTAATAATACTAGTAGTGGGAATATCAATATCAAGTGGCATAGCATCTATTAAGACATGATCAATTTTAATATTAGTATTTTTAATAGCTTCTTTCATTGCTATTTTAGTAGCCTCATATATATTAACTTCATCAATAACCTTTTCTGAAACTATTCCAACACCAATAGCAATAGCTTTTTCTTTAATTACTTTATAAAATTCATCTCTCTTTTTCTCGGACAATTTTTTAGAATCAGTAAGTCCTTCTAAAACAAAATCATCTGGCAACACCACACAAGCTGCTACTACACTACCTATCAAAGGACCTCTTCCAACCTCATCTACACCACCAATATAATGAAGTCCTTTTTCATATAATTCTCTTTCATATTTGTATAAATCTTCCATACTACTTCCACTTACTCTTCATATTATTTAATTTATTTTGCTTCTGAAAATTACTTGCATTAGTAATATTTCTCTGTAATTTTTCTGCTTTCATATCTGGTGTAACTATCTTTATTTCTTTTTTAGCACAAGTATTTGTCTTAAACATTTTATCCATAAATGATCTTTCTCGTTCTCTTCCTCTCTTAGCAACATCATTGTGATTCGCAGCCCATGTTCTATCAAATACTTTACTTAAATCTTCTTGTCTATTCATAACATCACCTATCCATATTTTTAAATATATCTACATATAAATTGTAACATAGAGAAAAAAATAAGTAAAGAAAAACTAGATAACATTATCTAGTCCATTCAAATTCAAAGTCTAATATTCTAACAGTATCTCCTTCTTTTATTCCCATCTTTTCTAATTCTTCATCGACTCCCATTCTTCTTAGTTTATTAGAAAATCTCTCATAAGCCTCTTCTGTACTAAAATTAGTCATTCTAAACAGTTTTTCTACTATATCACCTTTCACTACATAAGCATCTTTTTCTTTTACTATTGTAAATGGTTTTTCCATCTTAAATTTATATAATACATGACTTTCTTGCACTGCATCTTCATACAAAGCTTCTCTTTCAATTACTTTAGTCATTTCTGATAATTTATCAATTACTTTATCCAATCCTTCATTTAGTAAAGCCGTAACTTCATAAATATCTTTATTATTAATCTCTTCTTTGAATTTTACTAAATTATCTTTAGCCCTTTCACCATCCATTTTATTAGCAATAATAATTTCAGGTTTCATAAGAAGTTTAGGACTAAAATCTTCTAGTTCCTTTCTAATAGAAACATAATCTTCATATGGATTTCTTCCTTCTTCTCCCGACATATCAATAACATGAGCAATAATTTTTGTTCTTTCAATATGCTTCAAAAACTTATGACCAAGTCCTACACCGTCACTAGCTCCTTCAATAAGTCCTGGAAGATCCGCTACTACAAAAGTATTATCAATAGTTTTAACTACTCCTAAATTTGGTGATAAAGTAGTAAAATGATATGAAGCAATCTTTGGATTAGCATTAGATATCATTGATAATATCGTCGATTTTCCAACTGAAGGCATTCCTACCAAGCCAACATCTGCAATCATTCTAAGTTCTACTTGTACTCTTCTAATTTCACCTGGTTCCCCTTTTTCCGAATAAGATGGACATGGATTGCTACGAGTTGCTAAACTGACATTTCCTCTTCCACCTCTACCACCATAAGCAATAATAGCTTCTTCACCATTTTTAGTCAAATCAGCAATTATAACACCAGTATCAGCATCCTTTACTGTCGTCCCAATAGGTACTTTAATAATCACATCTTCACTATTACTACCATTCTTATTTTTACCTTCACCATTACTTCCATTATTGCCTTTAATCTTTTTTTGGTATCGCAAATCAATTAATGTCTTAAGACCTTCATCAGCTTTAAAAATAATATCTGATCCCTTACCACCATTTCCTCCATATGGTCCTCCCATTGGTATATATTTTTCACGACGGTAAGCCATACAGCCATTTCCACCAGTACCAGCTTCAATTATCATTGATACTTCATCTACAAACATACTATCATCTACCCTTCATATTTAACTTTAAAGATAACAACAAGTATTAATATTATAATAAGCATTAAATATATACCAGTTATCCATAAAACTCTAAGCCAGTTTATTTTTTTCTTTTCTTTCATTTCTAAATCCTCTTACTTTTAATAAAATTTTATCATATACTTCCTCAAAAAAATCAATAATATAAGTATCAATAAAGCCAAGTAAAGCTATAAGAACAATACTTACTATATCAAATTTTGTAACCAAAAACAAGTCCGGAAGTAAAATTAACAACTCAAAAAATGATATACTACAAAAAACTAGTAATATTTTTCTCCATAAATTAAGTGGTTTACATATAGTATATAAAAGTCTCAAAGTAATAAAACCAGTAAGTGACACTACTACTAATCGATAATTCTCAAAATTACCATTAAAAATTGTACAAAACATTATAATAATAAAAATATTAAATACTACCGTTATTCCATTAGGTAGAGCATTTCTAAATACCGTAGCAATAAAGTCTTTACCAACTTTACTATAATTAGGTTCAAGTGCTAAGAAAAATGATGGAATACCAACACATATTGAACTAATAAGTGATAATTGAATTGGATAAAAAGGATATTCATATGTTAACACAATTGATAATAATGATAATAAAAAGGAATACGTAGTCTTAATCAAATACATTGAAGCAACTCTCTCAATATTATTAACTACTCTTCTACCTTCATTAACAATACCTGGTAATACCGAGAAATCACTAGTGGTAAGCACTACCTCTGATACACTTCTCGCTGCATTAACACCAGTAGCAAGAGCTATTCCACAATCTGCCTCTTTAAGTGCAAGAACATCATTTACTCCATCACCAATCATTGAAACAGTATTATTTTCTTTAAGTGCCTTAATAACTATTTGCTTTTGCACAGGAGTCATTCTACCAAATACCGTTTTTTCATTAACTATCTTTTCAAGTTCTTCATAATCATTGGGTAAATCTTTACCTTCAATATATCTATCATATCCATCAAACTCTAACTGCTTTAAAATATTTGATACCGTAATAGGATTATCACCAGAAATAATTTTAATTTCTACATCTTGTTCCTTAAAATATTTGAGTGTCTCTTTTGCAGAATTCCTAATATTATCTTTAATAATTATAAAGCCTAATACCTCAATATTATTATTCTTTTCTCTTGCCAATGTAATAATTCGATATCCTTTCAAAATATATTTATTAAGAACTTCATAATCAGTAATTTTCTGATTAGTTATATATTCCAAAGCACCAAGATAATATTTAATACCTTCAATCTCTGTAATACTACACTTTTTCACTGAAGAAAAAGATACTCTATCGTTAACATTAAGATTATTTTTAACACCAAATTTCTTCTTAAGAGCAATATCAGTCGAATTATTAGCCTCTTCAGTACAAATATTAGCAATAATCTCAGCAACATTTATTCTATTATCCAAAACAATCGTATCAACTACTTCCATCGTTCCATCAGTAATAGTACCAGTCTTATCCAAACATAACACATCAGTACAAGATAAAATTTCAATACCATGTAATTTTTGAATAATAACATTCTGTTTAGCCATCTTAATAACACCAGCGGTTAAAGCTATAGATGTTAAAAGAACTAATCCTTCGGGAATCATACCAATAATACCCGCAACTGCTCCCAAAATAGCTTCACTATAAGTCTGATTACTATAAAAATACTGACTGATAAATAAAAGTAATCCTACTGGTATAATAAGAAAAGTAACAATCTTTAAAATATTGTTTATTGTATTTTGTAAATAAGAAGAATTATCTTTAACCAAAGAAGCTTCTTTTATTAAATTATTAGCATAATTATTTCTACCTACACTAATTACTTTTGCATAAGCACTTCCACTAGTAACAATAGAGCCAGATATAATCTTATCATTTTTCTTCTTCATAATAGCATCAGATTCACCAGTAATAACTGATTCATCTACTTCTAAACTACTAGATTTAACTACTTCAAGATCCACAACTACAGAATCACCAGATGACAAATATAACAAATCATCGATAACAATTTCTTCTTTAGCAATCTCTTTTTTTTCACCATCTCTAATTACTGTTACTCTATCTTGATTAGTAACTTTAATATTATCGAGTATTCTTTTAGCCTTAAGCTCCTGATAAATGG
The DNA here is from genome assembly GCA_945919295.1 of uncultured Mycoplasmatota bacterium. GTDB lineage: Bacteria > Bacillota_I > Bacilli_A > RF39 > UBA660 > CAG-302. The sequence continues at coordinate 23,094 of CAMEJC010000010.1, forward strand.
CAATAACCGTATTAAAAACAATAGTCCCTATAAATAAAGTATTTTGAAGCGAACCAGTAGTTAAAACTAATACTAATAAAGAAAGATTTAAAATATTAAATAAAGTAATAGAATTAGATAAAATAATCTCTTTCATTGTTCTAGTATATTTTATTTTATCATCATTTGATAACCCATTATTCACTCTATACTCAACTTCATGACTAGATAAACCATTCATAATTACCTCCTAGTTAAAAAGGGCTATTACCGCCCTCTCTATCTTCTATAATAATATATTCCACTATCCATCGCAGGAAAAGCTAATATTTTTCTTGGATCAAATGCATAACTATTAAAGAATGATGCATGATGACCAGTAGCTACACCAAAATGCAAATGAGCACCAAAACTTTCGCCAGTATTTCCAACATAACCAATAACATCATCCGTAGTTACTTCTTTACCTTGATACATACCAGAAGCAAATTCATTCATATGCATATACACCGTAGTATAATCTATTCCATTAACGTTATGGTAAATATAAATAGCATTTCCACCACCACTTATCCATCCAATACGAGCAATTGTTCCTTTAGCAGCAGGATAAATAGGTGCCCCATGTATATTAGGATGCCACAAATCTATTCCATGATGATAACCACCAATATTTGGCCTTTGATGATCATAACCAGTATAGTCATCACTAACAGTAAGATAGCTAAGAGGATAAGACCACCCAAATGAAATAGGAGTAGCTATACAAGTACTAACATCCTGATTAAGTTTACAACCAAGTTTTTCATAATATTTTATTTCCTTCTTATAATCACGAATATCTTCTTCAATAGTAGATCCTTCTTTATCATAAGTAGCAGCATTAGTTTTTAAAGTAATCATTTTAGAATTAAGTTCCTTACTTTTACTTTCCAAACTACTCTGTTTAGAAGATAATTCTACTTTTTTCTTTTCTAACGAAGCAATTAATTCCTTAAGTTCATTCATTAAATTATTATTATATTCCGTAAGCTGAGAAACAACAGAATATCTATATATAAAATCAGTATAAGACTCAGCCTCGAAAATGTATTCTAGATAAACATTTTCTCCAGATGATACTTGTAAAAACTTTAAAAGTTCATCAGTTTCTTCACTCTTTTGATCAATTTGTTTCTGACTAGCAATAATATCATCTTCTGATTTCTTAATATCATTTTTAATCTCTGATATACTTACTAATATTGAAGCAATTTCACTATTTACTTTCTTTATCTCATTATCTGTTAATTCTTTATTACTTTTATTTTCTTCATATTTTCTTTCTAATTCTGCTAGTTCATTTTTAAGTTCCTGAAGAGTTTTAGCTTCTACGTTATAACCAGGTATAAATATCATCGAAATAATAATTAAAAGCATTAATATTTTTCTTTTCATTTAATCACATCTTCCTAACATAATTATATATTAAATGAAAGTTTTAGTCAATAATTTCATTTTGGTTTACATTTTTTAGTAATAACAACTATTCCAAATTTTCTCTTTTAACAAATCCAACTAAAAAGATAAGTACTATTGTTAAATATAGTATTATTTTTATATCATTTATTAAATATCCTATTATACACATAATACACCTTATACTACAAAATATAATTTCTACTATCACAAGATATCCCTTGACATTAGTATTCTTCTTAATATTATAAATATTTTGAGAAGATACAATTTCAAACATCTTAATACCAAGTCCTTCAAAAAAACCAATAAGTAATATTAAATATCTATTACTAACATTAAGTTTAAGAAATAAAAGTAAACAAAATATCATATTAAAATATTTAAAATATTTCTTATCATCAATTTTTCTAACAAAATAATATATAAATATACAAGCAGATATTCCTAATACAACATTAAATACACCAATAAATTCTATCTTATCATCAATAAATAAATATAAATAAAGCGACTGAAGACTAATATTAATAACTTTAGCCTGCTCCAAAATAAAAAATTTAATCTTATTTCTCTCTATTTTTTGATATTTAATAGTATTATCACTATTATTTATATTAAATCTAAATAAAGGTATAATTGCAATTATTGAAATAATAATAACCGTAATAGCAAGTATTAAAAGAGATAATTTACTTTGAATATACGAAGCAATTAATGAAGAAAAAATAATCGCTATATTAGTAAAGATTAATATACTTCCTATCTCTGTTTTTTTATCATTATCAATAGATTCAATTGCATAATAATGTCTAAGCGTATGATAACTATAAGAACCAATTCCATATATTATACTAAAAATAACAAGATTAATAAAAGTTTTATCCATTGCTTGCATAAAATAAAAACTACCACTAAATATTAAACTAGATAAAATTAAAATATATTTAGGTTTGATAATTTTTGTCGAATATATAATAAGAGTACTAGTAACAGCTCCAGTAAAATATAAGATAGCAAAAAAAAGTAATATTTCTCTAAAAGAATATCCCATTTTATATAAAAGTACCGAAGAAAAAATTTCAACCATATTTCTAGCTATTGTCGATAATATAATAAATATATTATATCTTTTTATATTATTCATATCATCACCATTATTATTATGTATTTTTTTTATTTTATGATACAATATTACTTGAGGTGATTACATGTTTAAATATACACTAGATAATAAAAGATATCATACTCTAAATTATTATTTAAAAAACAAATTTAATTGCAAAGTATATAAAGTAAGTTTAAATGCCGGATTTACCTGCCCTAATATTGATGGAACAAAAGGATATGGAGGATGCATATACTGTTCTAAAACAGGATCTGGTGAACACGGTGGAAATCCGCATAAAGATCTTATTACCCAGTTTAATGATGTCAAAGAAGTAATAGATAAAAAGTGGCCTAATGCTAAATATATTGCCTATTTCCAAGCCAGAACTAATACCTATGCTCCACTAAAAGTATTAAAAGAAAAATATGAAACAGTTCTAAAAATAGATAACGTTATTGGTCTTGATATCGCAACTAGATGTGATGCTATAAATAATGAAACACTAGATTATTTAGAAGAATTATCTAAAAGAACTTTTCTTACTATTGAATTAGGTCTTCAAACTACTAAAGAAGAAACCTCTAAACTTATTAATCGTGGACATACACTAAAAGAATTCGATGATATGGTAAAAAAATTAAGAGATAGAAACATCAATGTTGTCGTTCATATCATTAATGGTCTTCCATATGAAACAGAAGAAGATATGTTAAATACAGTAAGACATCTTAATAAACTCAATATCCAAGGCATAAAAATCCACATGCTTAATATTATTAAAGATACTCCTTTAGAAACTTTATATAATAAAGATAATTTTCATATTTTAACTAAAGAAGAATATATAGATATAGTTATCAAACAGTTAGAATTATTAAAACCAGAAATAGTAATACATAGAATTACTTCCGATCCTGATATAAAAACATTAGTTGAACCAAAATGGTTAACAAAAAAATTCTGTGTCTTAAATGATATTGATAAAGAAATGGTAAGAAGAAATACTTATCAAGGAAAATACTATAAGTAAAAATTAGTACTAACACTAGTACTAATTTTTTACTTTTCACACAAAAAATGTGAAACTTCGGATTGAATATAACAATAATATTATCTTTAATAATAAATATTATAATTTATTCTTTTTACGATAGAAATATATTCCAGAACATAGAGATAATACCAATAATACCGCTACAATAATATAGATTATATTACCTGTAGGAGGAGGCATCACATCATTTTCTACTACTTTACCATCTTTATCTTTCCTATTTATTTTAAATGTATATACTCTTTCATCACCATTTTCTGCAATTACTTTACATTCTAAGGTATTAGACCCAACTTTTATATCTGCTAGATTAAATATATACATATAATCATCTTCTGGATATACACGATATTCCATATAAAACATTTTGTTATTTTTATATACAATATCCTCGTAATATTCATCATTATCTTTTACTACTCTAACAAGTTCATTATTTAGATAATAAGAGCATTCTGTCTCATGATCATTACATTTTTCTTCAGCCGATTCAATACTTGATAAATATTCTTTAAATATATTAATATCATAAATACTATCACCATTAAATATAACATCACCAACTTTAGCTTTGTCAGAAATGTCCCCTCCCACGAATAATAAACATTCAGATAATTCATTACTTATTCTATTTTTTCCATCTAAATCCATAAAACATAAATTAGACTCTTTATTATCTATAGTTAACTCATAACTTGTTTTATTTTTATCAAATCCTATATCATAATTAACAAAATTAAAGTCAAGTAAATAATTTTCTTTACTTCTACTATCAGGTCTAGTTATATTTAATGTATATGTTTTTTTAGTACCATCTTCTGCTGTTACTACTATATTATAAGTATTTTTACCATAATTTAAATTCTTGGTTCCATCGCCAGTAACTGTAGCTTTACTATCTTCCTTAGTCACCACAATATTAGCAGTACTATCTTTTAATTCAATATCAAAAGAAGTTTTATTCTTACTAAAGAAAGCCCCATCTCCATTTACTTTTATACCAGACAAATTGTTATTACTACTAGGTATTCTTATACTTGCACTTGCATCTACTATTTCATATTCTTCTTTATCATGTGAAAAAGTAGTGTTAGATAAAGTTATTTTTTCATCTTTGTTAGTTACATTATCTTTTGCCTTTAATGTTAATAACCCTATAGTGAAATCTGATTTTACTGTTTCTTCTCTATAAACACTTATTTTTTTATCAGATAAATCGTTACCTTGCCAAGAACTTTGTGGAGTAAAACTTACTATTTCTAAATTATCAGATAGATTTATAGTTGTGTCTATAGATGTTATTTCATTATCTGTTTTTCCTTTTATTGTACATTCAGTTGTATTACCTGCTTTTATAGCACTTGGATTACAGGAAATAGTTATATTTCCTGTATCCGCATTAACATAAAATGGTAATATCATTATTATAAATGTTATTATTGAAAATATCTTTTTTCTCATTTTTCAACCTCCAACGTATCTACTCTCTTCTTAAAGAAACGATATAGTCTTGCTACGTCATTTATTTTTATTGAACTATCATTTATAATATCACCTGAAAAAGTTTGATACTTCTCAAACGTCTTTTTACCTTTCAAATTATTATATAATAACGCTACATCACCATTATCTATTTTTCCATCACCATTTATATCTCCTAGAACAGATATCGTATAAATTTCAGTTTTTTCTTCTAAAGCTATTTCTACAGTATCACCAGTTTTAATTATATTTGTTTTATCTAATTCTTCCTTACTATCTTTATCCTTTACCGTTACTGTTCCTGAAGTATCTATTTTAGTTAATAATGTTTCTACCGTAGTATCATGTTCTTGTCTTGTTAGTATCTTATTAGTATCATCTTTAGTAGTTTTAATATTTAAATATTCTTCACTAAATTCATATTCTTCTAATAACTCTTCTTTATAATATACTTTTAATTTATCATTTTCAGTTAAAGTACCAGTAGTTATTTCTTCATTATTATTATCAAATATTTTTATTGTTACACCAGATAATACTAAACTATTTATAAATGTATCATAATCTACATTTTTACCTATATATACCTTATTATTAGCTATACTATATTTATTACTAGTAATATTAATTAAATTAATCTCTGTTACCTTTTCTTCACCATAACTTATCGTTAATATATTATTTTCCACATTACCAGTTAATTCTTTTGGTAAGTTTAAATTAGATATTATCGCATCCTTATTTACATCACTCTTAGTATATAAATTATTATCTTCTTTATAATACTTATATATATCCGTTGTAAGAGTATATGGTCTAAATACTTTTATAGTATATATATTTTCTTTACCTGTTTCACTAATTACTTTAATATCTATATTATTAGTACCATAATGTAACTTAATATTCTCTAATATTCCCTCAATAGTAGAATATTCATTTGTTTTTTCTACAGTTATATTTAAAGTATCACTATCAATAGTACTAGTATAAATATTACTATCCTTATTAAACTCTTCATTTAAAGTTCCTTTATCTAAAGTAATATTATTTAAAGTATTAACATCAGAAGGAATTCTTATTTCCTTTACTACATCTTCACTAGTATAAAATGCTTCTCCAGAAGTATTAGATATTTTAATATTACTAAAAGTTATAGTAAATATATCACCATTTTCAGCAGTATCTGGTACCTTATATTTAAAAGTACCAAGTGTATATGTACCTTTTATTCCTCCACCAGACAAATTAATCGTCATAATACCAGAACTATTACCAGATACCATCTCGTAACAACCATTTTCTTTAGTACAACTTGAATCCTGTGTAAACGATTCAAAAGTTAAATCATCATATATTATGCTTATGTTCATACCCTGTGATTCCTCAGTAGATATATTAACACTAATATCACAAGATATAGTTTCCCCAGCCTTAGATGTTTCTGGACAAGTAATATTTACATAATCTGTACTATTTATAGCATATGTACTATTTTTCGTAACAAATATAAGTATTATTACCATTATAATAATAAACAACATTATACCAATACTAATATATTTATTCTTCTTAATAAAACGAATCCCATTATCAAATAATAACTTAATTCTATTTATCATTTTAGTTCACTTCCCTTAGTAAAATAATTAACTATTTTTATAACATCATCTACATCAGCTTGTCCATCACTATTAACATCCGAAGATAATAAATATGCCTCTTCTAAAGATGTTTTACCAACAAAATGATTAACTATTTTAATAACATCATCTACATCTACTTTACCATCACCACTAGAATCTCCTATTAAAGATAAAATATATTCTATACCATTATCAAATATTATTTTATCCCCTGTTCTTAAATTTCTATCAGTAATAACATTATTATCTTTATCCTTAATACTATAACTAATATTAGTTAATATATTATTCTTAAACACATCAACATTAGTACCATTAACTATCTTACTAATTATCTTTTTATCATCATTCTTATCATAATCAATTATATCCAAATATTCTTTTTCATTAGATATATTAAATATCTTTATAGTATTATTATTTAACTTACATACTAATTTATTATCACTAACAGATAACTCCAAATCATCACTAGTAACATTACTAAGTATTATCCCTTCTATAGTATACTTCATATCACATTCATTTGCACATTCAGTTTGATTTGCAGTATTAGTACAACTAGAATAACAGTTATTTAAATTTGATTCCATTTCTTCTTCAGCACTATCTATAAAGATAGTATCTTTATTAACCTGATAAGTACTATTTATTTTATATAATGTATATTCTTTAATTACTTTATCATTATATTTAATAACTAATTTATTATCAACTATCTCTTTAGTACCATAATTAATATTTATCTTATTTAAATCTAAATTATTTACATATACAATATCATTATTATTAATATTATATATATTAGAATTAACTTCTAATTTAATTAAATTATATTCTTTAATTACTTTACCATTATGTTTAATTATTAGTTTATTATCAACTATCTCTTTAGTACCATAATTAATATTTACATTATCTAAATTAAATTCTTTATTCAAAAAAGTAGTGTATTTTATTTCATTATCTTCAACAAAATAATTATCAGATGTCACTTCTAATTTAATTAAATTATATTCTTTAATTACTTTATCATTATGTTTAATTATTAGTTTATTATTTTCAATATAATTAGTATATCCATCTACATCACCATAATCAAACTCAATATTACTAAGTATTTTTTCACTATCAGTATCAAAATTAATATATATATTATCTTTATCTATTATATAAGTATCAGAAGTAATATTATATACATAGATAAAACATCTTTGTGGATCTTCATTAAAATAAAATTGTTTGATTAATGTTTTTTCTGAATTATATATCGCTTGTAATGCTTTTCCCATTCCAGTTTTTATAGGAGTAATTTTATTATCTTCAATTTTCAAAATATTAGTATCTTTAGTACTTAAACTGGTAGTCCATCCAGTAGGAAGTATTATTCCTCTATCTAGAGTAAATTCCTCATCTAATAAAGTATAATATTTTGTAAATAAATTATCTTCATATGCTAAATACTTTAATCTTGTATTCTTACTTACATCTAGTTCTGTTAATTGATTGTAGGATACATTCAAATCAGTTAAAGCTGTATTCTTACTTACATCTAGTTCTGTTAATTGATTGTATTCTACATCCAATTTAGTTAATGCTGTATTCTTACTTACATCTAGTTCTGTTAATTGATTGTAGGATACATTCAAATCAGTTAAAGCTGTATTCTTACTTACATCTAGTTCTGTTAATTTATTGCCCCGTGCAATCAAATCAGTTAATGCTGTATTCTTACTTACATCTAGTTCTGTTAATTGATTGTTCCGTGCAATCAAATCAGTTAAAGCTGTATTCTTACTTACATCTAGTTCTGTTAATTGATTGTATTGTGCATACAAAGTAGTTAATGCTGTATTCTTACTTACATCTAGTTTTGTTAATTGATTAATTTCTACATTCAAATAAGTTAATGCTGTATTCTTACTTACATCTAGTTCTGTTAATTGATTATGTCTTACAGACAAATCAGTTAATGCTGTATTCTTACTTACATCTAGTTCTGTTAATTGATTACCATCTACATCCAAATAAGTTAATGCTGTATTCTTACTTACATCTAGTTCTGTTAATTGATTGTTATATACACTCAAAGAAATTAAAGCTGTATTCTTACTTACATCTAGTTCTGTTAATTGATTATCACCTACACTCAAACCAGTTAAAGCTGTATTCTTACTTACATCTAGTTCTGTTAATTGATTATTACCTACACTCAAACCAGTTAAAGCTGTATTCTTACTTACATCTAGTTCTGTTAAT
>CAMEJC010000011.1 GCA_945919295.1 uncultured Mycoplasmatota bacterium
CTTTATTTAAAAAGTATTGGCCTTGTGATTTACATATTGTTGGTAAAGAAATTGTTAGATTTCATACAATTATCTGGCCAATTATGCTGATGGCTCTTGATTTACCGCTTCCAAAGAAGGTATTTGGTCATGGATGGCTTGTTATTAATGGTGGTAAAATTTCAAAGAGTTTAGGTAATTATAAAGATCCTAGAGAATATATTGATACTTATGGTGTCGATGCTATTAGATATTTTGCTTTGAGGGAAGTTCCTTTTGGTAGTGATGGTAATTTTTCAGAAGAAGCTCTTATCAGTAGAACTAATGGGGATTTAGCTAATATTCTTGGCAATTTGGTTAATAGAACTATTGGTATGGCTAATAAATATTTTGATGGTGTTATTAAAAATAAGAATGTTAAGGAAGATATTGACAATAAATTAATTGAAGAGGCTGTAAATCTTAAGAAACATGTTGATAAATATATGGAAAAATTAGAGGTATCAAAAGCTCTTGATACTATATTTGATTTACTTAGAAGTTCCAATAAATATATTGATGAGACAATGCCTTGGGTACTTGCTAAAGATGATACTAAGAGAGATAGACTTGCGACTGTACTTTATAATCTAATTGAATCAATTAGAATTGCTACAGTACTTCTTCAAGCATTTATTCCAGATACTGCTGATAAGATTTTTTATCAGATTAATACTGATTTAAAAGGATATGATACAATAGATAATTTTGGTGGATATGTATCTGGAACTAAGGTGAACAATCCAGAAGTTTTATTTAAAAGAATAGAGAACTAGTTGATACTTGTTTCTCTTTTTTTGTAAAATGTTGTTTTTTTGCTTTACTAATATTAAAATATATGTTATATTTTGGATGTAGTGTTGCAGTAATTAGAAAAGGAGAATGGCAATGCTTAAAACTAAAAATCGGGGAGTATTATTTAAAATTCTATTTTGTATTTTTGTTGTTGTTATGATTGGTTTGGTTTTTGCTGGTGAAAATGAAATTGATTTTGTTTATTTGGGATTAATATTTATACTTTTTTTAAAATTTTTAGTTGAATATATTAGAAAATAGTTATACTATGTAATTAGTATGATTTTTTTATGGAGGAATTATGTTTATCGATACACACTGTCATATATTTAATGAATATTATAATAATATAGATGAACTTATTGAAGATTGTAAAATTAATGGTATTAGTAAAATTATTGTAAATGGCTGTGATATTAAATCTAATATGGAGGTTATTAAACTTATTTCTAAATATAATAATGTTTATGGTGCAATAGGATTTCATCCTACTGAACTTAGAAATATTGTTGATGATGATATTTGTTTGGAGTGGCTCGAAAATAATATTGATAATAAAAAAATTGTTGCAGTAGGAGAGATTGGCCTAGATTATCATTATAATGATACTGATAAGGAAAAGCAATTAATGATGTTTAAGAGACAACTTGATATTGCTACCAAATACAATAAACCAGTAATTATTCATAGCAGAGATGCTATTCAAGATACATATAATTTGCTTAAAAAATATAAATTAAATGGAAGTATACATTGCTTTAGTGGTTCGGTAGAAATGGCTAGGTTATTTACTAGTCTTGGTTATAAAATAGGAATAGGTGGTATAATTACTTATAAAAATGCTAAAACTATAAAAGAAGTAGTAAGAGACACTGATTTAGCATATATTTTATTGGAGACAGACTCTCCTTATTTGGCTCCTGAGCCATATAGGGGAAAATCTAATAGGCCTTCTTATATTCCGATTATCGCTGATGAAATAGCAAGATTAAAAAATACTTCAATAACAGAAGTTGCAAGGGTTACAACGATGAATGCAGAGGCAATATTTGACTTTTTTTCTGAATAGTGTTACAATTAATATGCTTAAAATATTAATGAGGTGAGACAAATGAAGAAAATAACTGCTAAAGTTATAACTATTTCTTCGCAAATATTAGTAGTTAGTATATTTTTAGTATTATTATTTTCTAGTAAAGGAAGTAATAATAAATTAGTTATTGTCGATAATAATAATTTTGATAAAATGGCAGATTCGACATTAAGTCTGTTTAAAGAAGAGGAAATGCTTACAAGTGCTTCTTCAGATGATGTTATTGTTAGTTTATCTGATGATGAAGAGCAGGATGAAGAAAGTAAAGCAGTGGTTAAGGAGAAAGAACCCGCTCCTGAGCAAACAAAACTTGAGGAGAAGCAACCTATGTTAAATCTGTTCTATGATAATCCTGTTATTGGGGATCCATATTATGGAAAAATAACTGGATATGGGCCAGATTGTTCTGGATGTACTACTGGTTGTACTAGAACAGGACATAATTTATATAATTCTATATATTATGAAGATAGTGAATATGGGACTGTTAGAATTTTAGCGGCTGATCCTAGTTTTGGTAAATATGCTATTTTTAGAGTTAGCAATGTACCTGGAATGGATCCTTTTATTGGGATTGTTTTAGATACAGGTGGAAATGTTGGATTTGGAAAAGGTACTTTATTTGATTTAGCTTTTGCTACAGAAAGCGATCCCATTGTTTACAGTATAAGTGGTAGTACCGATGTTAAATTTGAACTTTTAAGAGAAGGAGTTAGTTGGTAAAACTAACTTTTTTATTTTTCGACTTTTTTTTAAAACTAATTATCATATAATTTTAATGGAGTGAAAAAAATGAAGAAAATATTATTTATAACAATAGTAATTATTTTTATTCCTTTTGTGATAGTTTGTTTTTATAAAATAGATGAAAAAAAAGAAATAAAATTAAATTATGTTTCTAATACTATTATTAGAGTAAAGAGAATATCTACGGAGAATATTGAATTTTTGCCACTCGAGGAATATATTGTTGGGGTTTTGGCAGGTGAAATGCCAATATATTTTGAAAAAGAGGCTTTTAAAGCTCAAGCAGTGGCAGCAAGAAGTTATGCTTTAAAAAGAATTGAATATAATAAAGATAATGATTATGATGTCGTTGATTCTATTATTAATCAGGTTTATTTGGATAATGATTATTTGAAGTCTGCTTGGGGAAGTGATTATACAAAAAATATTAATAAGCTTAGAGAAGTTGTTAATGAAACTAGTTTGGAATATTTAGATTATGATGGGGAAGTTATTGATGCTTTGTTTTTTTCTACTAGTAATGGATATACTGAGACTGCTTCAATAGTATTTAATATTGACCTTCCATATTTGCAAAGTGTAAAATCTTCATGGGATGAAAAAACTAGTTCAGTATTTAGATCAGTGACTACGATTCCAATTGGAGATTTTTATAATAAACTAGATCTTGAATATTCTGATAGTTTGGATGTTAAAATTTTGAAAAGGAGTAGTACTAATAGAATTATTAGTTTAAGCATTAATGGTATTGAATTTACTGGCAAGACTTTATATGATAAATTAGGACTTAAATCAACTGATTTTTCCTTAAAAAAGGATGGTAATAATATAGTTGTTGCTACTGTTGGATATGGACATGGTGTTGGTATGAGTCAATATGGTGCTGAAGGAATGGCAGAGGAAGGATATGATTATAAAGATATTTTGAAATATTATTATACTGGAACTACTATTAAAAAAATTGAAAATTAGAGTATATATTTTTTATTTTAGGAAACAATTATATTAGAGGTGAAAATATGAATAGTAGAAGAATTAAACCAGTATTAGTTCCTGTAATTTATGGAGTATGTGTTGTTGCGTTTTTGTTTAGTATGTATTTTGCTCAAAAATTTGCTAAGAATTTATTGTTTCAAAAACAATCTGATATTGAGTATGTTGATGGTGAAATAACAGAAAGTGAGAATAAAGATATTCCTGTGGTTAGTACTTCTGTTAAAATTGTTAAGCCATATTTGGATGATACAGTGAAACTAGTTAGGTCTTTTTATGACTATGAAGGAGACTCTGCTGATCAGGAAAAAGCAATTATTTTTTATGAGGATACTTATATGCAAAATTCTGGTGCTGATTATGCAAATGAAAATGTATTTGATGTTATCTCTATTTTAGATGGAACTGTTATATCAGTGGAAGATAATGATATTTTAGGTACTACTGTTGAAGTTAGGCATAGCAATGAATTGATCTCTGTTTATCAAAGTTTATCTGATGTATCTGTAAAAGAAAATGATCAAATTATTCAAGGACAAATAATTGCGAAAAGTGGTACTTCAAATATTAATAAAGATTTAGGTAATCATCTACATTTTGAGTTATATTATAAGGGAAAAATTGTTAATCCTGAAGAATATTATAATAAATCAGTAGATGAACTATAGGCAGTAATGCCTTTTTTTACATAATATATTTCATTAATTAATATAATATATTGGGTGAAATATATGGATAAGAGAATATATGATAGAGTAATTAATGAATCTATATATATTATCAATACGAATAAAACGATTAGGGAAGTTGCTAATGAGTTCGATGTATCAAAAAGCACTGTTCATAAAGATATGAGGGAAAGGCTTTACTTAATTGACAAAAATTTGTATGATAAAGTGTCAAGTATTTTAGCATATCATATCGATATTAAACATATTAGAGGTGGAGAATCAACAAAAAGAAAGTTTTTAGAGAAAAAGTGTAATTAAAAGTATAAAAAATAGCCAAATTGTGGTAAAATGTAAATAGGGATGGTGATTTAATGTTTAACAAAGATATCGGAATTGATTTGGGAACCGCGAATGTACTTATATATATTAAAGGTCAGGGTATTGTTTTGAATGAACCATCTGTTGTTGCAATTGATGCTGATACGAAAAAACCTTTAGCTGTTGGATCTGAAGCACATGAAATGCTTGGGAGGACACCTGGTAAAGTAAAGGCAATTAAACCTATGAAAGATGGTGTTATTGCAGATTTTGAGACTACGGAAGTTATGCTTAATTATTTTATTAAGAAAATTAACGGTAAAAGTTTTTTTTCTAGACCTAGAATACTTATTTGTTGTCCTTCAAATATAACTCAAGTTGAAAAAAATGCTATTAAAGAAGCTGCTGAAAGAACTGGTGCTAAAAAAGTATTTTTAGAGGAAGAACCTAAAGTTGCTTCAATTGGTGCAGGAATGGATATTTCCAAACCTAGTGGCAATATGGTTATTGATATTGGTGGGGGTACTACTGATATTGCTATTTTATCTTTAGGTGGAGTTGTAAATAGTTCTTCAATTAGAATAGCAGGTAATGCTTTTGATAATGATATTGTAAAATATATTAAAGATAAATATAAATTGCTTGTGGGAGAAAGGACTGCTGAAGATATTAAGATAACAATTGGAACAGTATTTCCTGGTTCGAGAAATGAAAAAATGGAAGTTAGGGGAAGAGATTTAGTTACAGGGCTTCCTCATACAATAACTCTTACTTCTGATGAAGTAGAAGAAGCTTTAAGAGAGAGTGTTTATACAATTATTCATGCAGTAAAAGGTATTTTGGAGCAGACCCCTCCAGAGTTATCAGCGGATATTATCGATAAAGGCATTGTTCTTACTGGTGGAGGAGCAATGGTTGATGGATTTTCTCAGGTTCTATCTCAAGAACTTAAGGTACCTGTCTTTATTGCGGAATCTCCTCTTACTTGTGTAGCAGAAGGTACTGGAATACTATTAGATAATTTATATATGTTAGAAAGACAATAATTTTGTCTTTTTTCTTAAAAAGTAAAAGTGTAAATATTATGTAAAAAAGGAAGTGATTATATTTTATTTATTTCTTTTTTTGCTATAATTAGTATAGAAAGAAGATGATGTTAATGAGAATTGGTTTAGCTAGTGACCATCGTGGTTATAGAGCAAAGCAAATGCTTAAAGATAGTTTATATAGATATGAAGTAATCGATTATGGTACTGATACTGAAGATTCGGTTGACTTTCCTATTTATGCTAAAAAATTAGGGACTGCTCTTCAAAAAGGTGAAATAGATTTAGCTATTGCAATATGTGGTACTGGTATTGGTATGAGTATTACTTTAAATAAAATGAAGGGTGTATATTGTGCTAAAGTTTCTAATATTAGTGAAGCTACTTTATGTAAATCACACAATGATGCTAATGCTATTGCTTTGTCTGAAGATATGGATGATGATTTAATGTTGGAAGTAGTTAATAAATTTATTGAAACTCCTTTTTCAAATGTAAGTAAATATATAAGAAGAAATGATATGATTAAGGAACTTGAAAATGATTAAGTTTATTTTATATTTGCTTGTTATACCTATTATTATTTATTCTGTTGATAGTGTTAATATAAATAAGTTATTTAAGGCTAACAAAATGTATCAAGCAAAAATATTTTATATATTAATTGTTTTTTCTTTAGCTTATTTAGTTACTAATTTTTTATGTGATTTTATGTATGCAATTAAATAGAGAATTTGATTTTTATTAAATTAAAAAGAATTCTTTTATTTTTTTTGATAATATGTTAAAATACTAGCAAGAGGGATTTTTATGTTTAAGATTGGAAATATTGAACTTGAAAATAATGTGGTACTTGCTCCAATGGCAGGAGTTTGCAATAGTGCGTTTAGAAAAATTATTAAAGAAATGGGTTGTTCTTTAGTTTATGCGGAAATGGTGAGTGATAAAGGGCTTATTTATGATAGTAAAAAAACTAAAGAAATGCTTTATTTTGAAGAATGTGAAAGACCGATTGCTCAGCAGATATTTGGCAGTGATAAAGATACTTTTGTTGAGGCTGCTAAAATGGTTTATGATATTATGAAACCTGATATTATTGATATAAATATGGGATGTCCTGTTCCTAAAGTGGCTATTAAATCTCAAGCTGGTGCTGCTCTTTTGAAATCTCCAGAAAAGATAAGAGAGATTGTATCTGAGGTCGTGAAAGCGGTACCTGTACCAGTTACTGTTAAAATTAGAAGTGGATGGGATAATAATAGTATCAATGCTGTAGAGGTTGCTAAAATTTGTGAAGAAGCTGGTGCTAGTGCGATTACCGTTCATGGTAGAACACGTAGTCAAGGGTATTCTGGTAAAGTAGATTTAGATATTATTAAACAGGTTAAGGAAAATGTATCAATACCCGTTATTGGAAATGGGGATATTACTAGTGTTGAAAGTGCTAAAGAAATGCTTCATTATACTGGATGCGATGCCATTATGATAGGTAGAGGTGTTCTTGGCAATCCGTGGCTTATTAAGGAAATTATTACTTATTTGGATACTGGGGAAGTTACTAATAAACCTACTTATGAAGAAAAAATTGCTATGTGCTTTCATCATTTGGATTATTTAATGAAAATAAAGTGTGAAAAAGTGGCAGTACTAGAGATGAGAAGTCATATTGCTTGGTATATTAAGGGAATGCCAAATGCTCAGTTCGTAAAAAATCAAATTTTTAAAGCTCAAACATTTAATGAATTAAAAAAAATTTTGAATAACTATTTAAAAGAAGTTAAAAATAGTATATAATATATTTGGGTGATCCGTGTGAAAGCAAGTTTTTTTAAAAGAATATTGGCATTTATTGTTGATTACTTTATTGTTGCTGTTTTTCTTTCGATAATTACTATTAGTTTTAGTACTGATAAGAGTATTACTAAGTCTGCGAATAAATTGATTGATAATTATGCTAATGGGGAAATTACGATAGATGAGTATAATGAGCAAGCAATGAAAATCAATTATAATCTTCAAAAAAGTAATATACCAGTTAATGTGGTGACTGCGGTATTATTTATAGGTTATTTTATTATATTTGCTTATTTAAATAATGGTCAAACACTAGGTAAAAAATTATTTAAAATAAAGATAGTAGAAAAAGACAAAAAACCTAGTATTAAGGCGATGATATTAAGAAGTTTGTTTATATATGGTATTATATCTAGTCTTTATAGTGCGATATGTATAAATCTTTTAAGTGTAGAGTATTTTAGTTATGGTAGTTCAATAATTGGATATATAGAATCTTTGTTTATTGTTGTATCTTTCTTTATGATTTTATATAAAAAAGATGGTAGAGGATTGCATGATTTGATTGGAAATACTAATGTTATAGAAGAGGTGAAATAGAATGGAAAGAAGCGAACAGGAATTAGTTAGAATTGAAAAATTAGATAAAATTAGAGAGTTTTGTAATCCATATCCTGATAGATATGAGAGAACTCATAAACTTAATGAAGCAAGGATTCTTGAGGATGGAACAGAAAATGTTAGAATATCAGGAAGAATTGTTTTTATGAGAAAAATGGGAAAACTTAGTTTTGTTAGAATTCGCGATATTGAAGGAGATATGCAATTAGAAATTAAAATTGATATGGTTGGTGAAGAAAACTATGATTTCTTTAAAAAACTAATAGATACTGGTGATTTTATTGGTGCAGAAGGAGAAATATTTACTACTCAGACAGGTGAAAAAACTTTGAGAGTTCACTCTTTTAAATTTTTAGGAAAAGCTCTTAGACCACTTCCTGAAAAATTTCATGGTCTTTCTGATATTGAAATGAAGTATCGTCAAAGATATGTCGATCTTATTATGAATGAGGAATCAAGAAAAGTTTTCTTAGGTAGAAGTAGAATGTATGCATTTATTCATAGATATTTAGGGGAGAATGGCTTTTTAGAGGTTGAAACACCAATTTTACAGAATGCTGTTTCTGGTGCTTCTGCGAAACCTTTTTATACACATCATAATGCTTTGGATATTGATTGTAATTTAAGAATAGCTCCAGAAACATATCTAAAGCAATGTATAGCTGGTGGTTATGATAGAGTGTATGAAGTTGCTAAATGTTTTAGAAATGAGGGCATGGATACTGAACATTTGCAGGAGTTTACTCAAGTTGAATGGTATGTTTCCTATTGGCATTTTGAAGATAATATTAAATTTTTTACTAACTTTATTAAGAATATGCTAGATGAACTTGTTGGCAGTCAAGTTATTCAGTATCAGGGCAATATAATAGATTTTTCTAAATCCGAATGGAAGAGAATTGATTATTGTAGTGAACTTGAAAAAGTACTTGGATTTAATGCTTTAGACATAGATGATCCCGCTCTATTAAAAGAAAAGATTGTTAAAAATGGATTGTTTAGTAGTAGTGAAATTGAAGAATATAAGTCTCTTGGTCAAATAATTGATTTTGTTTATAAGAAAAAAATAAGACAAGGTATTATTGAACCTACTATTATATATAATTATCCTGCTGTGCTTAAACCTCTTGCTAGACGAAATGATAATGATGAAAAGAAAGTAGATGTATTTCAGATTGTTGTTTGTGGTACAGAGATTTGTAATGCTTATTCAGAACTTGTCAATCCATTTATTCAAAGGGAAAATTTTGAAGAACAGTTAAGGGCTAAAGCTCAGGGTGATGATGAAACTATGGATATGGATGAAAGTTTCTTGCTTTCTATGGAACAAGGAATGCCTCCTATATCAGGACTTGGATTTGGAATAGATAGACTTTTGATGATTATATATGATCAACCTTCGATTAGAGATGTAGTATTATTTCCACAGATGAAAAATAAAAACAATTAGTTATTTTTTGATTTATAATGTTTAAAAATAAGGGAAAATATGGAGTTTTTCTCTTTTTTTTATTTACATTTAGTTCTTTTGTGATATAATTAAGTGTAGAGGAGGTTATTATGAAAAAAAATAGTTTATTTAAAGTAATATTAATTGTTTTAGGCTTACTTGTGACAGTTGATGGTATACTTGCTATTCTTGGTTATTGGGTACCAGGACTTGAAGGTAAATATACAATGATACCTTTAGGGGATTTAATTATCAATTTTGTTCAGTCATTTTATTATTTCTTTGATACTATAGTATTTTTATTGGTACTTGGAGCTTTTTATGGTGTATTAAAAGAAGTTCCAGCCTATAAAAAATTAGTGGATAATATTGCACAGAAAGTTAAATCTCACAGTAAATTATTTGTATTTATTGTTACTGGATTGTTTGCTTTATTAACATCAGTAACTGGTCTTGTTAATACTTTATTAGTATTTGTACCTTTTGTTATATCAATAATCTTACTTTTAGGTTATGATAAATTAGTTGCTATTAGTTCTACTATTGTAGCTATGTTAGTTGGTCTCATGAGTGGTATATATGTTACATTTAGAGATCCTAATGGTTATTATGGATATGCTTCAACTACATTTGAAAAATTAGCAGGAATTTCTGATTATGCCAATTTATGGCCAAAGTTAATATTATTGGTTTTAGGTACAACCTTACTTATTTTCTTTGTTAATAGATATATGAAAAATGTTCAAAATAAGAAGGTTAAGTATGAACTAAATGATAGTAATGAGGTGATTGTATCTGAGGTTAAAGGTGATTATAAAAATATTAAAACTTGGCCAATTATAGTTATGTTGTCAATAATTTTAGTTATTTTAGTATTAGGATATTTACCTTGGAATACTTTATTTGGAATTGAGTGTTTTGACAAGTTTAATGAATGGTTGCTTGGAATAAAAATAGGAGAATTTTCTGTTTTCTCTAATGTTGTTTCAAATAATTTATTTGCATTTGGTAATTGGGCTAGTTTAGGTACTTATATGTCAATTATTATAACTTTAATTATATTTACTTTATTAATTAAGCTAGTTTATAAGGTTAAATTTAGTGAAGTTATTGATAATTTTATGAATGGTGCTAAAAAAATGGTACCTATGGTATTTTTAATAGTACTTACTTACGATATACTTGTTTGTGCTTATAATCATGGATTTATGTCTAATATAATTACATGGATTTCTGAGTCTAAACTAGGTATAAATGTTGTTACTGCTAGTTTGATTACCACTCTTGGTACTTTATTACATAGTGATTTATACTATACTGTTGCTGGTGTATTTACACCTTTAATGGCTGCGGTAACTGATGAATCATTATTCGCTACATATGCTATGACATTCCAAAGTGTTTATGGATTGGTTTCAATTATTGCACCAACTAGTTTGTTAATAATTTTTGCTCTTAAATATTTTGATGTTCCATATTCTACTTGGATTAAATATATATGGCGATTTGTATTAATGTTGTTCCTATTAGTGATATTAATATTACTTGTTCTTTCATTAATATAATTTAAAAGTTAATTTTAGATATCTGTTTTTGCAGATATCTTTTTTCTTTTGAAAAAAGTCTATTATTCTTGTTTAAAAATTGTAAGATAAGTACATTATATTCATAGAATAGATTAGAAAGGGGAAAAATATGATAGGCAATTTTAATGAGGAAGCACAAACTATTTTGATGAATGCTAGGAAAGAAATGAGTGATTTAGGACATCCGTATATTGGCACAGAACATTTATTATTATCTATTTTAAATAGTGATAGCAATATTTCTGATAGACTTAAAAGTTATGGACTTAATTATAATAATTTTAAAGATGAATTGTGCAGGATTGTCGGAACGACGGAAAAAAAAGCTGAGTTTTTTTTATATACTCCGTTACTACGTAAGGTTATTGAATCTTCGATTATGGATAGTAAAGAGAATAATGATGGTGAAGTTACTCCAGAGCATCTATTTTTTTCATTGCTTGAAGAAGGTGAAGGAATTGCAGTTAGGATAATTATTGGTATGGGTATCGATATTGAATCTATGTATGATGATTTTTCCTCCAGTTTAATAAGAAAGTGTAAAAAAAATAAGAAAAAAAAATTGATGATATATGATTTGGGTGTTGATATTACTAGTGAAGCTCAAAATGGCAAACTAGATCCTGTTATTGGTAGGGAAAAAGAAGTTAGAAGAGTTATGCAAATACTTTGCAGAAGAACAAAAAATAATCCTATTTTAATAGGGGAGGCTGGTGTTGGTAAAACTGCAATAGTAGAGGAATTATCAAGAATGATTGCTAATGAAGATGTTCCTAATAATTTGATTGGTAAAAAAGTCATTTCTCTTGACATGGCTACGATGGTTGCTGGAACTAAGTATCGTGGAGAATTTGAAGAAAGGATGAAAAAAGTTATTAGAGAAATAGAAGATAATAATGATATTATTCTTTTTATTGATGAAATACATACATTAGTAGGAGCAGGTGGAGCTGAGGGCGCTATTGATGCTTCAAATATATTAAAGCCCGCTCTTGCTAGAGGAAAAATTAGATGTATCGGGGCTACTACAACAGAAGAATATAAAAAATTTATTGAAAAGGATTCAGCTCTAGAAAGAAGATTCCAAAAAGTTTTTGTTGAAGAACCTTCTATTGAAGAAACAAAAAATATTTTGATGAATTTAAAGCCAATATATGAGAAATATCATAATGTTATTATTTCTAATGATATGGTTAATTCAATTATTAGTTTATCTGAAAAATATATATTTGATAGAAATAGACCTGATAAAGAAATTGATGTTTTAGATGAGACTTGTTCAATGGTAAGTATGCGGGAATCTAAAGAATTTACTAAAGTTAAAAATATTAAAAAAGAAATACTTAAATTGGATCAAGAAAAGAATAATTTTATTATTGATAATAATATTGATAAAGCTTATGATATTAGAAAGAGAGAAACTAAACTCATGTCAACTTTAAATGAGATTGAATTATTTAATAAAAATGATAAAAATATAGTTCAATATGAAGACATTGTTAGGGTTATTAATAATAGAACTAATGTTCCAATACATGAACTTATTTCTAATAATTTAAATGGTATTTCTGAGATGAAAGATAAAATAAAAGAAAACATTATTGGGCAAGATAGTGTTATTGAAAGTCTAATTGATATTACTAAGAGGATTAAATTAGGATATAATGGTAGATGTTATTCAGCATTATTTATTGGTTCTTCTGGTGTTGGTAAAAGTAATCTTGCTAAAATTTATGCTAGTCTTTTGGTTGGTGAAAATAATTTTATTAAACTTGATATGAGTGAATATTCCGATAGTACTTCCGTTAATAAAATACTTGGTTCTTCTCCAGGATATATTGGTTATGATGATAATAAAAATATACTTGAAGAAGTTAGAAATAAACCAAATTGTGTAATATTGCTTGATGAAATTGATAAAGCTCATCCTTCGGTTATTAATTTGTTTTACCAAATATTAGAAGAAGGAAAAATTAAAAATTCAAAGGGTAATATTGTTAGATTTAATAATGCTGTGATATTGATGACATCTAATATTGGCTTTGAGAGAGCAAATATTGGTTTTAATAAGCTTAATAATATAAATGTTATGAATAGTTTAAAAAATAGTTTTAGTATATCTTTTGTTAATAGAATTGATAACATTTTAGTTTTTAATAGATTAGAGGAAGCTGATATTAGAAAGATTATTAATATTAAATTAGAAAAAATTAAAGAAAAGTATAGCAGTATTGCTATTAACTATGCTGATGGATTAATTGATGAAATTGTTAATAAATGTGATTTTTATGAATTTGGAGCAAGAAGACTTGATAAGATAATAGTTAAAAATGTTGAAAATGTTATTATTGATGCAATCATTAATAATTGTAGTTCAGTAGATATAATATCATTAGAAAGAAAAGAAAAAAATATCACTAAAGCATAGTGATATTTTTATGGTATTAAGCCCCAACCGGTTACAACATATCTTCCGCCTTGTTTTTTAGCTGCTGGTGGGGGATTGTTATATAATTTTCCATTTACAGTTAGTGATGACGATTGACCTCCATCTAAATTTGCTGCATTATATGCTCCATATTTTAAAAGTATATCCACCATATCTTGAAGACTTGCTCCATTTATATAGTTTTCACCATCAACAACTAAGAAAAGCATTATTCCATCTTTTGTTTGTCCAATGGCTACTCTTGGTGCTTGTCCCCAGGGATCTCCTACTATTTCTAATGGTTTTCCATTTACTATTAAGAATGGACCAAAGACCATGCCGTCATATATTTTAGCATTAATAGCTTCAGTAGCAGTTGCATTTGACATTAATTTTAGTTTTCCATCTTGAGTAATACCAATAATGTTATCTCTAGCATCTTCATTTCCCCATGTTAATTCACCATTTTGAATTACTACTCCTATTGGAATATCGGAACCGTATCCGAAATCTTCAAATCCCCCTCCGTTTATACAAACAATTCCTCCATATCTATCACACATAGTGGATATTCGTTCTCCTTTACCACCAATATTAAATTGTTTGGTAGATATTAATCTTACTTTTTCTGGCTCATAGATAGCGACTAAATATCCTTTTGAAGTACCTATTTTTAAATTGATAATTTTATATAGTTCATTTCCATTTTCTCGAGTAAATAATTCTTCTTCATATTTATCTTTATATTTACTTTTTTCTTTGGTATTAATGACTATATCATCGGTATTTGCATCTTCATTTATTGATATAAAATAGTTATTGGACATTATTTTTTGAATGGTTTCTTCACTATAGAAAATATTTGCAAAATATTGATGATTCATTGTTTTCATAGCGGTATTTACATATAAATTACGAATTTTGTCCCATGGACCATACATCATGAAGAAGCACCAAGCTACTATTAGATCCAAAATGATAAATAAAATTGTTGTTTTATATATTTTTTTCTTTTTTTTTCTATTAGTCATTTGATACCTCCCATGGATTTTCTATACTTCCATTTCCATTAATGAGCAAATCTTTTTTTATTGATATGACTGGTATTATTTTTAGATTTGTTGTAGATACTTTTGTATATATTTTGAAATCATTTTGGAAGACATAAACTAGACTACTATCATTTTCTATTCCTGTTGATAAGTAATAATTTGTATTAACAGGATTTAGAATAATATCTCCAATACTTAATACTGATACTTTTGTAGGAACAGTAGTACTAATTACTTTTGTATAGTCATAATTATTAGTGTTGTTGTAGATACCATTTGCATATTCTACTTCATTAATTATATCTTTATAGCTGAGCGTTGGTAAGTATTTATTTTTTAAGTAGTATGCTAAAGTTCCTACTTTTCCATCATTGTGGTAATATCCATTATTTGAATATTTATATTTTATTTCTTCATTGTTTAAGGTTAGATATGTATTTAATGATAGTTTTATATTATCTCCATCAATGCTGTATATTCTCCAAGTATCATTTCCTAATTTTACATAACTTCCTAATAATCCTTGCTCTTCTTCAAATATATAAGGATTGTTTTCACTTCCATCACCACTTAATAGAGATAAAGTGTTTTTAATTGTTATAACTGGTTTTATTCCAATTATATCGGATCCATCAGAGATATTTACTTTTCCGTCGCTATCAACATACCAAATTTTATTTTCATTATTGCTATTGATTAAGTAAAAATATTCTTCATTGTTCATAAATCCTTTTTGACCACCGGTATTTATGTAGTCATTAATAGATGGTATTGTTATATAAATGTTATTAGTATTTTTTTTGCATGTTATGTTTTTTGTGTCATTTACAGTATCATTGCATGTTTTAGTGTATGTTAAATATTTATTTGCATTATTTAGGTTGTTTTCTAATATTCCTGTATACTCTTTATTTTGATTATTTAACCATTTATTAATATTTGAATCTTCAAATTGTTTTTCTGTTCCTGTTGCTAATGATGTTATAGAGTTTTCTACAACAGCTGTTATTGTTTTATCACTATTTATTCTAATAATTCTAAATGTTATATTAGAATATTCTAGGTAATTATTTGGATTTTCGCCACTAAAGTAGTAGGCACCATTTATGTTGGTCAAATCATTGTTATTTTCTTTAATATTATCAGCAATTACTTTCTTTTCTTCAGTTTTATTATTAGCTAAATATAGTTTTATAAATCTACTTCCATAAAATATGCAACATGCCAATATAAAGGTAAAGCTTACTAGGTTGAATATTTTTTGAAAATTTATTTTTCTCTTTTTTCTTATTACTTTTACTTCTTTATTCACTTCATCATCCCTCTTCTATCTTTTTTATTATAACAAATGATTAGTCTTTTTACAAGAGGTGAAAAAAAATCAGTGTAAATTAATTTACTAAAATAGAAATAAATGTTATAATGAATTATGGATGTGATTATGTGGAATATAATTTAAATGATATTGTTATTATGAAAAAGGTTCATCCGTGTGGTTCTAATAACTTTGAAATTATTAGATTGGGAGCGGATATTAAAATAAAATGTACTAAATGTGGTAGAGTTATTATGCTTCCTAGAGTTGAATTTAATAAAAAGATTAAAAAGGTGGTAAAAAAATGAAAAAGAAAAAAATTAGGATTCATCCTGCTTTGGTATTTTTAATTCTTACTTTGGTTATTATGATTATTAGTAGTATAGGTAGTATTTTAAATTTAGAGGCTAGTTATTATGTTGTTAATGAAGCAACTGGTGATTTAACGACCCAGGTCGTTACGATTAATAATTTATTTAATAGAACTGGACTTCAATATCTTATTAGCAATATGATTAATAACTTTTTATCTTTTGCTCCTTTAGGTAATTTAATAGTCGGTCTTTTAGGAATTGGTGTTGCTTATAAATCAGGTTTTTTAAATTCTTTGTTTAAAATGATAGGGGAAAAAGTTCCAAGAAAATTTTTAACTTTTATGGTTGTTTTCCTTGGTATTATATTTTCGATGTTTTATGAGGTTGGATATGTTATTTTAATACCACTTGCAGCGATATTATTTATGAATTTAGGTAGACATCCATCAGCAGGTATTTGTGCGGCTTTTTCGGGTATTACTTTTGGATATGGTGCAAATGCTATTGTTAATAGACTTGATAGTGTCTTGCTTGATTATTCTAATAAGGCTACATCAATATTGGATTCGGTATATAACGTTAATCTATACGGAAATGTTATTTTTACTATCGTAAGTGCCTTTCTTCTTTCTTATGTGGGAATGATTGTTACGGAAAGATTTATTATTCCAAAATTAGGTAAATATTATTTTGATGAAGAGGAGCCTTCACAAGATGGAGAAGTTAGTAAAAGAGAGAGAAAGGGTGTTATTATATCATTACTTGCTACTTTTGTTGCTAGTTTGTTACTTATTTATTGTATAATTAAAGGTCTTCCTTTTTCAGGATTACTCTTGGATCTTAGTCAATCCCGTTATGTTGATATGTTATTTGGGGAAGGTTCTTATTTTTATCAAGGTTCTGTTATGATATTTTCATTTATGTTGATTTTTAGTTCTTTAATTTATGGTATTAGAGTTAAATCAATTGATGATAATAGGGATCTAGTAGATGGTATGAGTTATTATTTAAAGGATGTTGCTTCGCTTCTTGTACTTATCTTTTTTGCTGCACAATTTTGTTTAATATTTAAAGAGACTAATATAGGTATATTTATTGTGGCATCTTTGTCTGAATTATTAAATGGTATGCAATTGTCAGGTTTATCTTTAGTAGTTATTACTTTTGTAATTGTTGCTATTTCAACTTTTTTTGTGCCGATGGCTTCAACTAAATGGGCAATGTTATCTCCTATTATTGTTCCGATGTTTATGCAGGCCTCAATGACTCCAGAGTTTGCAGAAGCAGTATTTAGAGCAGCTGATAGTAGTATGAAGGGAATTACTCCTTTATTTAGTTATTTTGTTATATTGATTGGTTATTTACATATTTATAATAAACGTAAGAACGATGTTATAACTATTACTGATGCTATGAGTTTGATGATTCCTTATGCTATTGCCTTTACAATATTATGGCTTGTTATTATTTTGGCATTTTATATTATTGGTATTCCTATTGGTATTGGGACATGGGTAATGTTATAAATAAAAAAAATGAAAATTATTAAGATGTATCTGTTATTGATAAATACATCTTTTTTTGATATAATATTTCATATAAGAAAGAAGTGATATAAATGAGCTTAACTGCTGGTATTGTTGGACTTCCTAATGTCGGGAAGTCGACGTTGTTTAATGCAATTACTAAAAAAAATATTTTAGCCGCTAATTATCCTTTTGCAACGATAGATCCTAATGTTGGAGTAGTTACAGTACCTGATAAAAGGGTGGAAGTGCTTGAGAATATGTATATTCCAGAGAGGACTATTCCAACAACATATGAATTTACTGATATTGCTGGTCTTGTAAAAGGAGCTAGTAATGGTGAGGGTTTAGGAAATAAATTTTTGTCTCATATTAGAGAGGTTGATGCTGTAGTTGAAGTGGTTAGATGTTTTAATGATGAAAATATTATACATGTTGATGGTACAGTTGAGCCAATCCGTGATATTGAAGTTATAAATGTTGAACTTGTGCTTTCAGATTTGGAAATAGTTATGTCTAGAATTAATAAAATTGGTAAAAAGGCTATGACTACTAAAGATAAAAAAGATATTAAGGAGATAGAATTACTTAATAAGATTAAAGATGCTTTGGAGAAAAATATTCCAGTTAGGAAATTAGAATTATCATATGATGAAAAGAAAATGATTAGTTCATTTAATTTGATTACTTTAAAACCGATTATATATGCTCTTAATGTTGATGAGGAAAACATTAATACAGGAAACGATTATACTAAAAAGGTTCAAGAATATGCCAAGAATGAGGGAAGTGAAACGGTAATTATTTGTGCTAAATTGGAAAGTGAATTATCTGAACTAACTGATGATGAAAAAAAAGCTTTTTTAAATGAGTTAGAAATTAAGGAAAGTGGTCTTGATCAATTGATTCATAAAACATATAAGTTGCTTGGACTTGCTACCTTCTTTACGGTAGGCTCTGATGAGGTTAGAGCTTGGACTTTTAGAAAGGGAATGAAGGCACCAGAGTGTGCAGGTATTATTCATTCGGATTTTGAAAGGGGTTTTATCAAAGCAGAGGTTATGTCTTATGATGATTTGGTTGAGGCTGGAAGTGAACTTAAGGTTCGTGAAAATGGAAAGGCAAGAATAGAAGGTAAAGAATATTTAATGCAAGATGGTGATATTTGTCATTTTAGATTTAATGTATAGAAAGGGTATATAATGAGGGAAAGAAAAGATATTGATGAGAAGTATACTTGGAATTTAGAAGTTATTTACAGTAATTTAGATGGATTTAATAGTGATTATGATAAGGTAAAAAAATTAATTGAGAAGTTATCTAAATATGAAGATTCTATGATTAATAATAGTGATAATTTTTATAATACTATTTGTTTATCTTTAGAGATTCAAAGAATAATTGAAAAATTATATTCTTATACTAATTTGTCTTTTGATTTAGATACTTCGAATAATGAGTGTCAAGAGTTATGTGAAAAGGTAAGTAATTTGTATAGTGATTATGTAAAGATAAGTTATTTTGTTGTTCCTAGTATTTTAAAATGTGATAAACTATTGATTGATAAATTTTACAAAGAAGAATCTAGACTTAAAGAATATGAAAATGTTATAAATGAAATATATAGATACAAAGATCATACTCTTAGTGATAAAGAAGAAAAAATACTATCTAGCATTAGCAAGATAACGGGAAATGCTTATGATACTTATGAATTGTTTAAAGATTGTGATATGTCTTTTGGTAAAATAAAAAATGAGATGGGTAAGAGTATAGAACTTAATAATAGTAATTATTCTCTATATATTGAGAGCAAAGATAGAAGTGTTAGAAAGAGTGCTTTTAAAACTTTATATAAGGAATATAAAAAATATAGTAATACTTTTGCCTCACTATTATCTGCAAATATGAAAGAACTTACGACTATGGCTAGATTATCTAATTATGATAGTGCTATTGCAAGATCTTTATATGCGGATGATATTAGTATTCAAGTATATGATAATTTAATAGAAAGTGTACATGCAAATATAACTTATTTATATGAATATTATAAATTAAAAAAGGAAATACTAGGAATAGATGAATTACATTTATATGACATTTATGTTCCAATAGTAGGTGATTACGATAAGAAGTATAGTTATGAAGAGGCAAAAGAGATAATACTAAAAGTTCTTAGTGTCTTTGGTGAAGAGTATATTACGAAAGTTAAAGAAGCGTTAAATAGTAGATGGATAGATGTATATCCTACGAAGAATAAAAGAACAGGGGGATATTCTGGAGGAAGTTATGATACATACCCTTATATACTTCTTAACTATCAAGATGAATATAATGATATGTCGACTTTAATTCATGAGATGGGTCATTCTATGCACAGTTATTATTCAAGAAAGTACAATACTTATCAAGATAGTCAATACCGTATATTTGCTGCAGAAGTAGCTTCGACGGTCAATGAACTTTTACTTAGTAATTATATGCTTGAACATAGTAAAAGTAAAGAAGAAAAGCTATTTATTTTGAATAATCTTATGGAGCTTTATAAAGCTACTATTTATAGGCAGACGATGTTTGCAGAATTTGAAAAGAAAATATCGGGTATGATAGATTGTGATGAGGCTTTAACGGCAGATAAACTCTCTAGTATTTATTATGATTTAAATAAATTTTATTTTGGAAATCAAGTAGTTGTCGATGATGAAATAAAATATGAATGGGAAAGAATACCTCATTTCTATTATGATTTTTATGTTTATCAATATGCAACCGGTCTTAGTGCCGCGACTATAATTGTTAAAAATATAAAAGATGGTAAAGATGGTGCTATAGAAAATTATATTGAATTTTTAAAATGTGGAGGCAAAAGATCACCAATTGATTCACTTATGATTGCAGGAGTAGATTTAACTGATAAGAATGTTATTGAAGGTGCACTTTTGGAATTTAAAAAAGTTATTGATATGTATAGAGATAATATGTAAAAAAAGAGACATTAGTTTGTCTCTTTTGCATTTTTAATACTTTGAAAATAAATCATTTAGATAGTTATTTATTTCTGATGAATTTGTATAGTACCAGTAGCCAGCATTAGAGTTTATAGCTAAGGAACTATCGTCAATTAGCATAAATTCTTGCTGTTTTACAATACCGTCTTTACTATAAGTAATGGTCACTTTGGAATAACATTTGTTATTATCGCCAGTCCATGGTCCGTTATCAGATAATTGATTCCATTTATTAAATAGTTCTTTTATTGTTTCTTTTGGAAACATTGTTGTTCGATTACTGCAATTAGTCATGGTTATTTGATAGTCTTCTGAGGCCAATACTTCTTTCATCCAAGCGTCTTTTTTATTGCCTTGAAGTAATATTACTACGATTATGATTACAAATAGTAGTATGGTTCCTCCTACTGTCATATATTTTTTTTTATTCATTAAATATTCCTCCTAGAGTACTTCTATCTTAATAGTAACACTTTTGATTATTTTGTGTCAATAATTTTATGATTGTACTTTCTTTTTTTGACAATTTAATGTATACTTATACTAGGTGATTATATGGAATTATTTGAATTAAGAAAAGAATATAAAAAACTTAATGATAGAATATTAGATCTTAGGAGGTCTCTTTGACTTAGATAAAAAAATATTAAGAGAAAAAGAAATAAATAATCTTATGCTACAAGATTCTTTTTGGAACGATAGGGAAGAATCTGATAAAACGGTTTTGGAACTTAAGAATATAAAGAATATTGTTGAGAGGATGGATTATTTAACTAAAATAATTGATGATAATTTAGATATTGTTAGTAATGCTAATGAAAATGAAAGAGATATTTTGCTTTTATTGGAAGAAGAACTTTTGAAACTTAAAAAAGATGTTTATAAATTAGAATTAGAAACATATTTAAATGGTGTATATGATAATAGTAATGCTATTATAGAAATACATGCTGGTGCTGGTGGTACTGAGTCTTGTGATTGGGCTAATATGTTATATAGAATGTATAGTAGATATGCTCAAAATAAAGGATATAATTTGGTTGAACTAGATAAGCAAGATGGTGAAGAGGCTGGTATTAAGTCAGTGATGTTTCAAATTAATGGTCTTCAAGCTTATGGTTATTTGAAAGGTGAAAGAGGTGTACATAGACTTGTTAGAATTAGTCCTTTTGATTCTAATAAGAGAAGACATACTTCTTTTGCCGCTGTTGATGTTATGCCAGAAATTAATAAAAATATTGATATTAAAATAAGTGATAATGATCTTCGAATTGATATTTATCGGAGTAGTGGTCCAGGTGGACAGGGTGTTAATACAACTGATTCTGCTGTTAGGATTACTCATCTTCCTACGGGGATAGTTGTGACTTGTCAAAATGAAAGAAGTCAGATAAGAAATAAAGAAAAGGCATTAGAAGTTTTAAAGAGTAAACTTTATTTGCTAGAACAACAAAAACAAAATGAAAAGATTAATGGAATAAAAGGGGAACAACTTACTAATGGTTGGGGAAGTGCGAAGAGAAGTTATGTGATGTGTCCTTACACCTTGGTTAAAGATAATGATTCTGGTTATGAAACTAGTAATGCTGATAGTATTTTAAATGGCGAAATTGATGAAATGCTCGAGTATGGTATTAAGATTAATAATTAATACATTTAGATGAAATATAAAAAATAAGAAAAAAAGGAGTTATTAAGTAATGAAGTTATTTGATTATGTTAGAAAGAGAAAAGTTGATAATATTATTGAGACCGTCAGAAAAAGAAATATTGGTAGAAAATATTTTTTGTTAATAGTAGGTTGTTTAATTGTTGCGTTTGCATTTAATTTATTCTTTTTGAAATATGATATTGTTTGTTTTGGTGTTAGTGGAATTGCTATTGTTTTTAGTAAATTTGGTGTCAATCCATCTTTATTTATTTTACTTGCCAATATTTTTTTGATGATACTTGCTTACTTTGTATTAGGATTTGATAATATGAAGAATCAATTGGTGGGAGCTCTCTCTTATCCGATATTTGTTGAAATTACTAGTTTAATAACAGATCGTATTGATTTAGGAAATACAGAGATGATTGTCATTGCAATAATTGGTGGTGTATTTGCTGGTATTGGATATGGTATGATATATAAAAGTGGTTTTTCGACAGGTGGTACTGATGTTATTATAGAAATTTTATGTAAATATTGTAAAATTTCTATGGGTAATGCTAGTCTTATTGTTAATGGTATTATTGTAATTATTGGTAAATTTGTATTTTCTTGGGATATTGTTTTATATGCTATTCTTGTATCATATTTAATATCAGTATTTACTGATAAAGTTCTTCTTGGTATTTCAAAAAGTAAAGCTTTTTATATTGTTGCTAATAAAGAAAAAGATGATTTGATTAGGGATTTTTTGGTATCTCTACCAGGAGTTGGAACGACTGTAATTGATGCAGAAGGGGGATATTCTAGTGATAATCAGACATTATTGTTAGCTGTTGTTCCTACAAGAGATTATTTTGTTGTTAAGGAAGGACTTAAAGAAATTGATAAAAATATATTTTTCTTAGTTTGTGATTCTTATGAAGTTAGCAATAATGGTGATCAATTATGATTTTAAATAATAAGAAAATGATAAATTTAAGTCTTTTACAAAGGAGAATAAATGATAAGAATATATATAAGAATTTTTGTATGTTTATTATAGGAATGTTGTTTAGTTCAATAGCGGTAAGTGTATTTTATCAACCTAACGATGTGGTTACTACTGGAAGTACGGGCCTTGCAATTATTATTAGCTATTATATTAATGTTGATTTGTCTTTAATGGTATTTGTATTTTCTTCTATATTGCTTATGATTGGATTTGCTGTATTTGGAACTACTTATGGGGCTAAAAATATTCTTGGTACTATTTTATATCCAATATTTATTAAGTCTACAACACTTATTATGAAAGTTGTTTCTTTTGAAAACACTTCACTTTTTCTTTTAATATTGATTGGTGGTGTTTTATCAGGTATTGGATTTGGAATGATTAAAAAATCTGGATATAGTTTAGGTGGTTTTTATGTTTTATATGATATTTTAAATAAAAGATTTAAAATATCAATAGGGAAGGCTAGTTTAATTTGTAATGTATTAGTAGTGGTTTTAAGTGTTTTTACTTTTGGTATTGATAAATGTATTTATGCAGTGATTGGTTTATATATATCATCAGAAGTTGCTGATAGAATTATGCTTGGAATATCAAGAAATAAAGCTTTCTATATTATTACAAAAAAGCCGTTAGAAGTGAGAGATTTTATTGTTAATAATTTGGATTATACGGTTACTATAGTTAATGCTAGAGGAGGATATTCAAATAAAAAGAAAAATATGTTAATGTGCGTTATTCCAACGATTGAATATCAAAAAGTTAAAGAAGTTATTATGGAAATTGATAAAAGTGCATTCTTTTTAATTACTGATAGTTATTCGATTTCAAGAGAATTAAGGAAAAATATGTAAAGTGGGGTCTAGGTATTTAAAAAAAATATAAATAATGTTATAATATTAGAAGCAGAAGTGGAGGCGTTTGTTGTGGAGTTAATTAGAGTTAGCGATGTGCAAAAAACTTATAAGAATGGTACTGTTGCTTTATATGATTTTAATCTTAGTATTAAGAAAGGTGAATTTGTATTTGTAATTGGTGCTTCTGGTAGTGGTAAGTCTACTTTGATTAAAATGTTATACAGAGAAGAAAAACCTAATAAAGGATCAATTATAATTGGTGGTATCAATGTAGCAAAATTAAAAAATAGAAAAGTATATGTTCTTAGGAGAAAACTTGGTGTTGTCTTTCAAGATTTTAAATTACTTCCTAAGCTTACAGTATATGAGAATGTTGCTTTTGCAATGGAGGTATTGGGATATGATAAGAAAGAAATTCATAAAAGAGTAATTGAAGTATTAGATTTAGTGGGGCTTAAGAATAAAGTAAGACAATTCCCTGATCAATTATCAGGTGGTGAGCAGCAAAGAGTAGTAATTGCTAGAGCAATTGTTAATAAACCTAAATTACTTATATGTGACGAACCTACTGGTAATTTGGATCCTGATACTTCAATGGAAATTATGAAAGTATTAGAAGAAATTAATGCTATGGGAACCACTATTATTATGGCTACTCATGACAGAGATATTGTCGATAGAATGAAAAAAAGGGTTATTGTACTTGATCATGGAAAACTTATTAAAGATATAGAGAAAGGAAGCTATTGTAATGAGAGGGTTTAGATCTATTAAGAGATATTTTAGAGATGCTATTCATGGAGTGCTTAGAAACTTTTCTTTATCGCTTGCTTCTATTTTATGTATAACTATTACTTTAGTAGTAGTAGCGGTATCACTTATTTTATCCATGAATGTAGAAAATTTTTCGGAATCAATTAGAAAAGATGTTACAGTTGTAATGTTTTTAAAAAAAGAAACAACTAAGGAAGATGAAGAAAAAATTAAGAAAGAACTTGAGAGTGTTGATAATATTGAGAAAAGTACAATTGTGTTTAAATCAAAGGTTGAATCCGCTAAAGAATTAAAGAAAGGGAATGATATTTTTGCTACTACTGTTGATAAGTGGACAGAAGATACTAATCCCTTACTTGATAGTTATATGTTTAAGGTTAAAGATATTGAAAAGATTGATGATACAGTAGTGGCTGTTAAGAATTTATCTTTTACTAAAGATAAAATTAATAATATTAATTATGGTGAGGATATTGTTCATCAATTAATTGTGGTATTTAATGTTGTCGAAAAAATATGCATAATTGCTGTAGTATCATTAATTCTTGTGACGGCATTCTTAATTGCTAATACTATTAAGTTAGCAATATATTCAAGAAAAAGAGAAATTGAAATAATGCGTCTTGTTGGTGCTTCAAATATATCAATTAAGATTCCATTTATATTAGAGGGATTGTTTATTGGATTAATAGGTTCAATTGTTCCAATACTTATTGTTATATTTGGATATACTTCGTTATTTGATTTCTTTGGTGGTAAATTATTTGGTTCAGCTTTAGCTTCCCTTGTTAGTCCAGTACCTTTTATATATAATGTATCAGGAATTTTACTTGTTATAGGTATAGTTGTTGGCATGATAGGAAGTTATCAAGCTGTTAAGAAATACTTGAAAATATAGTATTTCTTTTTTCTTTTATTTACTTATTAAGGTATACATGTTATAATTTAATTTGAAATATGGTGATTAATGTGATGACGACTGTTTATTTGATTAGACATTCAGAGAAAAATAGAAATGTAATTAATATTAATAATAACGATAG
This sequence comes from uncultured Mycoplasmatota bacterium, assembly GCA_945919295.1. GTDB lineage: Bacteria > Bacillota_I > Bacilli_A > RF39 > UBA660 > CAG-302. The sequence continues at coordinate 26,098 of CAMEJC010000011.1, forward strand.
TTTTCAATTGACAAATGAAAAGATAACTTTATCTGTTAATGGTGAAAAAAAGGCTAATTTACTTAGCTACAGTAGTGAAATGCAAGATATTGATAGTGTTTTTTCTAGTAATTATGTTAGAGCTGTTGAAACTGCTAAATATATTGCTGAAAAAAATAATACTAATATAAATATAATAGAAGGTTTTGGAGAGAGAAAATATGGAATTGATTCTTTAGATGATATAATTGAAAATTTTGAAAAAAAGCAATTGATAGATGAAAATTATAAGCTTAAAAACGGTGAATCTCAAAAAGAAGTTAGGGATCGTATGTATAATTCTTTAATGTATGTAATTAAAAATTATAGAGAAAAGAGAATTGCTATTGTATCACATGGTACTGCAATGATATTTTTACTTGGTAAGTGGTGTGATATTTCACTAGTAGAGGGTATTGATAACAAGTTAAATACAAAAATAGTATTTAATGGTATACCTGTATTTGAAGGTAACCTTGATGCTCCAGAAGTTTTTAAACTTGTTTTTGATGAAAATGATAATTTAACTATTATTGAAAATATTAAATGGAAAGAGTAAAAATAGGATAATTTTGAATTTTATCCTATTTTTTTATATTCATTTATGCCATATTTTTCATTTATAATATCAAAGAAGACATATGTATGAGGCGGATTATATGTTAAATAAATGAAACCTAAATAAATTATTATTATGATTGGTACTGATATTATATTTAATATTTTAAATTCTTTTTCTTTTAATATATGGTAGCTAATATATTGCTCTAAAATATATACTAATATCATTAGAGTAATTGATATGATTAGGTTTTCTTCAATTAACTTATATATAGGTAGGTAGATGACTAAATAAATGGGAATTGATGAAAAAGCAGTAAAGTATAGTTGAAAAGAAAAGTTATTATATTTGATGTTATTTTTCTTTAATAATAAATAATCTATAAGTCCATAAAGTAGAGTAGATGTAAATAGTATTTTCATATGTTCCCAAATGCTTTCATTTATTGGAAAGAAAAAAGAGAATAAAATATTTGGAAATAATTCATATGCAAAATGTGAAATTATGGAAATGATAAAAATGCCTATGACTGCGATTAATTTTATTTTTTTAAGATTCATTATTTCCTCCTTTATAAATTATATTAATATTATGGATAGATATTTAAAAAATATTATTTTTATGTTACAATATTTAGTGTGATAATATGAAAAAAAGTTATATATTAGTAGGTATATTTATTATTTTTATTGTATTTATATCAATTGTTGGTAGTATTGTTGTTACTGGTAATAAAAAAATAAAGGAAGAAAAAGATATTCTTGATATTCAGACAAATAAAGAAGTTTATTTTAGCGGATATGGATATTCGATTGATAATCCTAATATTATTGTCAATCCTTATGGTAATAGTCCTTTAACGGCAATTGTTATGTTTGAGACTAATGATTATAGTAATGTATCAATAAGTGTTAAAAGTAAAGATGGTAATAGTGATATTAATTATGAATTTCCAAAGGATAAACATCATTTGATTCCAATATATGGCCTTTATGCTGATTATAATAATACAGTTGTCATTAGTAGTGAAGGTGTAAATAAAGTTATTAATATTAAAACTGATAAATTACCTGATGATTTTGTTTATGTCGATAGTATGGAAAGTGGTAATTTTAGATTTTATAATGGTAATTATCCTTATGCTATTGATTCTAATGATGAAGTTAGATGGTATTTGAATGGTAATTATTATGGTGATATATTAGTTCTTGATAACTCTAATATAGTAATTGGTAGTGATAAATATACAGAAGATGGTAATACGATATCTTTTTATGAAATGAATTTTCTAGGAAAAATATATCATGAATATTTGCTTCCTAATGGTTATTATGGGGTTAATGCTTTATATAATGATAATATATTGATACTTAGTGACAAACTAATGCTTATTGATCTACAAACAGGAGAACTTATTGAGGAATATATTAATAATGATGACTATAATTATATTTGTACTATTGAGGATGATATTATAGTTGGAAAAGATGATTTATATTATAGAGTTACTGATGATGAATTAGAAGAATATTCTTATAAAAATATTATTAATGAAGCTAATTTTTATAATAATACTGGTAACTATAAATTAATGCCTTCGAATAGATTTGGCAGTTTGAAAGAAACTCCTATTAGTGATAAAAGAATTTCTTTAATTAAATATAGCAAGGGTGAATTAAAAAATATTAAAATTGAAAAGGATAATAATAGAATTAAGATTATTAATGATAGCGATAATAAAATTTATATAATTTTAGATAAGTTTTTAGATAAAAGGGTATATGAGGTTGGATACATAAAGTATATAAATACATTTGGTCTTAAGGGGAAATATACTGTTTATTTTAAGGTTGATGATGATGTATATAAGACCGACTATTATATAGAGGTATAGTATGAATAGAATAATTTTACATGTTGATGTAAATAATGCTTTTCTTAGTTGGACTGCTGTATGGATGCTTAATAATGGTTATAAAAAGGATATTAGAGAAAGATATGCAATTATTGGTGGAGATGAGACTGAACGAAGAGGTATTGTACTTGCCAAGAGTAATCCTTGCAAGAAAAAAGGGGTAATTACTGCTGAACCTATATATTCTGCTAGAAGGAAATGTCCTTATTTGGAAGTTTATAAACCTAATTTTGAGATTTATAGATATTTCTCTGATAAAATGTATGAATATTTGTGTACTTACACTGATGTTATTGAAAGATATTCTATTGATGAATGCTTTTTAGATTATACCAATAGTGTTAATTTATTTGGTGATCCTGTAAAGATAGCTTATAAGATAAAGGATGATATTTATAATATGTTTGGATTTACGGTGAATGTTGGTGTTGGTAATAATAAGTTACTTGCTAAGATGGCATCTGATTTTGAAAAGCCAAATAAGGTACATACTTTGTTTAGTAATGAAATTGTAGAAAAAATGCATCCTCTCCCGGTTGAAGATTTATTTATGATAGGAAAGGCTACTAGTAAGAAACTTAGAGAGATGAATATTAATACGATAGGAGAGCTTGCAATGTTTCCTTTAGAGAATCTTAATAAACGATTTAAATCAATGGGTAAGATGATACATGATTATGCTAATGGTATTGATAATAGTCCTGTTTATTATGAGAGAGAAATGGTAAAGAGTATTTCATCTTCTACTGTACTACCTTATAATTATCGTGATATTAATATGATTTATAATGTTATTAGGAAACTATCTAGTGATATTGGTAAAAAATTAAGAAACAATAAGTTATATGCAGATACTATTGGTATTTGGTTTAAATACAACTATTTTGATAAAATTAGTAGACAAGAAAAACTTGATGTTAGTATTGCAACTGATGAAGAGATATATAATAATTCTATTAAGATATTTAATGATATTTGGAATCATGATGATGGTATTAGAAGTATTTGTGTATTTGTTAGTGGTTTGTCAAGTGAGAGAAAGAAGCAGTTATCTATTTTTGATATTGATATTGATGATAACGATTCTTCGGATAAACTTCAGGGGGTTATTGATGATATTAAGAATAAATATGGTGATGATATTATTAAATTTGCAAATATAAAGGAGACAAGTAAATGAAAAACGATATTATTGAAGAAATAGCAAATGATTTGAATATTAAGATTAGTCAAGTAGATGCTGTGCTTAGATTATTAGAGGAAGGTTGTACGATACCTTTTATTGCTAGATATAGAAAAGAGGCTACTGGAGCTTTAGATGAAGAAAAAATTAGAAATATTAATGAGGTTTATGAGTATCAGATTAATTTGTTTAAAAGGAAAGATGCTGTTATTAGATTAATAGATGAGAAAGGTCTTCTTACTGAAGAAATTAAAAATAATATAATGAGGTGTACTAAGTTAGTAGAAGTAGAAGATATTTATAGGCCATATAAGGAAAAAAAGAAGACTAAGGCTACTGAAGCTATTAAGAATGGTTTAGAACCACTTGCTAAAATTATTATGTCTTTTAAAGATATAGATATTAATAGAATTGCTGAATCTTATTTAAATGATAACGTTAGTAGTATTGAAGAAGCTATTCAAGGTGCTAAGTATATTATAGCAGAGTGGATTAGTGACAATGCTAGTTATCGTAAACATATTAGAAATAATATGATGAAGTGTGGTATTATTCATACTAAAATAAAAAAGTCCGCTACTGATGAAAAAAAGATATATGAAATGTATTATGATTATGAGGAGAGAGTTAAGTTTATTAAACCTCATAGAGTCCTTGCTATTAACAGAGGAGAGAAAGAGGAAATTCTTTCTGTCAACATATCTGTTGATAATGAATATATTATTTCTTATTTGGAAAATAAAATTATTAAGAATGAAAATGTTGTTAGTTCTGCTATCGTAAAGGATGCTATTAGAGATAGTTATAAAAGATTAATATTACCTAGTATTGAAAGAGAAGTTAGATCTGAACTTAAAGATATTTCTGAAGAAGGTGCAATAGATATTTTCGGTAAGAATTTGGAAGCTCTTTTATTAACTCCTCCGATGAAAGATATTACAGTATTAGGTTTTGATCCTGCTTATCGTACTGGTTGTAAATTAGCGGTAGTTTCTCCTTTATCTAAAGTACTTAATATTTCTGTTATTTATCCTCATGAACCAAGAAATCAGTGGGAAGAATCTAAAAATACAATTAAAAAATTATTTAAAAAATATGATATTGATGTAGTGGCTATTGGTAATGGTACTGCTTCAAGGGAAAGTGAGAAATTAGTTGCGGAAGCTATTTCAGAATATAAGGATAAACAAGTTAAGTATGTTATTGTAAGTGAAGCTGGTGCTAGTGTGTATTCTGCTAGTGATCTTGCTATTAAGGAATTTCCTGATTTAACAGTGGAAAAAAGAAGTGCTATTAGTATAGCAAGAAGATTACAGGATCCCTTATCAGAACTTGTAAAAATTGATAGTAAGAGTATTGGTGTTGGTCAATATCAACATGATGTTAATGAGAAAAAATTGGAAGAGTCACTTGATTTTGTGGTATCTAAATGTGTTAATAATGTTGGAGTAAATATTAATACTGCTAGTCCTTCAATACTTAAATATATATCTGGACTTACTAAAAGTATGATTGATAAGATTATTAAATATAGAGAAGATAAGGGTAAGATTAGATCTAGAAATGAACTTATAAAGGCGAAGATTCTTACTCCTAAGGCTTATGAGCAGTCTATTGGTTTTATGAGAGTTATTGATGGTGATAACTTAATGGATGTTACTCCTATTCATCCAGAGAGTTATGAAATTGCAAGTAAATTAATTGAAAAACTAGGTTTTAGTATGGATGACATTGGAAAAGATGAGTTATTTAAAAAATTATCCACTATTGATGGAGAGGAGATAGCCATAGAACTTGGTACTGATAAATATACAATTGAAGATATTATCAAAGCTTTAGAAAAACCTAATAGAGACTTTAGGGATGATTTTGAAAAACCTTTATTAAAGAGTAATATTTTAAAACTTGAAGATTTAAAAGTAGGTATGGAACTTCAAGGTACTGTTAGAAATGTTGTTGATTTTGGTGCTTTTATTGATATAGGATTACATGAAGATGGCCTTGTTCATATTTCTAAAATGACGGATAAATATATTAAACATCCAATGGAAGTTGTTTCAGTAGGAGATATTGTTACTTGTTATGTTGATAGTATATCTTTAGATAAAGGTAAGGTATCTCTTAGTTTAATTAATCCCAATTTAATCAAAAATTAGTACAAAATATGAATTTTTTCTTAAAAGCTCAAATGAAAAATTAAATTGACCAAAATGGTAAAATGGTGTAAAATATTCAT
>CAMEJC010000012.1 GCA_945919295.1 uncultured Mycoplasmatota bacterium
TGAGCAATGCCTTATACTATATAGCTTTGCTCATTTTTACTGTCAAACTCAAGATTCAAGTATATCATAATTTTTTTATGTTTGCAAGCACAATTCGACATTTTTTGCAAAATCATTATAAACCCTTATTTTATAAGTCTTGATATCATTTATTAACATTTGTCAAAACATCTATATCACCAGAATAACTTTTTTTATCACCTAATAATTTATTTTTTTATAGTTATGTTCATTTTCTTTAAGATATCAAATGGTAAAGTAGCAAGCATTGAAATTAAAATACTTAATAGTAAATAAGATAGTTTCAAACTAGTTACCGAGGCAATATTATTTAATATTGGAACATAAATAATAAGTACTAACAATATAAGTATTATCATGTTTATTAAAAGAATTACTTTATCTTTTAGATTATCCCTAATATTTTTAATAATAGATTCATTTGATTCTAATATATAAGTAACAAAAATATTAGATAAAACTAAAGTAGTAAAGGCAAATGTTCTAGCTACTAACGGATCAGTGCCAACTTTAATTAAATAATAATAACTTCCAAAGACAAATATAAAAATAACAATTCCTTGTAATATACATTTAATCGTAGTATATTTATTAATTATCGACTCTCCTATTCTACGAGGTTTTTCTTTCATTACCTCATTAGATGGTTTTAATCTCTGAAAAATAATCGACGATGTCGGATCAATTATAAGTTCTAATAATACAATATGAATAGGAAGTAACAGTGTAGGTAAATTAAAAAGCGGTGTAAATATCGATAGTAAAGCAATTGGAATATGAATAACTAATATATAAGCTATAGCCTTTTGAATATTACTATAAATAGTTCGTCCGTTTTTAATAGCAGATACAATAGTATTAAAATTATCATCCATTAAAATCATATCCGCAGCCTCTTTGCTAACATTAGTACCTCTCTTTCCCATAGTAATACCTATTTCAGCTTGTTTAAGAGCAGAAGCATCATTTATTCCATCTCCAGTCATAGCCACTATATCATTATTTTTTTGTAAAGCCTTAACAATACGCATTTTATGGTTAGGATAAACTCGAGCAAAAATATTAGTATCTCTTACCTTTTCCTCTAGTTCATAGTCGCTCATATTCTCGAGTTCTTTCCCAGTAATTACTTTATCATTATGTAGAAGACCAATTTGATCCGCTATAGCAGAAGCTGTTTTACCATTATCACCAGTTATCATAATAACCCTAATGCCAGCTTCATAGCAAGATTTAATTGATTCTCTCACTCCTTCTCTAGGTGGATCAAGTAAAGCTATTAAACCAACAAATATCAATTCGTTTTCTTTTAGATTATCAGTTATATTCTTAATATTATTTTTTTTAGCTAATGCTAAAGTTCTATATCCCAAACTAGCATATTCTTCTATTTTTGTATTTATATCATCGTATAATTTTTTATCAATATGACAAAGTGGTAAAATACTTTCATATGCTCCCTTAACACATAGTAAATTTTCATTATTAATTTTCCATATTTGTCCCATCATTTTATCTTCATTATTAAATACATATTCACGCACCAATTCATTATCATAAATCTCTTTATTTACTTCTCTATTTAAACAATGGTTTTGAATAGCAATTTCCATAGGATCATAAGGATCTTTTGGACATGATAAAAAAGCTATATTCAAAAAATCATTATCATAAGAAAAAACTTCTTGAACAGTCATTTTATTTTGCGTTAAAGTCCCCGTCTTATCAGTACATAAAACCGTTACCGCTCCTAATGTTTCCACAGCCTTCATATTTCTTGTCAAAGTATTCTTTTTAGACAAATCCCAAGCACCCATAGCTAAAAACACAGTAAGTACAACAGGTATTTCCTCTGGAATAGTCGCCATAGCTACAGTAATACCAGATAGAATAGAATGAATAATACGCTCCTTAAAAACCAAATCTTTATTATAAATAAAATTAATTATTATAACTGCTATTAAAAAAATTAAACTGATTATTGTACATACTATTACTAAATTTTTTATCTGCTTTTCAAGTGGCGTCTTCTCTTTCACTATAGTCTTTAATTCTCCTCCTATTTTTCCATATTCAGTATTTATCCCAACTTCTGTTATTTTCAAAATAGTACTGCCACTAGTAACATCACATCCAGCATAACACATATTTAGTTTAAAATGATTATCCGTATCATCTACTATTTTTTTATAAACAACCTCTGACTCGCCAGTTAAAGAAGATTCATTAACCCCCAGTCCAGCACACTCTAAAATTACTCCATCCGCAGGGATTTTATCACCTTCTTCTAAAATAACAATATCTCCTACAACAATATCTCTACTATCAACTATTTTGTATTTTCCATTTCTAATTACTTTTATATTTAAAGAAGATAAAGTATTTAATTCATCTAATGCTCTATCAGTCTTTTGCTCCTGAATAAATTCTATACCACTTATAAAAAGAACAAAAAAAAGCATTATTATACCATCACTCAATTCTCCTAATATAAAATATATACTAGAAGCTATTATGAGCAAAAGAAACATCGGTTCAGTAAAAACATGCAATATTTTATGAAGAAAAGTTTCTTTCTTTAATTTTTCTATTTCATTTACACCATATTTTTCTCTAGACTCTATAACTTCTTGATCATTAAGACCATAATATTTTTTATTTTTATCCATCATTCACACCTCAATTAATTTTATATCGATATCTTGTTCTATATTATTCATAATTATTAGTATAAATTACTTAATTATATATTATTATCTTTTATATAATCTAGTAAATAAAGAAAAAAGTGAACCATAAATAGTCCAATTTAATAATAGCACCACCCCATATTTATCTTATTCACCATCCAAAACTTGTTTTGAAGTAATAACAACATTAACTGCTTCAATAATATCTTGATATTCAAAATCATCATAACTAGAAGGAAAATAAACATATAATTCATATTTATTAGTTTCATCCTCTGTAAAGCCAAAAAACTGTGAATTAGTAGTCATCTCCTTAAAATAAGTTCCATAATCATCTGTAATAACCCTATCTTCAGTAATAATATTATTATTATAATCCTCATTCATATAAAGAGCATAAGTAAGTGGTAAATTAGTCGTCGTAACTATTTTAAGATCATACTGCATCTTAGTCTCAAGTCTATTTTTTCCATCATTATTTGAAACCGTAAACGGATAAGTATAAACTTCATCTCTAGGAACAATTTTACCAAGCTCAATATTAGCTTCAAAATAATCACTCTTTAAAATATAAAAAGCGGTTCCCACTTTTGAACTACCATCAGTCTTCGATACAAATTTCGAATAAACAATCGGAAAAATTGCCAAAAGAATTATTAAAATAATAATAGCTATGGTAAGCTTATTAACCATAAATAATTTCTTTTTATCAAACATCTAATCACCATCTCTTTTACTTATAACATTACTAACATCAATAAATTCATTATCTAAACTATTTACCTTTTTCCTTTTCCTTTTAGGAACATAAGAAAAACATAAACTAAATAAAATCAAAAAAACAATAACTGAAATAATAACCTTTGGAGTAAATAGTATATCTCTAATTATTCCCCCCTTAGGAATAACTAAAATAACTTTACCCAATAGGTCATCATAACCAATATTAACATCTTCTGTATTATTAGCATCTCCCTTTGTATAAATAACATCATTATCTATATTCGTAACCCTATGTGTAATATAATCATCATCACTAATATAAGTAATAACATCTCCTTTATTTATCTTATTCGTAATTTTTACCACAATTAAATCTTTAACATTAATCGAAGGAGCCATACTAGCACTAGCCACTTCAAAACAAGTAAACCCCATAGGAGCAGCATACTTATTATCAAATACTTTAACCATAATCAAACTATATAAAATAAAAAAAATAAAAACAGTGATAATAAACACTAAAAAATTAATAAAAATCTGTATCATTTTATTAAAAAATTTTACCATTTATATCACCGTCTTTTAATTCTCTGTATATTCTTCTATTACTTCCCCCAAATACTGTGATACTATAACCGTAACTGGTATATTAATATAATTATTTTTAGTACTGCCAATAACACTATCAACATCGTTGTTTTCTTCTATATTATTCCACTTCACATGAACCCTTACCGTATTAGTAGTACCATTTTTAATATCCGCAAGAGAAATAACTTTAGTATAAGTATTTTCTCCCGTCCTTATAAGATTTCCACTATTTACTTCTTCTATTGCAGTAACACTAAAATTACCGGTTATCGAAGAAAAATCAAAAGTAATATCATATCTAATCGAAACACTAGTATTTCTAGGATCAATTACTACATCAAAGTATCCCATTGTTGAAGGAGCAAGCTTTCCTTCCTTAACATTACTAGAATCAATTATATTAATTGAATCAACATTAAAAGTACCAGAAGTCGCTTCCCTTCCACCAACATAGACATTCCACTTACCTATTTCCGAATTCACAATCATGTTGTTATTACTTTCAAACAAACCATAACTAGCATTAAATTCGTACATTATAACTGTTAAAATAAATATACCAAAAATCCCCAAAATAATCTTAAATTTCATCTTCTGGTCTCTTTATTTCTTTAATAAAAGCATATATTTCATAAATAAATAATACTAATATTGGAAAAATAATTATAAATAGAAAACCAAATCTCGACTCTAATATTCCTAAAATAGTTCCAAGTTTAGCATATCTTTTACTAGTAGAAGCCTTTCCTATTACAAACTCACTTGAAAGAGAATAATTACCATCCATTACAAAAGTAGTCTCATGTTTAGTTACCGTCTCTTTATCAACTACACTTCCCAAATTAACACTAATCTGATCCTTATAATTGTCATAAAAGAAAATCTTATCTCCTACTTTTATATCCGAATTCTTATTCTTATATACAATAACTAAATCTCCATCATTAAAATCTGGTCTAAGCTCATCATCTTGTACAATAATTAAAGACTTATCTTTAAATTCCGTAATATTATAATCATTATAATTAAGTAGACAAACTGTAAGTACTATAGCAATTACTGCATATACAAGAATAAATACTCCCCCTATTATTTTCAAAACTTTCTTCATACTATCACCACACTTTAAGTATAACATATAAGCTTTTCTTATGCAAGCAATATTTTCCTATTATTTTAATGTATTTTCACTGTTCAGAATAAATTTAATCATATTTTCACTAATACCTAAACGCTTCATAATACTGCTAATAATAATCGTATTAATTTCATTTATCGTATTATCTAAATTATCTATAAGTATTTCTTCCTCACTTATATCAAGACCAAATAAATTATATCTATCCCTAATAATTAAACTAATATCCTTTTCATCCTCTATTAAAACATTATTTATAATATTAATATATGGATAAAAAACCAATTCTTTAAGATATATAATTTCTAAGTCCACTTCTTTACCATTTTTCTTCATAATATCATTTAAATAATTAAAATTAGATAAAGCTAAATTCAAAGTATCATATATAGAACTATCACTTCCTAAAAGACTAACCTTTTCTAAAAAATAATTTTTATCTAATTCTTCATATAAAACTTTTATTTTACTAATTCTTTCATTAATCAATTTATTGTAATAATTAAACTTCTCCATATTTCCTTTACTAACCATCTTAAATAATTTCTTATTATCTTTAAAAAGTTTAGTTTCTTCTTTATTAATTTCTTTCTTCTTATTCACAAAAATATTCTTATACTTATCCTTTTCTTTATACAAAGAGCTAATATCATCAATAATATATTTAAAATTAAGATAATTTTTATATTCATATAAAGAATGTAATAGTTTTAATACATCATCACTAACCTTTTCATTAAAACCACCCTTTATAATAGCATTATATGCTTTATTAATTTTATCCGAAGTATAATTATTAATATCCAGTTCCTTATTTAAAAACTTACCTATAAAAAAGCCTTTACTATTCTTAATATAATCTATTCTCTTATTATAGAGTAAAGCATACTCATTATAAATATTTTTATATGAACTACTTATCTTATCATAATATAAATCAAACATCTTCTTATTAACATAATATAAGTATTTAAAATTAATCATTATATGACTAATAATATCAGGACACTTCCAATAAATATCGTCAAAAAACATCTTAAGTACTTCATTATCAATACTATTATTTACTAAACTATCTAAAAACTTATCCATGTATAAATTAGCATAATAACTATAATTAAAATCATCTTTGCTAAGTCTAATTCCCACTACCTTAAAAATATCGATAGCCTTTAAAATATTTTCATTAACTTCCTCTAAATTACCCGAAGAAAAATTACTTAAATCAAATAGAATCTTATCTAATTTACTCTTTTCAAAAGAAGAACTATACTTATTAATAGAATCAAGTTTTACATAAACATCACTTATTTGTTTATTTATATCATCATATAAAGAAGTATCATCTAGTGTCTTATACCTTTTATTTCTCTTTTCAATTTCCTCTATTAAAAGACTGTTATCTTTTTTATATAAATCTATTAGTTCTAAAATTTTTTCTTTATATAGCTTATTATTTTTCCCATTATTTCGAGGAAGTGCTTTAAGCACTTCCCTTTGCATTTCTAACTTTTCCTTATACTCATTTAGCATCTTCAATCCCCCCTAATTCCTTTTCCAAATAAAGAACAAATTCATTAATTAACTTATATAAATCCAATAATTCACTATCACTAAGTTCTTCAATATCTCGTCTTACCATCATATCCTCCTACTTAATTATTATATATTGATATATCTCTCCAATATAATTATCACCATCATATAAAGAAATAACAAGTTTATAAGTACCACTTACCAAGTTCTCTTTAAAATATAGAAAATACGTTGCAGTAGCAGTTGGACTAGTACTCAAATAATATTCATTAGACTTTCCACTAGCAGTTAAAGTATTAGTAACATAATCACTTAAATTTACTTCATTATAAATATTATTATATATCGAAGAATAATCTCTTCTCAAAAGCTTAATTCTAGTATTAGGATTATCTAGTATCGAAGCATAATTTAGGTTAAATACATAATTATTATTATCATTTAAAGTAAATCCTGACGTCTTATCAATAAAGACCATAGAATCCGCTATATCAATCGATAATCCATATAACGTATCAATAATATTAAATCTAATTGAAGTACTAGAAGTATTAGATCCTGAACTATAATATATACCATCTGATGATCCAAAAGACTCGATAAGCAGCGTATACTCTCCTGTTGCTAGATTACTATTTTCCGTATTAATCTTAATTTTTGTTCTTGCATTAGCAACCCTCTCCGCAATATTAATTCTAACCGTACCATCATATCTTGGATAATAAGTATTACCATTAAATTCAAAATTAACACCCATTAAACTAGAACTGCTAAGTAAATTACCATAACTATCTAAAATTGATAACTTAATACCAAGCTTCTCATCTCCAAAATTAGTATCATAAATCGTATTCGTATTGATCTTATTTTGTACAAAATTAGTATCCACCGTCAAATTAGTCGAATTTCCCAAATAAACAGTACTATCACTTAAACTAGCATCTACTTCTACAGTAGCATCACTATTGCTATATAAATTATAATTCATCGTTGCTTGCTCAATACCAAGAACGCTAATTAACGTCTGATCATCATTATTTCGAAGCTCAATCAAAAGTTTCTTACTAAGTACATCCGTATCAATATTTGCTTCCTTAAAATCCACTATAAAGATAAATTCCTCAAGAGCGGTACCATTACTATAATACTTACTATTAGCTAAACTATCATTATAATTATTATCAACACTAGTACTACCCATCTTTACAAATTTTGATAAATTATAAGATACTTCACCATAAGTGTTATATTCACTTACTGAACTATTATAATCATTTTCATCAATAACATAATAATAATAAACCGGCTTATTATCTTCATGAAAATCAATCATCGTAATCTTTGTATTAACAGGAAAAGCATAAGTTGAAACCAAGCTCCTATGATATCCTTCTTTATAAGGACTTTCATTAGATTCCATAAATAACGAATAATAAGTACTAAAACTACTCTTCGTCGTAATATCCGTATTACTAGTAGCAAACATCTCATACTTCTTACCAGGAGCAATAGTACCCTCATAATCATTAGTATTATAAAGAGCTTTAGATAAATCGACATTAATATTAATTCTTTGTACATCATTATTAAGATCATCTATCGGAGTAATTGCCACTAGCGAAATAGTAACAGTACCAAGGCTACCAGCTTCTGTAATATTCTTTGAGTGATAGAAGTAAAATACAAAACTTGGAACAACATTTGAATTTTCTCTTTCATAACTAATAGTTCCTAAAATATTATTATCACCCTCAGTAACAAAATTAGTACTACCTTTAGTAATAAAACCAGCTTGTCCTGATTTCATATTAAGACCAAATACCGTATTAGCTTCTTCACTAGTACTAGCAATTCTCGGTATATCCGTATAAGGAACTAACTCAATATTAGGATCTAAATCATTATAATTAACACCTAGTATTGAAAAAGTTGTATTAGCAGTAGCATGATTCAAAAGCGATAATTCTACTGTACCAAGAGTTGAATATTTTGAAGCCGTAAGACTAATATCATAAGATACAACCGTCTCTCCAATTACCCACATATAATAGTCCGCATCTTCTGGTGTCGGTTCAATATATTTCATAATAACACTAGTACCATCTTCACTTCCATAATTAGAATAAAAGCCATCTTTCGTAATATCATGATTAGCATAATGCTTACCAAGTACATAACTACCACTAGTAAAATAATAAATATCACCAGATGATACATTATCACCATAATTATAATCATCATATAAAGCTGTTATAACATTACCATTACGATCATGTAAATACATTCCAAAAAATGTCATTCCCGAAACATCACCATAAGATCTAATATTCTGATCAAGTGCAATATTTAAATTTTCTCCTTCTAACATATATAACCTATTATTAACATTTCTTGTCAAAGTACCAGTCTCATTATCTATAATGACACTAGCAATTTCTTCAGTACCATTATTATCAACTAAACTAGTAAACTTCTTAAGTAAATTAGCTCCTTTTTGCAAATAAATTTCTGAATTATTTTTAAGTTTAAGTTCATCAATTCTACTCAAAGTAAATAATACTGTCGAATACTCATTCGTTCTATCCATTGCTCCACTAAGTTCTATATAAGAATTATCAAGTGTAACAACATCGGCTCTCTGAATTGATATATTCTTCTTAATATCAGTATTACTACCATAATTAGCAATATCAATATAACTGTATCCTTCAGTCGATGAAGCATTACCACTACCAAAAATAGAACCACCTATATTAAAATTATCATGTCCAAGACCATTTATATTAATATTAATACCAACAGTTACACTTATAAATGTAAAGTCGTAATCTTCACTACCACTAGCATTAGCTTCACCACCACCAAAGACAGTTCCACCAATATTAATATCACTCGAAATAAGACTGTCATTAGTAATAACTTCCTTACCAATATTAATCGTCGTATCTCCATATAAAACCGAAGTATTAGCACCACCATAGACATTCTTTCCAATCGTTGCGCCTGCAATATTAACATTACCCTTCGAATTATTAGTATCAATACTTCCCGTTTTAGCGGCATTTCCTCCACCAAAAACATGACCATCAATTACTGAACCATTATCAATATCGAGGCTCGTATTACCATATACCGTTGCATTAGTACCATTGCCACCAGCATAGACACTATTAGTAACATTAGATCCTGTCACAAGTAAATAAGTACTTCCTCCTACAACCGAAGCATTTCCTCCACCATAAATCGAATTATTTATATTTGAAGTTTCAAGCGTTACATTCGTATTCTTATTTACCATACCGAGATTTCCGCCACCATAAATATCTAAAGCCGTCGTACCACCTGTTATTCTAACATTAGTATTACCAATTACTTTAGCAGGATTACTTTCTCCCGTTTCATCACCTGAAACAATTGAGTTAATACCATTACCACCACCATATATAGCATTAGTAACATTAGAAGAAGTAACTATTACATTTGTACTACCATTAACTGAAGCCGCATTACCTCCACCAAAAATATTATTAGCACTAGTATTCGTAACATTTAAATTAACAACCGTATCATTTTCACTACTACCTACCGTTGCCGCATTACCAGCGCCATATATATCACTACTAATATCACTAGAAGTAACATCCATAACAACGCTTCCTAAAACATTACCTAAATTTCCACCACCATAAACATTACCATAAACAGTCGTATCATCAATAATAACCCTAACATCATTATTAACCGTTGCCGCATTACCTCCACCAAAAATATTACCATTATTTGAAGAAGTACCGACTGTTGACGAAACAACTCCAAGTACAACACTCTCAGTAGAAGCTTCATTACCTCCACCATATATCGCCGTATTAACATTTACACCATTAATATCTAAATTAGAATTACCTGTTGTAGCTTTTTCACCACCACCATATATCAAATTAACATTTCCACTTGTCATATCAATATGTGAAGTAGTAGTAATTCCTCCTTGATTATTACCACCATAAATACTATCAGCTTCGATCTTATCTTGCTTATAACCAATATATTTATTTGAAGCATCATCATAACCAACAAATGAATAACCATATATTTTAAAGTCCTCAAAATTAACATAAGAATGAATATTAAAACTAAATTCATAAGAAGAACCGCTACTTAATGTATTTGTTCCATACCATTGATTAACATGATTAGCATAAAATGAACCATTACTAGCATAAACCATTGCACTAGACCAGTTTGAATCAAGTATTCCCTTACTAGTAAAAATATATAATTTCCATTTAGAAATATTTGCACCGGTATTATTAGTAATTTTAACATTAATGGTCTCACTAGAACTAATATTAGTAGCCGAACTATTGTTAACAGTACTCTCCGTAAAACTAGTATCCACAACAATATTATCTTTACTAGGAGTCGTTATATTTCTAACATAACTATCATTAACATCACCACTTATATTAGAGCCTCCAAATACTTTATTAACAGTACCATTACCAAGTCCTACGTTAGTAGTAGTTGCTCCCGCTTCACTACCACCACCAAATAAATTATCAACTCTTCCATAATATAAATTAACATTTGTCGTACCAGTCTCTGCTTTTAAGCCACCACCATAAACATTTTCTATATAACCACCATAAATATCAATATGACTATTTTCAGTATTTCCTCCCTGATTATTACCACCATAAATATTTATAGCTCCGCCATTTATAACATTAATATAACTATTAGGAACACTTCCCTCTAAATTAGAACCACCAAAAACATTATTTACTTCTCCATTTAAAGTGACATTCGTATTTTCCGTAACTGATGTTTTTTCACCGCCACCATAAACAAAGTTAATATCACCACCATTAACATAAACATTTGTAACTCCCGTTATTCCACCTTGATTGTTACCCCCATAAACACTATCACTTATACCAGCATTAATCTCTACATTGCTCGTATTAACAACACCACTTATATTAGATCCTCCAAAAATCTTATTCGAAGAACCACCATTTAAATAAACATTAGTCTCTTTAGCAGAAGTCTCATTACCTCCACCATAAGTACTAGTAATATTACCACCATTAATATAAACATAAATATCCCCATTAGGAGTACCATTTTTATCATTTCCTCCAAAAACATTCGTAATCGTTCCATCATTAATCGTAACCGTAATATTACCTAAAACATAAGCTTTTTTACTACTATCACCTTGTCCACCCCCAAAGACATTCGTAATAATTCCCTTATTAACTGTAACAAGTGTTTCATTAGTACTAACTGTACTACTATTTTCAGAACCATTTACCGTTCCTAGAGCACTTCCTCCATAAACACTACCATCAATAATTGGCGTATAACCACTAGCACTATCACCAATAACAACTTCTACTTGATCACGCACAAAAGTACCAATCACACTGCTCGATTCATAGCCACCTTTTCCACCGCCATAGACATTATTAGTAACTTCTCCCCCTAAAACTTTAATACTAGTACTTCCATAAATAGTTCCAAGTTCATTAGCTCCACCATAAATAGAACCGACAACATTACCACCATTCATTGTAATATCAATACTAGAAGTAGTTCTAGCAGAACCACTACCATTATTATTGCCTCCGCCATAAACGTCACCCTCAATAAAGCCATCGTTTATAACAATTTTTGAATATGTACTACTAAGATTACTACTTACACCAACAGCACCAAAATTACCGCCACCATAGACATTTCTCTTAATAGAAGCATCACCATCGATAACAATAATCGAATTATCCGCAGAGCCAATCGTCGACGAACCCTTATTACCATTACCAATACCAAAGACACTACCAGCTTCTGCTCCAAATAACTTACTATTTCCCGTAACATAACTATCTTTTCCAATAATAGCATTACCACCAATATATACATAAGGAGTACCAATTAAAGTACCGTCTCCATCAGCACCCTTAACACCATTACTACCTCCAAAAACACTATAGTTAACTACGCCTCCAGTTACCATAATAATTCTATTTCCGTAAGTAGCAGATTCTCCTGCACCTCCAATAATAAGATCAACTTCACCACCAGTCATGTTAATATATATATCATTAACACCACTTCTCGTATTACCAGTAAGCGGTCCTCCAATTAAATTATAAATATATCCCCCTTCAACTTTAACCCTTCTAGCGGCATAATGATTACCACCAAATCTTCCACCTACATATATACCAGTTGTTAAGTCATATTTACTACTTCCAAAAGTACCACTTTTAACCGTTAAATCAAAGGCAATATCCGTACTATTTCTATTATTAGTAGTTCCATAAACATTACCACTCCAACTACCTGAAGCACAATAGTATACATCCAAATTACTATTATTTTTATTAACTCTATCATAGTCATTGCCATATACCGATTTATTCTTTAAATATAAAGTAGAATTAATATACTTAGAAGCTCCCGTCGATAAAGATATCGAGTTGTATATTCCACTTTCAATAACCATTTTATATTTCGTTGGATTATTATTACTACCCGAATTACCACCATTACCCGCAACTACTGCTCCAAAATTAGGGTAAGTTCCATTTCTCTTAATTCCTCTACCAATTTTTACATTATTATATCTTCCAAATAAAACACCTGCCGTATTAGTCCTTGTAGGAGGATTGTAAATATCATTAATGTTTGTTTCATAATAAATAGTAATATTTTCTATTCTTGTATCTCCATAACAATTAACAGCACTATCAACATTCCAAGTACTATTATATAAAGTACCATTATCAAGTGCAGTAACCGTAAAAGGTTTATCACTAGTATTTGACCAGGAACCAGAAATATTACCCGTTACCACTATAATATTTGTATCTCTAGTAACTAAATAATAATAAGTCTCATTTTCATCAAACAATTCTTCAGTACCATCTTCTTTGTAATACTGAATAAGTTCATAGTATTCACATCCCCCATTCGTATTACAAGTACCACTAGTCATAAGATTACCATTACTATCATAATATCCTATTATACTGCCAGAAGAAATATTAACCTTTCTATAAAAAGAAGACATATTACCATTAATAAAACTATCATCCACTATCGCTTCCCTATCAAGACTATCATTATCGACAAGCTGCATATTATTATTTCTAAGTTCATAATAAGTATTATTCTTATTAAAATTTTCTCCTTCAATTCGATCATAATAAGTACAACTAGGTCTATAACAAGTACAATTGTTTTGTAGTTGTCCCTCATTGTTATAGTATCCACTGCAGCTTTCAAACAAACCAACACTAACCTGATAATAATAACCAGTCATATCTAATCTAACTAAAGTAAGTTCCTTCATAATAGAACTATCAAAAGTATTAATTGCATTATTAAAAGCATTAATACTATTTACTAAAGTCTTATCAGCATTAGTCCAACTAGCTCTAAAAACAATATCAACTTTATCTGGTTTACTATCTGTATAAGTAATAGGCACTTTAGCAAATCTCTCATAATAAACACTATCAAAACTAATTACTGCCCCAGTATAATCCGTAAACCATCCATTAAAAGCCTTATCCGTAGGCTTATCAGTAAAAGGATTATCAATAAGTTCTATAAGAATATAATCATCACTAGTGTCCGTCGTTTCATTATCATTTACATCATAAGTCTTAAAATAAACATAAGTATCCTGTCTTTCATCTAAAGATACATAACCCTTATGATTATTATCATCATCACTTAAATAAGTAATTTTTACTTGTACCAAATTATTTTCATTATAAATATTTTTATTATCCGTAGTAGGAAGTGTACCATCATTACTCGTATAATTAAGTCCCTGATAATAATTATAATCATTTTCCAAATCATTAACCAAAACCTTATTACCAGATATTTTACTATCGACAAAATCTGGATCATCCTGAAATTCCAAAATCAAATCGCTATAAGTCAAAAAATAAGTAGTAGTACCAAAGATTAAAATAAAGGCAAAAATAAGAAGAAATAAAAGACGATATTTTAATTTCATGTTATTAAAAATATTTTTAAATCTTATTTTCAATTTCTTCATAACTTCACCTACTATCTATCATTATAAGTATAACATATAAATAGCTTTATGTAAATTAAAAACTCTAGGTTTTTATCCTAGAGATTTATGACGGATTAGTAGTAAATTGTAAATTAAGAGCCATATTACCAACCGAAGCATTATTTTCACAATCGACATCTTGTCCTTCAATCCACATATATATACGATATTTCGATATTCCACTACTCAAATTAAAAGCTTCAACATTATTAGTAAAATTACTCACTGAAGCAATATCGACATCAACTCTCTTAAAATATGCTGGATACATATTACTACTAGCTCTATCTACCGTAATACCCAAATTTTTAGATATCTCACCCGCTACCCCATCATAATTAAGTTTAGTTCCAGGTGAAGTCGTCGTAATACCATATACATTTAAAGCATTACTAATACCATAATCCGTATGAGTATCGTAATTAGGTTCCCATAAATAAACATCATCACTATTATTAGTAACCAAAGCTTGAATTGTATTAAGAGAAGCACCTGTAAAAGTTGTTCCTTCATCTACAAAAGCAATACGCGCAGAATTCTCAATACCCACTGAAGATTCCCCACTATAAGTAACATTAGATTCCGGTGTCAAATAAAGCATCGTATCCTGATTCGTTTTAAAAAACAAATCAAAAACAATAAATTTACCACTACTAGTATCACCAAAAGATTCCTCTTCAATACTTCTTACTGTCTCCAATATATAATTACCACTAGTATTATTAATCGCTGTTCCATAAAACATCTTAATTTTACCATTTTCAATATCTAAAACAGTCGAAACAGGTTCCAAAGTACTTGGTACTTGATTTAAACTATTAGGATAATTATTTCTAGCTTCTTCAATATCAGTCACTGTCAAAACAGATTTCCAATTAGTCCCATCTACAGATATTTCAATTCCTCCCTGTGCTCTAACATTAACATTAAGTAAATCAATCTTGACAAGTCTATTCGTAGTAAACCAAGCGTAAGAAGAGAAAGATAAAGTAATAGTCGTAATAAATAGTAATAGTAGCAAATAAAATAAACGATATCTTCTTTTTTTATTTTTCTTCTTTTCCATTTTCTTGCTCCTTATGTTCTTCCCTAATTTCCATATGCATCTTAATTTCCCCACCTAATATACTATCTACACAATCAGGATCATCACCTTCTAGCCATATAACAACCGTAAATTTATCTATGTCTCCTGGTTTAAAATCTCTTCTTTGTTCCAATACTGCTTCCTCATCACTAAAAAACACCTTAGTATCCTTTTCTGCTTCTTTAGTGTAAGAATTAATTTTAGCATATACACTTCTTTCCCCATTTAAATATATCATCACTCTAGCGGCTTCATCAACATTTTTAATAACATCATCAATGACAACAGAATACCAATAATTAATAACTTCCTTACCTTGATTTTCAATATAAAAAGTATAAGCAATATAATTTTCCCCATTATGTGTTCCATTAGATTCGTTATCAATATTTTGAGGTATCCAATCAATTGAAATATTATCCATAAACTCTAAATTTTTCGCTGTTAATTTCCTTTTTCCCTCTTTAATTTCCGGATCATCATATATAACAATCCCACTTTCCAAAGCCAAAGCCGGATCTAAAGTAACCGTAAATTTACCCCCATTATATATTACACTTAAAATAATAAAGGCAAGTATTAAAATAATAAAAATAATCGATAAAATAAGTTTCAAATTATTATATTTTTTCTTTCTATTAGCAATATCTTTAGCTGTTATAATTATTTCTTTATCCATAAATTCACCCACTATTTTACTTAATTTTAACATAACTATCATATATATTCAAGTTAATAAAATAAGAGTTTACATCAACTAGACAAATAATAATTATTATGTTATAATTTTTATATAATAAGGAGTATCAAATGAAGAAAAAAGTAATTATTATCTTAACCTTTTTATCCCTAATTTTATGTCTTTTCTTTACTTATGAATCCTACGCCAAGTATATAACTTCTACTAGTGAAGAAGCTAATATGAAAATAGCTAGATGGCGCATACTCGTCAATAACAAAGATATAAGAGATGGGAATACTACTAATGCCATCATAACCCCTATCTTTGAAGGTAATGATAATATCGCCAGTAATATTATTGCCCCCACTAGTACTGGTTATTTTGATTTAGTAATTGATGCCAGTGAAGCTGATGTATCATTTAAATATAAAATAGAATTATCCATAAACGAAAATAGTAGTGTCCAGGACTTAGTAGCTACTTCATATCAAATAAATAGCGGTACAAAAATACCTCTTACTAAAGATAACCAAGTAATTGAAGGAACTATTATTCACGCTGATAACATAAATACCTTAACAATTAGAGTATATATTATTTGGGATGATAGTAATGAGGCCACTATGGATAATACAGCAGATACCGAAGTAACCAAAGATAGTAATAATAGTGCCAAAATAAATGTTAACTTAGCATTTACACAATTAGCAAATTAAAAAGAACTCTCTAAGTTCTTTTTTTATTCATCTATTTGTACTGCAGTAATCTTAACCACCAGATCAATACTAGCTATATCAGGATTGGTTTTATGGAAATCATAAGCCCTATTTCCCCACATTGTATCACCAGCATCATTCCCAGACTCATAAGGCCAAGATACCGTGATCGATATAATTTCTTTTCCTCCAAGAGCCGAAATAACAGTATTTGAAATACTAAAATCAATCTTAAAAGGATAATCATTACGTAGTCCATTAATAATTTCCTCTGAAGTTCTTCCAGTACCTAGTAAATCATCTCCCAATACATTAGCAGATATCACCTCATAATATATTCTCGCAGGAGTCTCTCCACTATTCGAAGCTGTAAGTTCCTCTTTATACTCATTCATTCCAGGATACAAAGAATCAATATTTATTTCAATAAATTCTTCCGTTTCTCCCCCTGAACCAACCTCAAAATTAACATTCCAACTCTTAACTCTTGCCGTAATACTATTCGACACTTTAGTAGAATATATAAACCAAGCAAAACTATTTGAAGCAAGCGTTATCGCCAGTAAAAACAAAGTTCTAAGTTTTACTCTTCCTAAAATCTTTCTTTTTCTTTTCTTTTTTTTCTCTTCTCCCATAAAAAGCACCTACTTTTTACTTGATTTATATTCTTTTCTCTCATTAGCAATATCAATAACTTCCATTACCAAAAGTATTCCAAAAGGAACAAATATTACAAAATAAAAACCATATGGATTATTAACAACTCGGCTTACAAAACTTAATATTCTACTTTTCATCGTAACCTTCCCAAGTATTTGTGAAGAAGTAATTAGAGGATCTTCAATATCATTAGCAAGACCTTTCGTATGAAAGAAAACCTCATTACCCTTTTTTTCAATATTGATAACCTGATGCGTTACAATTTTATCCGCAAAATCACCCTTTTGTCCCATATAGACAACATCATCTCCAACGGCAATATCATTAGGAGAAACTTTTTTAGTTATAACCATATCATAAACTTCATACTTTGGTAACATACTTTCTGTAATAATTGTATAAATACTATACCCTCCTAAAGTAAGTTTATTATTAGATACTCTTTGAATAAAAATAATACTAATTACCACAATTATAAAAAATGAAACAATAGCCTTCATTATCATCATAATCATCTTTAATACCTTATTATTTTTTATCTTTTCTATCATACTATCACCATCAAATTTCTAAAAGTTTAATATCATCTAAATACTTATCAATATACTTCTTAAATGTCTTTTCAATCTGTTTTTCATTGACAACTGTCTTATATTTAATAATACTATATTGCTTATCAACCATATCCTTCAGTTTCTTCTCATCCATTGAAGCATCCATATTCATAACTTTTTCAATCATATTACCAACAATTTTTTCAGATAATTCTTCCTTATTAACATCTTCCTTATCACTATCTAAAGAGTTTAAAACCAAATAGTCGAGTAAAAAAGATTCATCAATACATTTCTTTAAATCACTATTATCAAAATAATCAGTATTATTTTTTTCCTTTACCGTATCATCATCCATATGCGTCTGCATATAATTCCATAATCTAACTGCATATTGAAAATTAACATTTTTAAGAATAACATTCGTCTTCTTAATAGGAGAAGTAACTAACGATATATGTTTTTTATCAATGTTTTGATATACTTGAGAACTAGTTAAATCCGATATTTGCAACTCTAATTTTTCAATTCTATCCATTACCGATAATCCTGAATCATCTTTTTTATTCTTCTTATCATTTACTTTCGAATTAATAGTCATCGAAATATCAACATTCTCTTTACCCACATTACTACTAGCGGTATATTCCATTTTCTTTTCATCTTTTAAAGAAGATTCAGTAACTAAATTTCTTTTCTTTCTATCAATATAAAACTTCATATTTTTAATAAGACTATAAATAAATCTATTCTCATAGGTATCAAAACTTTCTTCTTTATTAATATTGAGAATTTTACTAGGTCTAACGTCCCCTGTTTCTTTATTATAATCTTGAATAAGATTAGTATTTTTGGATAAATGCTTAATACTCTCTACTGTTACTCTTCTTGCAAGTTCTATCTTAACAATATCCTCCTCATTAATAATAAAGCGATTGGGATTACGAAGAATATTATCCAAATATCTAATCGTATCTTCCATCATCTCAAGCCATTCAAAATTACATACCGTTTTATCATAATTAGTAACAACTCTAAGATTAGAATTAATATTATCACAAAAAGATTTATTTTCATTTTCATTAGAACGATCATATAGATCAATTATTTTAAGTTCACTCATAAATCCTCCTATGTAAGTTTCTTAAGTCTAAGTAAATACTCCTCGCATTCCTTCATTTTACCTTTACCAAATGTTTTATCTAAAAATTCAATATAACCATCTATTTCATCTCGAATATAAGAAATATTAAGTTGTTCAAATTTTCTAAGAATTTTTCTTGCAATAAAGTAGTCTACCCCATCTACTTCATCACCACCACAGGCAACATATACTGGCACAAACTTCTTCATGTGTGCTACAATACGATTACCAAAGGCAATTCTAAAATGTTTAATAACATAATCATCCATATCATTAATTTTATTTAAAGTATCTTCAGAAATTGGATTATTAGCCATTGCTTCACTAAATAACTTATCCAAATAACTATAATTAATATCTTGAGCATCTGTTGGTATTGGATCAAATACTTGTCCCTTATCATTAATATCAAGCGGCATGGCTCTATCGTATACCTTATCAGTTACCATAAATGTCGAGTCATCATTATTAATAGTTCCAATATACCATACATTAGGAGGTATCTTAAGTTTACCATCAACAATATTTTTAGGATCATCAGGCCAAGAACTTGATACAAGTTCCACTATCCATTCATCTTTATTAGGCATTTCAAGAATTGATAACATTTCTGCAAAATAATACTCAACCCTTGAAATATTCATTTCATCCAGGATAACTGTATAAACATCATCAGTATAACCTGCTAAATAAAGTTCCTTTAAAACCTCTGTTTCATTAAACTTCTTCGTAAATTCATTAAAATAACCAAATAATTCAGTTCTATCTCTCCAAGAAGGCTGAACTGATGCTACGCAAGAGTCGTGTTTCAAAAATTTTCCCCAAGCATAAGCAAGCGAAGTTTTACCAGTACCAGATATACCTTGTAATATAACTAATTTAGTCGAAGCTAAGGCCGATATAAAAAGTCTTATCATTTCCGTCTTATAATATAATTTAAGTTTCGAAGCCGCAAAATTTCTAAATGTTTCCACAAGTTCTTCTAAAGTAAAATTATTACCATAAGAAACAACTTTATAATTAGCAAAATCTAAATCAACCGCAGTAAGTTTAGGAAACCTACTTGAAGTCGTATCAACTTCCTCTTTATTATCTTCCCCACCATCAGTATCCGTAGTATCTGCTTCTCCAGGTTTAAGTCCCAAATGCGATACTTTCATAGCTAGTATACTCTCTTTTTCTTCAATTAAATCTGCTACTTGATTATTTAAACTAGCAACTTCCTCAAGAAGAGATTCCTGTTCTACTAAAGTTTTTCTAAATCTAATATACTTTCTAACAAGGAAATAAATAATAAAGATAATGCCACCTAATATCAAGATGATTACTAAAATAGCAAGAACAACAAGTATCCACTCCGGAGCACTAAAATCATCTTTATAAAAATTAATAACCTTAATATATTCGGGTATATTAAACATTTGAATAAAACCATTACCAAGACCTTTAAACATAATTATAAATGATGAAAAAAATTGCAGTAAAAATTCATATAAAAATCTAAAAAACGTATCCATACTTCACCTACTTCCTAATTACAATCATCTTATCTTCACTAACGCCATTAATTTTAGTATCCTTTTGCACAATAACATAACTAAATACCGAAAGCCACATAATATCATGATCATCATAAGTAAATTTATCATCGATAATAATGCCAACTTTATATCCTTCTTTAATAAGATTATCGATAATATCTTTATATAATAAATAATCACTATAACTAAACTTAATAACAATATTATTTCTAATAACTTCAGAATTAATAATATTTAATAATCTATTTAATTTATCTTTCTTTTCAAATAAACTACAAGGAAAAGAAACCATATAATTAATATTAAATTCACCCTTAATTGCATTCTTAAGTATCATATTACTAACCAAATAATAAGTAATAAATAATTTATCTTCATTAATAATCCCTGTATTATATACCTTATCAATCGAATAATCACTATATATTCTATTAAATTTAATATTATAATCAAGTTGTACTTCTAAAACATATTTATTATTTGTTTTAAAATATTTTAAATAAAATTTATCACTATTAAACCCATTCAAATACTTCTCTTTTCTCTTTTTATCCTCATTAATCATTCCTGTAAGTTCACTACTAATATCATCACTTAATCCCAAAGTATTACATCTATATTCATAGATCTCTAAGGTAATGTCTTTTAAACTCTCATCATCTAAAACATCATCAAAATAAAGAATATACTTAAAAAAGTGAAACATAGCTTTTATTTTATCCACATTTTTTTCATCTCTATCTTTAATAAGTTCCATCGCTTTATTTTTTACATAAAAATTAATATTAGATTCAAAATTCTTATATTTAACATCATAATAATTATAATATCTAACCTTAATATAAGTATCCAAAAGTTCCGTAAAAGCATCTTTTACAAAATCTTTATCCATCATTAATTTCATATATTTCGTAATATTCTTTTTAACAAAAGTAATATAATCTAAAGAAGTATTACTAGCCATACAACCACCTCACTACTGTGAATAACTAAAATTTACTACTGAACTAGTATTAGTAAATGGATACGTATAGTCTTTACTCGAATCAGCTTTATAAAATCTAACAGTATCACTAGACTCTGAATCCATTTTAAATGATATTTTATTTACATAGTTATAACCATCAATATTAATTGTTTCTACACTTTGAGCATTCAAATAAGCATTACTCGTCATATCCAAAATAACATCACTAGGATTAAAATCCAAAGTAATCAAAGCAGAAGTGCATTTATATCTATCTGCATTGGACAAATTCATATAAGTAAATTTATCAATTCTTGCTCCCACATCATAACCATCAATTGCCTCTTTTACTATATAATAATCCAAACTATTAGTAATTCTAAAATCAAAATATGGTCTATTATTTTCATCATCAATAGAATATGAAAGACCTATCTTTCCAACTTTTAAAATAAATCTCCCACTTAGCATTTTCTTATATGGAGAAGTACTATTAACTTTTATCTCAATCCAAGCTTCATCTCCATCTTCAAAACTTCCCTTAGGAGTAAGAACAGCCGTAAAATTATCTGTATTTTCAGTAGTAAGTAAAATTCCTTCTTCACTGCTAACAGAACACTCGATATTAGAAGAACAAATATAACTAATTACATAACTAATATCACTATTCGAACGTACTAAATTATTCTTACTATTATTAAGATTAATCGAAATTGAATACGGATCCACCGCCGACCAATTATCTACTTGATAAATAGCTCTATTAGTAGTTAACTTATCACTATTAAAGTAAAAACTTTTACTAGCCAAATACAAATCTTTTATATCATTATATATATATCTACCATAAGTAATAAATATTGCTGATAAAATAATACTCAAACATATAATTATATAATTTTTTTTACTAATATTCTTTTTAAATATTACCATATTAACTACCTTACTTTTTCTTAATTTCTTTTACTATTTCATAAATTTCATAAATAAAAGCAAGTAACATTGGCAAGACAATAATAAATAAATATCCCCATCTTGAAGTTAGAATCGATAAGATAGTACCAATTAAATGATAAGATTTTACAGTGCTTTTCTTTCCTAAAATATTATCACTAGACAAGACAATATCATCATCTATAACTATACTGCTTTCTTTATCATTAACAATTTCTGTTTTACTTATCTTACCTAATTTTACTTCAACTGGTGAACTATAAGTATCATAATAAAAAACATCATCACCAGTATCAAAATTCTTACTCTTATCGATTATTAATAAATCACCTTTATCAAATTTTTCCATCTTTTCATCTAAGATAAGCATCAAATAATTATCAAACTCGGGTATATTATATTTATTGTAAGAAAGTAAACAATAAGTAATTAAAATAGTTATAATAAAATATAAACAAATAAAAAAATTCACTACTATCTTTTTCACTCTACCACCATAATAAGTATAACATACTTTTACAAATTATGTAAAGAAAAAAAGAAAGATAAATATTATCTCTCCAAATATTTTTTAGCAGTTCTAACCATCTGAGCTGAATAACCCATCTCATTATCATACCAAGCAACAACTTTAATCATTTGCTTACCATCTACTTCAAGTACTTTAGTAAGCGACAAATCCACTATTGCTCCATAAGTAGTCCCAATAACATCAGAAGAAACAATCGGATCAAAAGTAGCCCTTAAAGTCTCCCCATCATCACTATTCATAAATGCACTATTGATCTCATCTTCAGTAACTTTTTCCGTAAGTTCCAAAGATAAATCAATAAGAGAGCCGTCTGGAACAGGAACTCTAAGAGCTCCTCCACTAAGTTTTCCATCCAAACTAGGAAGAACCTTTCCAATAGCAGTAGCAGCACCTGTACTAGTAGGAACAATATTAAGAGCACATGCTCTACCTCTTCTTTCTTTAATACCTTTCTTATGAGCCACATCTAAAGTAACTTGATCGTTAGTATAAGCATGAACTGTGGTCATAAATCCTTTTATAACACCAAAATTATCATCGATAACCTTAAGTACTGGAGCAAGACAATTTGTCGTACAAGAAGCTGCAGAAATTATAGTATCCGACTGTTCAATAATATCATCGTTTACATTATAGACAACCGTCTTAACATCACCCTTGCAAGGAGCACTCACTATTACCCTTTTAGCACCCGCAGTAATGTGTCTCATTGCTTCTTCCTTCTTAGTAAACCTACCAGTACATTCAAATACCAAATCAATTCCAAGTTCCTTCCAAGGTAATTTCCCAGGTTCCATTTCTGCATATACCCTAACATTTTTACCATCTACGACAATTCCTTCATCATCAAAAGTAATATCTTTATTATAATTACGATGATTACTATCATACTTAAGCAAATAAGCAAGTTCTTCTGGAGTAGATAAATCATTAATTGCCACAACATCAAAAAAATCATCTTCCTCCATTAATCTATATACAAGTCTTCCAATTCTTCCAAATCCATTTATTGCAATTCTCATTTTCTCATCTCCTAATCATTAGCAAAATTATCAAAATATCCCTGAATATATACAACCGGTGTTCCCTTGTCACCAGATCCACTAGTCAAATCACAAAGTGAACCAACTAAGTCAACTATTCTTCTTGGTGTCGTACCAAGACTCTTATTTTGACCAACCAAATTATTTTCTTTCTTTCTAATTTCCTCTTTCATTTTTTCATTAAGTTCATTTCCACTATAATTACCAAGAACATTATCCGAAATATATTTAAGTTTAATTTCATTCGGAGTACCTTCTAAACCACTAGTATAAAAAGGTGAAACAACAGGATCAGCAAGTTCCCATATTTTTCCTACCGGATCTTTAAAAGCACCATCCCCATATACCATAACCTCAACAGTCTTACCAGTAATTTCCTTAATTTTTTTCTGAATTCCAAGTACTAACTCTTCTCCATCTTTTGGAAATAACTTAAGTTTCTCATCAGTACTCTTGTTTGAACCCAAAAGACCATATTTAGAATTATAACCACTTCCATTAATACTCTTAGTCATAATATCATCAAGACCCAAAATAGTATCAGCATCTTGAAGTATTCTCTTAGTCTTATTTCTTGTATGAATATCACAAGCCAAAATATTTTTAGTATATTTCAAAATATCTTTCGCATTATTCGAAAAAACAAACTCTATCTCACAATTCTCATTTTTACATATCTCACTATAAATATCAATATAATTAACACCTGTAAATTGATGAACAATATTTCTAAAATATTTATCGTATGTATCAATTTCAAAAGAATCACTATAAGGATTAATATCATACTTATCAAGTAATTCTTCATCAAACAAATGATTTCCAACTTCATCCGAAGGATAAGATAAAAGCATATATATCTTTTTAGCCCCTCTAGCAATTCCCTTTAAAATCATTGAGAATCTATTTCTACTAAGAATTGGAAAAACAAGACCTACTTCACCACTAGGATATTTATTTCTAATATCACAAGCAATATCATCTACTGTTACATAATTTCCATAAGAAATTCCTACCACTGCTTCTGTAATTCCAATAATATCTCTATCTTTAATTTCAAATTTTTCACTTTCACTTGCTCTAAGTATTGAATTAATAACAATATCAGATAAATTATCTCCTTCTTTAATAACTCCTGTTCTAATACCACGAACAGTAGTACCAACACATCTCATCTAATCACTCTCCTAGTATAATTATATATCATACCATTGAAAAAAGAAAGTAATTTACAAGTATTTTACACCTCTTCTTTATGTAAACTTCTATTAATACCACTAGATATAACACTAGCAAGTCTTTCAATTTGAAAATCAACTTCTTTAGGAGTAACAATAAAATTATAATTAAGAGCATTAAGTACTTCATTTATAAGATTCTTTTTATCAGTATCAGATAATTGCCCTAATAATCCAGCCATTTCTTTCTTCTCTTCCATTGTAAGATCCTTATCTTTAATCTTATCCAAATAATTATACCTATTTACAATAAGTTTATTCATATTCTGATTATCTTTAATATAAGAAATATGTTTGAATAAATAATTAATAGTATCATATACAATAGTAGAAGATTCCACAACAGTCGGAATACCAATCGCAATAACTGGAATACCTAAAGTATCAGAACTTATTTCTTTTCTCATATTTCCAACCCCACTGCCAGGATGAATACCAGTATCTGTAATCTGAATACTCTTATTAATTCTCCCTATTGTTGAAGCTGCTAAAGCATCAATAATTAATAACAAAGAAGGTTTAATCTTATCGACAATCGAAGTAACTATATCAACAGTTTCGATACCAGTACTAGCCATTACTCCTGGACTCATTGCAGATACCTCTCTAATTCCAGAGGATACATCCTCATCTAAAATAAATAAATGTCTAGTTACAAGTATATTTTCTATCACCTTTGGTCCCAAACTATCCGGAGTACTTTTAGCATTACCAAGACCAATAACTAAAACAGTAGCATCTTCTTTAATACCTAAAGAATAAATCATTTCTTTAAGTTCATTAACAAAAACAACTTCGACCTTATTTTTATTTTCTGTATCCGTAACATCATCAAATTCTATCGTAATATAATTACCAACCTTTTTGTTAATAATTCTACTACTATCTTCATCAACATTAACTTTAGTTACCTTAACATTACCATCATTATAAGTATCCGTTTTAATATTCATTTCATTATTTTCAATCGTATCAAGTACCAAATCAGTTCTAATTTCATAGTTTTTTAAATCAATTTCATGTCCCATTATTATCACCATTAATATTTTTCGCAAAAAATAAGGAAAATATTTGCTTTTTTCATATTTTTTTGATAAAATTATAATTAGTTTTGGAAGGAGATGAATTTTATGGCAAATGTTAAAAATGCAAAGAAAAAAATAAAACAAATAAAGAAAACAACTTTAGCTCATCAACAACTAAAGTCTACTGTTAAAAATGCAATCAAAAATACTGACAAAGCAGTAGCAGCAGGCAATAAAGAATTAGCTGAAAAAAATCTTAAATTAGCTATTAAATCATTAGACAATGCTGGAGTTAAAGGTTTAGTACATAAAAATAAAATTGATAGAGAAAAATCAAGATTAACTAAAAAAGTAAATACTATGGAAGTAAAGTAATTACTTCTTTTTTTTATAACCACTAAATAATTTCATTATTTATCCACTTACTAATAATAAAATCCTATTTTAATATTATTTCATTACCATCTAAAATAACATAATTACAATTAATCAAAAATAAGTTCTTCTTACTTAACCATTCATATTTCTTATCAAAATAATTATTAATATATATAAGATCATCATTATAAGTATAATATCTATTCTTATATTTAATAAATACCATATAATTACTATATTTCTTTTTAATAATCAAATATTTATCATATCTATTATAAGTACATATATCATTATATCTATAAAAAAATAAAGAAGTATTACACCTTATAAAATAACCTTTATAACTACTAATACTTCTAAAATACAACTCAAAATTATTTTCATATAAATATTTAATTTTTCTATTAATCTTCCTAATCGTTTCACTATCATATCTAATAAATAACTTATTATTTTTACAAACATAAGTATATCCAAGAAAACTAATACCCTCTTTTAACCTATAAATACCACTCTTTTTATTAATACAAAGTTTAATTTTACTAAGTTCATTACTAATAGATTCAAAACAATACTTCAAATAATCCTTATTATCACTTAAAATATACATATCATCCATATATCTAATATAGTATTTACATTTAAGTATTTCCTTAATATAATGATCAATATCATTTAAATAAAATATAGCCATTAGCTGATTAGATAAACATCCTATACTAAGACCTTTTCCCTTTTCATACAAAGGAATACTTTTTAATTCATTTATTAGTTTATTCTTTTCATTATCACTTATATTTAATCCTATAATTCTATTTATCTCTTTATTTACTAAGTAATTAATACTTTTATTAATATAATCATAATCAGTTAAAGATATTATATCTTTTAATATCCTTATAGCTTTTTTATCTTTTATTCTTCTTTCTAACATAGAAAGAAGAATATCATGATCAATATTATAAAAATACTTACTAATATCTATTCTAAGTACATACATATCATTATAATTACTTTCTTTTATATACTTTTCAAATAACATATAACCATAACTAGATCCTCTTCCTTTTCTCGTAGCAATATTACTATCAATTAAACACTTCATACTAGGAAGTAATATAAAATAACTAATCATCTGATTAACAATTTTATCACTAATAGATTCACTCATAATAATTCGATACTTTTTTTCATGAATTAAAAAAATATGATATTTAGAAAATACATAATTATTACTATATAATTTCTCTAATATATCAATCAAATAACAATTCTTATATCTAATAAAATTCATAATCTTATTCTTATTATGACATTTACTCTTTATCCTATTAAATACAAATAAAATATTCCTATAACTAATCATATTATCATATAAATTATTTAATCTTTTCATTTTCTATCAAAGCTTTAGTCATCCTCCTAATCTCATTTAATAATCTAATAACTACCATAAATTTCTTCTTACTAATAACATTGATATCAAGTAAAATAT
This sequence comes from uncultured Mycoplasmatota bacterium, assembly GCA_945919295.1. Lineage (GTDB taxonomy): Bacteria > Bacillota_I > Bacilli_A > RF39 > UBA660 > CAG-302. The sequence continues at coordinate 28,817 of CAMEJC010000012.1, forward strand.
CAAGATATAAATCAATCATACTAATATTAACTAGTACTTCCTTTAAATATTTACTTCTAATACTTCCAGTATTAATATTAGCTTTAATAATGTTATAATTTAAAGAAATAACATTCTCTTCAAGTCCTTTTCTGTAACTAGAATGTACTTTAGGAATATTACAAATAATATTACTTTCAATATATTTAAGTAATAATTTACTCTTATTTAATAATTTAAAATCATTCATATTTCACCATATAAATATATATAATCATCAAATATCTGCCCTTTCGGAAGACCTACTAACACAGATATTGTGATTATATAAGTATTTAGACTATAAGTCAAGGAATATACTTGTTTCCTCTTATCTGTTATTCTAAGACATAACTCTAATAGCAAATATTACCTTGTTATAAGTATATCCTTTAGTTGTATGAGGAAATTACCGGACGGACGCCGTTGTTGTTGTTAACATTGTTATTGTTCAGATTACCATCATTATTGACATTATCTACATTAGCATTACCGCCCGCGAAGGTAGGCCAAACATGAGCCAAACTAAAATAGCATATCCCTATATATATAATTATATATATACCAATTTTATTTTTCATCGCGGGAAAAGGGTTTCCCGCGAGTATTACTAGATACTAAGCTACTATACCATCTCCTGGAACATAACTACCAGATGGAACCTCATTCACATAAAATGGATAACTACTAGTTCCACTTCCTCCACTTATTGCGTCAGATTTAAGAGAAACTACCGGACGGACGCCGAGGTTGTTGCGAACACTGTAGTCGATCAAGCGACCACCATCAACGACACCATCAACACGAGCACCACCGCCCGCGAAGGTATATGGAGTCATCGTCCAATAATTGTATCCTGTATATAGATAATAATCCGTATTTGTTATATAAGAAGATGTATTAAAATCATAAGTTAATCCTCCAGCCATCGCTACTTCATCTGAAGTAATTAGGCCTACTGGATATGTAAGTGCTGTATTTCCTATATTATTTTCTACTGTAAATCTATCATTTATATTTGTACATTTTAAACTTGGAGTATGATCTATATAGTTTCTCTTTAAATTTGAATATGCAGTTTCTTCTGTTCCTATACCTGTTCCAGTAAGTGTCATTCCAGCAAAACTATCTACTGGTGTTACACTTCGATCATTACAATAGATAGCATCCGCTATATACTGACTATAACTACTTAAATTATCTTGATACCAAGCGTCAATATATGTTTTTATCGTACTATTATTAGTATTAGCATGAGTCTTTTCATAAGTAGATGATCCTGCAGTTCCATACATATATCCAACATAAGCATTATCATTATAACTATTATTAAATGGTGAATATCCTATAATATCTGCTGTTACCATTCTAATTGTTCCATCGCCATTTATTCTAACTATTTGCCACCAATTCTTGGCAAAATATACATAGTTATTTTCTACTGCTCCTCTAAAGTAATAACTTGTTCCTAGATCATCTTCTGCTTCATATATACCTTTTGTAGAATCTCCTAAGCCAGTATTACCATTGTTATCTTCTCCATTATTACCACTTACTGTCGTAAAGTCTGGTGTATGTGTGGTATCTACTGAAAGACCTAAATTAGTTAAAGTATCTAAAGCTGGATCATCTTTAAATTTAGCATATATTTTACTTCCCTGTGTACTTGTAAAGATAATTACTCCATTAAAGTCTCCAATATCTTCTTGTTCTTCATCTAAATTTTTAATATATACTATTACATAATAGTCATTACTAGAACCAGCATTTAAGGTATAGTTGTTTGCTAGTGTCTTACCACCTATACATGATGTATTGTCTGTTACGCTAGTAGAACTATCCATTTTAGAGCACTCTATATTTGGTGTATTTGTACCAGTTAAAGATACTCCTCCATTTAATACTACTGGTACAGTACTAATATTACTAATCGTTATTTTATATACCTGACATACACTGTATCCATTCTTATCAATACAACTTTTACTAGCATCAAAAGTACTTCCATTATTACCATATCCTTTTGCGGCAGTACTAAGCATATCTGCTGTGTTATCTAGTGGTATTAGAGCATCATTTGCACTAGTACTTAGTTTTTCTATCGTTAGTTCTAGTCCTGCACCAGCAGCACTTCCAACAATCTCACCAGTTGCACTAGCACTATAATAAGCATAAGCAGAACCTGCAATAGCTAGTAATAATACTACTATTCCACTTATCATATAAATAATTGATTTATTTACTTTCTTCTTTTCCATTAGATCCTCCCAAAAAAGACTATGAAAAACTACTAGTAATCCATACTAGTTACTTCATAGTCTTTATTATTATTTATTCTATATTCTATTTTGTAGAGGTAATTTTTATACCCCCCCCCCTATTAACTTACAGTTAACAGAGACTGATAGAGATAGATTAACATTCACACTATTTGTCATAATCATATCTATCACCTACCTTACAATATAATAATAGCAAATATTTACATTTTTTACAAGTATTTTTTAATATTATATTTTATTTGCTTCCTGAATTTTCTTTATTTCTTCAACAGTCTTTCCTGTTACTTTAGAAATAAAACTATAATCTGATCCTTCCTTTAACATATTTATAATTACTTCATTTGTTTTTTTATCAATACCTTGTTCAATTCCTTTCTTCTTAC
>CAMEJC010000013.1 GCA_945919295.1 uncultured Mycoplasmatota bacterium
GAAAAGGAGAAAGAAAAAAATGAAAAAGAAATTATTATTTCTAGTTGCAGCACTTGCATTATTTGTTCCTAGTGTAATGGCTGCTGAAAAAACTGCTGGTACAGAAGAAGAATTAACTAAAGCATTATCTGAAGCTGTAACTGGCGACACAATCAAACTAACTGATAACATCACATTCAGCAGTGATCATATCATATTCAAAGGTGAAAAAGAACTTACACTTGATTTTAATAATCATAATCTTACTGGTAATGGTGGAAAAACATTAATCGTTGGAAACGGTGTAGTAACATTTACCGGTAAAGGTACATTAGATGTAAAAGATTCCTATGTAAATGTATGGGGTCACGAAGAAAGTACTTCTAAAAAGAAAACAGTTCTAAACGTTGACAAAGATGTAACTATTCTTGGTTCAATGGGTATAGCTATATTCTATGATGTTGAACACGGTGCTTATAATACAGAAGTTAATTTTGCTGGAACAATTAAAGCAACAAATTTTGGTATAACTACTAACGGAAAAATCTTAAATGAAAACGGCCCAGTAGTTAATATTAAAAAGGGTGCTACTATAACTGCTACTGATGAAGCTGGTACTGGTATTTATTGCGCTGGTAATGGCACTTACAACATTGAAGAAGGTGCTACAATTACTGGTGGTACTGGTGTTGAAGTAAGAGCAGGTAAATTAAATGTTAAAGGTGGAACAATTACTGGTACTGCTAAAGAATTAGTATCAGAAGCAAATGGTGGTGGATCTACTACTATAGGCGCTGGAATAGCAGTAGTTCAACACACTACACAATTACCAATTGAAGTTAATATTACAGGTGGTACAATTACAGGTGCTGAAGCTTTATATGTAAATAATACTCAAGGAAATCCTACTACAGCGTGGGCTAAAGTTAATGTTACAGTAACTGGTGGAACATTCAGTACTGATGTTACAAAGTTTGTTGCAGATAAATATACTGTTAATAAAACAAATAACACATATAATGTAGTAGAAAACAAAGTGTTAGAAACTAATGATGAAAAGGTTATTTTTGAAAGTGCAGAAGCTATTAGAAATGATTTAGTTTTAAAAGTAACTGAAAAAACTGAAGATGAAATTAAAAAAGGTACTGAAAAAGTAACTGAAGCATAATAAAGACAATAAAAAAGTAAAAGATACTACATTGATAGCTTTATATGACATTAATGTAGTAGATGGAACACAAGTTGTACCTATGGAAGATGGTGAATTTACTATTAGTATTAGTATTCCTGAAAGTATGCAAAAATTTGATACTTATAAGGCATTTTACATTGATAATGATGGAAAAATAGCAGAAACACTTGATGCTAAATTAGAAAATGGTAAAGTAGTATTTACTACTACACACTTAAGTACTTATGGTGTGCTAGGATATAATAATGTTATAGAAGAAAATCCAAAAACTTCTGATATTAATTTACCTGCAATGATTGGTTTAATCTTAACTGCATTATTTGGAGCAACATTTGCTTTGAGAAAAAGACTTTCAAAAGTAAATAAATAATTTGAAGAATAGATAAATCTATTCTTTTTTCTTTTTGTATCTTGTAATTAATGAAAATAACTAGTATAATTATAATGGTGATATAATATGGAGGACAATTCTTACTATGGAATACCAATTAAAGATGAATATATTCCAAAACATGCTTCTAAGCATGATTATTATAGCAACTATAATGAAAATAATAATAAAATCAATCGTAATTTAAACAATAATAAATATAATGAAAAGAATAATATTAATAAGAAAAAAAGAAAGTTAAAAAAGTGGTTTTGGACATTATTACTTATTTTTTTCATTTTGATTATTATTTTTTGTGTTTTAAAATTATTTTTATGGGGTAAAGATAATAGAAAAACTTCCAATATTGTTGATGATGTTTATGAAAATATTGATATTAATGAAATAGTAGATAATGAAAATACTGAATTAATTGGTGAAGATAGTGATAAGAATAGTGATTATTGGTATTATATTAAATTTCCTTTGATTGATGTTGATATTAACAAATTAAAAGGTAAGAATTCTGATACAGTTGGTTGGATTAATGTTAATAATACTAATATTAATTATCCTTATGTTCAGTATAAAGATAATGATTATTATTTAAATCATTCTTATGATAAGAGTTATAATGAAGCAGGATGGGTATTTATGGATTATCGTAATGATAGTAATCTGAATAATAAAAATACTATTTTATATGCCCATAGTAGATTAGATAAGACAATGTTTGGCTCTCTTAGTAAGACATTAAAATCTAATTGGTATACTAATAAAGATAATCATATCATTAGGTTATCAACGGAAAATGAGAATACTTTATGGCAGATATTTTCTGTTTATAAAATAAAAGAAGAATCTTATTATATAACAACATCTTTTGCAAGTGATAGTAAATATCAAGAATTTTTAAATACTATTAAAGAAAGAAGTTTATATGATTTTAATACTAATATTACCTCTGATGATAAGATTTTAACTTTAAGTACCTGCTACTCGGATACTGAAAGAACTGTCGTGCATGCTAAATTAATTAAAAGGAATATTAAATAATTTAGAAAATGATACTATTAAGAAAAGATAGAAAAGCTATTTAAGTGAAAGATTTTGACAAATAAAAAAAATTAGTATAATATTAAAGTTAGTGAGGGAATATAAACATATGGTATGTGAATTATTTTGGGTTATTACCTACACAATTATAAAAAATTGGAGGAATATAAATGATAGAATTAAAAAATATTTCTACATTAAATATTATTGGTTTTGAGAGTGGTAAAAAGAATCCTGCTGGAATTAGTAAGAAAAATTATAAACTTATTAAAGAAAATAAGTTGACTGATTATCAACAATTAAAAGATTTTTATTTGAAATTACATGAATCAGTAGTCTATTGTAAACCTAGTATTTTTTGTGAGACTGATGGTTTAAAGAAAATGATTATGGAAACTGAGTATGCTTTAAATAATTGTTATAATGATCCTGAGTTGTTTGAATATTATAAGTTAACTAATACTGCTAATGCATTATATGATCATGAAGTAGTGGATTATAATACTTGTGCTAGAGATTTATTATATGGCAGTCCTTTTGAATATGGCGATAATGATTATAAGAAAAGAAGTAGTTTGATTTCGCCACTTAATATATATGAGCTTAAGCAATGTTTAACTCATTGTAATACTAGTGGTAAAAATATGCTTAAACTTATATTAAATATAGATAATAATAAAGAAATCGAAAGGATTCTTAGAGCATTATATTTATATGAAGAACAACTTGAAAGACAAGCATTTGAATTAAATGGTAGTGAGAATAAAGGTCAAAAAGATAAGTTATTTTATTTAAATATAAATAAGAAGATTGATTTAATTAAACCACAATTAAGAGAAATAATAAATTATTTTGTTTATAATGCTAATGAATTAGTATGGGAAGAAAAACCAGGTAAGGATATTTTAAGAATAAGTGATGCAGTATACTCACATTCTTATCAAAATGTTCATGATAGAGATAGAATTGCTTATTTATTAGGTAATTACGTATCATTAGAAGAAGCTAAAAAAGGATTAGTTAAAACTAAAGCAATAGATAGATTTATTTTGAGATAGTATAATTATTTGAAATAAAAAAATTAAAAATACTAAAGAATATATTTTAAATATTCTTTTTTTGTGGTAAAATTATATGGAGGTGTTTTTTATGAAGGCAAATAGAACAATGACTAGAGAAAAGGCAATGACTGTTTTATATCAAATATTTTTATATAAAAAGAATAATATTAATTATAATATTAATGATGTTATTAATGAAATAATTTCTAATATAGATATTGAAGAAAGAAAGAAAATTGATCCTGAATTTTTATCTAATCTTGTTAATGGAGTAATTGATAATTTAGAGGAAATTGATAAAAATATATATAAATATTTAGAAAATTGGTCTATTGAAAGACTTGGTCTTACTGATCAAGCTATTATTAGAATATCAGTATATGAACTTATATATACTGATACTCCTAACTTAGTATGTATAAATGAAGCAATTGAGTTGGCCAAAAAATATTCTGATGAAAAAGTAGCAAAGATGATTAATGGTGTACTAGATAAAATATATCATGAAAGGGAAGATAATGAATAATAGTAATTATATTACTGTTTCGGAAGTAAACAAGTATATTAAAGAGATTATTAATGATGATCTTCTTCTTAAGAAAGTATATTTAAGAGGGGAAATATCTAATTTTAAGGCTCATTCGAGAGGACATTATTATTTTACTTTAAAAGATGAAAATAGTCGAATAGCAGCGGTTATGTTTTCGTTTAATAATCGTAATTTGAAGTTTGTTCCATATGATGGAATGAAAGTATTAGTAACCGGTAAGATTGATGTATATGAAGCATCTGGTGCCTATCAAATATATGTAGAAGATATGGCTCCTGATGGTATTGGAGCTTTGTATGTGGCTTTTGAGGAACTTAAAAAAAAGTTACTAGCGGAAGGTCTATTCGATAAGGATAAAAAAAAGAAAATTAGAAGAATTCCGAGAAGAATTGGCATTGTAACTTCTCCCACTGGTGCAGCGATTAAGGATATACTTACTACCATCAAGAGAAGATTTCCGGTATGTGAAACAATTCTTTTTCCAGCTTTAGTTCAGGGTGAAGAAGCTGCAAGTGATATTGCTAAAAAGATAAAATTAGCAAATGAAGTAAAAGATATATATAAAATTGATACTCTTATTGTTGGTCGTGGTGGTGGCTCACTTGAGGATTTATGGCCATTTAATGAAGAAGTTGTTGCAAGAGCAATATATGATTCAGATATTCCTGTAATATCTGCTGTCGGGCATGAAATTGATGTTACGATATCAGATTATGTAGCGGATTTGAGGGCACCAACTCCAACAGCAGCGGCGGAACTTGCTGTTCCTGATATTAATACGATTATTACTTATTTAGATACTGCTAGAAGCAGAGGTTATACTGCTATTAATAATATTTTAAATAATAATTATAAAAAACTAAATAATTTAAAAAATAGTTATATTTTAACTAGACCAATGTCGATGTATGAGATTAAAGAGCAAAAACTAGATATTTTAATTGATAATTTAAATAAAGCCATTAATAAAAAAATTGATAACACTAAAGTTAGATTATATACTTGCAGCAATAGTTATATACTTAATAATCCAGAAATGCTATATAAATATAGTAGTCAAAGATTAGAACATATGATATCAAAATTAGAAGTATTAAATCCCCTTAATACTCTAAATAGAGGTTATGCTATTATTAAAAAAGATGATAAAGTATTATCAAGTATCAAGAATATTAAAAAGAATGATACTCTAACTATTAAATTAAAAGATGGTGAAGTTGCTAGTAAAATAATAAAGGTAGGTGAATAATATATGGCTAAAGAAAAAGAAGAAATTACTTTTGAAGATAAAATCAGATTACTTGAAGATATTGTCAAAGAGTTAGAGAGTGGGGAAGTACCTCTAGATGATGCAATTAGTAAGTATACAGAGGCTATGAAACTAGCTAAAGAATGTTCTGATAAATTAAATGTAGTTAGCGAAAAAGTAAATAAAATAATGTTAGAGAATAACAAGTTAGAAGATTTTACGGTAAGTGAATAAAAAGTATTAATTTAGAGATTATAGGCTTTAAATTACCTCTTAAGACTACAGACTTAAAAGGATATATAAATAAAAGAGGAATGTATCCTCTTTTTTAGTTTTCTGCTTCTTCTAACATCTTAGTAATAAATATTCCATATCCTTTAGTTGGGTCATCTACTACTACATGAGTTACTGCTCCAATTATGTAATTATCTTGAATAATAGGACTTCCACTCATTCCTTGAACAACACCACCAGTAGTGTCAAGAAGACGTTTATCAGTTACTTCAAATAAAATATTTTTTGATGCATTATTATTTGTGTTTATTTTTAAAATATTTATTGTAAACTCTTCAACTTGATCACCATCTATTACAGTAAAAATACTCGCTTCTCCTGTTTTTATATTATCTTCTTTTCCGACTTCATAAAGTTTTTTATTGGGAATACTACTTGTATAGTTACCAAAGATACCTTTAGTTGTGTTTTCAAAGATGTTTCCAAAGATATTGGAACTGTCATATGTAGCATTTTTTTCTCCTGGATTACCAATACTACTTCTAGTTACTCCTGTGACAGTAGAACTGTATATTTTTCCATTTTTAATTTCTAGTTTTTGACCAGTGTTTTTTTCGATTATTTCATGACCTAACGCTCCGAATAGCTTTGTATTAGGATCAATATAGGTAAGTGTTCCAACACCAGTTATACTATCTTTGACATATAATCCTGTCTTATAGATATTATCATCAGTTTTATTTAATTTTAATGTAGTAATATTTTCTTTATTACCTCGTAAGTAGGTTACTGATAAATTATTTTTATCTAAAGAACCTTCAATAACATTTAACATTTCTTTAATATTTGAGACATTATTATTATTAATTTTAATAATTTTATCACCATTTTGAAGCCCTGATTCTTTAGCGGGATTTATGCCATTTACTTCATAAGTTCCGACTATTATAATACCAGAAGAATTGAGTTCAATACCAATATTTTCTCCTCCTGCAACTATGCGATCTGAATATGCAAGTACATAAGTGGGAATAATAAGGGTAGTAAGAAAAAGCAAAAAGATTGTGTTTTTTATTTTTTTAAAAAACATAAAAATACATCTCCTTTATTTGTTTTTCACAGACTACATTATTATTATTTGCATTTATATTTAAAGTATGAAAGATAAAAAATACCATTTTAAAAAGCTTGACTTTTGTGTAAAAAAAGTGTATTATATAAGCCTACAGATGGAGTTGAGTAGTATGAATAAAACATTTATAGATAAACAAATAATAACCGCTAAAGAAAATTTTAATTATTTTTTTATGAAAACGATAATTTTAATTTTACAGACTTGTTTTAAACTTGCAATAATGCTATTAATAAATCAAATATTTAATTATACTATTGTTAATATTATTAGTATTATTTATACAATAGTTTCTATATATAATATTTACAATAGTATTAATAATTATAATAAGATTATGACTGATATTAAAAATACTTTACATAACGAAGTTATATTTTATGAAATAGATTTAGATGTCATTAGTAAGAATTTATTTAGAGGTGTGGTAAATTATGGAAAATAATTTTTTTGTAGGTATTGTTAATCATTCTAAAAAAGTAAGAAGAGATGCTTTTTGTGAAAAAATGATTTTATATAAAGAAAATAGTTCATGTTATGTTGATTTATTAAATGATATTACTTATTCTACTGATAATTCTTTAAAAGATTATGTCGAAGTTGATACTCTTGTACCTACTGATGTTTCAGAGTATAAGACTGATTATTTGTATTTGTTATCTAGACATAATAATGTTCATAAGGATAATGTTAAAAAAAAGAAAAAAGTATCTTTATCAATATTTAAATAATTTATATGATTATTAAAAGATAGTAGAAAGTTCTATTGTCTTTTTTCATATATTTAATTAGGTGATGCGATGAACAATACTAGTTTTGCTTTTCTTTTAACGATAATAGCTGGTCTTTCGACGATGATAGGAACACTTGTTATTTTTAATAAAAAGAAAAATACGGATAAAATAATTTTGTCATCACTTGCTTTTGCTGCAGGTGTTATGATAACTGTTTCTATTACTGATTTAATGCCTGAATCAATTAATCTTCTTCGAAATAATTTATCACAAATAGGAACATTATTACTTAGTTTTTTAAGTATTATTCTTGGAATAGTTATTTCTATGATCATCGATTATTATATTCCAGATAAGCCTATTAATACTGTTAAAGATAAGTCTTTATTTAAGGTTGGTATTATATCGATGATTGCTATTATTATGCACAATATTCCTGAAGGTATTGCTACTTTTGTTGCTACTAGCAGTGATATAACTCTTGGAATATCTTTGACAATTGCCATTGCTATGCATAATATACCAGAAGGTATTAGTATATCTGTTCCTATTTATTATTCGACAGGTAAAAAGAGTACTGCTATTACATATACTTTAATATCAGCCTTATCGGAACCTTTTGGAGCGTTTTTAGCTTATTTATTTTTAAGAAATATAATGAATGATATTATTTTGGGAATTTTATTTTCTTTAATAGCGGGTATTATGCTACAAATATCTTTTTGTGAACTACTTCCTACCGCTAGAAGATATAAAAATAAAAAAAATTTATTTATATTTTTTAGTATTGGAGTTATATTTATGTTATTTAAATTTATTATATAAAAAGTATGTAAAATATGATATAATAATTTCTAGGTGATAATAATGAGTATTAACGATGGTTTTCCCTATGAAATGATATTTGATAAAAAATTAAATGAAGATTCATTAGAACTTCTTAGAAGAGAATATCAAAAAATATTAGCTATTAGTAAGATGAAAATGGATAGTATAGGGTATCAATTGTTTTTAGATAGAAATGGTGAAGTATTATTACCTAAAGATTGTTTAATTTATGGTGTTAATGCAAAGTTAGATGTTTTAGATAATATTAGTAAAAAAGGTATTTTAGCTGAGGAACTTGAAGGTAAGAAAAAAGATGGTTTTACATATTATTGTGCTGATTTTTATAGGATTCCTTCGGATATATTACTTTCTTGTTACGATAAGTCATTTACTCCTGACGATAAAACTCCTTTTAATACAGTAAATGATAATATTGCTTTTGTGATTAATCAAAATAGTAAAATTGGTGGTTTATTATATTATGATCTATATGATAGTAAATTTGATAATAATCCAATAGTTATGAATATTATTGATAGAAAAGATATTTTAAGTGAAAATTTGATTGATAGTAGAGGTAAAAAGACCGCTATTCTAGCAGGAATTCCCGCTAATGCAATATCTGGTATTATTTTGGGTGATAAAGTATTATTAAATGATAATTTGATTTTAGAAATAAAAAGACTTTTTCCCAATTCTTATATAATTACGAGAAAAGGAAATATAATAAGAGATCGATCAAATATTATTAAAGTTGAAGATTATGAAAATATTGCTTTAAAATATGCTAAAGAGTCTATTAAAGTTAGTATTTCTAATGATGTTAATAAAAAGTTGCAAAAAGAAAATGATGAATTAAAAAATAGTTTTTTAAAATATATGAATGCAGTAAGAGATAATACTACTACTTTGGAACAAGCTAAAATTCTTTTAGACATTGGATATCGAATTCTCCCTTCTAGTTTGAAGGATAAATTGTCAGAAGAAGAACTTGAGATACTTGAATTAAAAAATACTAAATGAAAAAATAAAAAAAGTGATGACAAGTTACTTTTTTTTTGATATAATTGTTATTGTAGAGTAGGAGGGTATTATGAAAGAAACACTAATTTGTAGTTTAGAAAAACATAATATTTATTATTTTAGTGATAGTAACTGCAGTTTTTATATATTAGTTCCATTTAAAGATTATAACGAAACTAATATTACTTTAAGATTAAAAAGTAATTATCAAAGTTATGATCTAAATAAAAATTCATTAGAAATTGTTACTAATGAACTTATTAATTATTATAAGAGTGTTGATAATTATAATATTACTCTTATATTGCCTGTATTTTATGATGATATTTTACTAAGAATTAGAACTGTAGATGATATAGAAATTTATCAAAAGATCGATAACTATTTAGGATATATTTTTAATACTGCTTATGCCTTTTTAACAAAAAATAATATTAAAGTAAATAGTAATATTTATATTATTAATAATGATTCTTTTAAAAAGTTTACTAATTGGTTTGTATCTAGATATAATAATAGAATTGAATATAAAACAATTTTAGAATTAGTTAAGCAAAGTGATAATTTTAGTAATTACAATTTAGTAGAAACTCCTAGTATTAATTTTGTAGTTGGAAAAAACGAGCCACCTACTATTGAGAAAACTTCAGAGATTGAGGTTGAAACTTTTGATAATTATGTTAAAAATATTGATAAAGAAGAGAAAAAAGTAATAGAGAGAAGCGGAGTTGGTAGTGCTGGTTTTGTCTCATATATCCTTCTTGGTATTATTACTTTTGTTATTTCAATGTTGTTACTTTTCTTATTTGTTAAATAAAAAAGTACTCTATTTGAGTACATATGGTAATATTGAAGTAACTGCTAAACCTACCGCTAATAAAAGCATAATGTAAGCGAAGATTTTTCTTCCGATGTTTTGCTTTTTTTTATTTTTTTTACTCATTATTTACACCTCTATTTATATTATACTAAAATTTATTCATATTTTCAATAGTTTATCAATATACTTTAGTGGTGATAATTAATGAATAAGAAATTTAATAGTGGACTGGCTATAATCTTACCAAATAAAAGAGTAAATTTATTTATAATTTTTGTTATATTGTTAGGTATTATATCGGGATCAATTTTTTTAATGATATTAAATGAAAATGATAAAACTTTAGTTATTAATCAAATTAGTACCTTTATTTCTAATATTAATTCTAATAATATTAATAATTTTGGTGCTTTTAAGAATGCAATATATGAAAATTTAGTATTTGTTATTTTAATATGGATACTAGGTATGTCAATGATTGGGATAATTATTAATATATTTTTAGTTTATATGAAAGGTTTTATATTGGGATTCTCTGTTTCTTCTTTATTTTTAGTATATAAATATAAAGGGTTACTTGCGAGTGTTATTTATGTTTTTCCTACCAGTATTATTAATGTTATTACAACTATTATAATAAGTGTATATTCAATACTATTTACAATTAATTTATGGAAGATAATTTTTTTAAGGGATCATACTAATTCGATGGGAAAATTTTTAAAGAAATATTTATTGGTATTATTTATATGTTTATTATTATGTTTAGTTTCTTCTTTATCTGAAGCTTATCTTATTCCTTCTTTATTAAAACTAATTATAAAACTATTTATTTAATACTTTTTTTATGATATAATTATTTCTTGAAAGAAGAGGTTTTAAATGAAAACAGTAGTAATTGGTATGTCTGGTGGAGTAGATAGTTCAGTAGCGGCTGTTCTACTTAAAAAACAAGGATATAATGTTATTGGTTTATTTATGAGAAATTGGGATAGTACCATTAATAATGATTATTTAGGTAATCCTAATTTAAATAATAATATTTGTCCTCAAGAAGAAGACTATAATGATGCAGTTAAGGTATGTGAAAAGATTGGTATTCCATTACATAGAATCGATTTTGTAAAAGAATATTGGGATTTTGTCTTTACTTACTTTTTAGATGAACTAAGGAAGGGTAGAACTCCTAATCCTGATGTAATGTGTAATAAATATATAAAATTTGATTTATTTGTTAAAAAAGCTAAAGAACTTAATGCTGATTATATTGCTACTGGTCATTATGCTAGACTAGTTGATGGGAAATTATTAAAGGCAGTAGATAAAAATAAAGATCAATCTTATTTTCTTGCTTATGTGAATAGAGAAGTTTTTAAAGATGTTATTTTCCCTCTTGGAGAATTAACTAAACCAGAGGTTAGAAAAATTGCTTTGGAATATGATTTGGTGACCGCTAGAAAGAAGGATTCAACTGGTATATGCTTTATTGGTGAAAGAAATTTTACTAAATTTTTAGAAAATTATTTACCTAATATACCAGGTGATATTATCAATATTGATACTAAAGAAGTATTAGGTCGACATATTGGGCTTATGTACTACACTATTGGTCAAAGGAGAGGTCTTAATATTGGTGGTACTAAAGATAGATGTTTTGTAGTAGATAAAGATTTAGAAAATAATATTTTATATGTTGCTATCGGTGATGAAAATAAGTATTTATATTCAAATTCTGCAATAATTGAAAATTTTAATTTTTTAACTGATGAGAGGCCACTTAAATGTACATGTAAATTTAGATATCGTCAACCTGATATTATTACTGATGTCAAATATTTAGATAATAATACTTTAAAACTAAACTATGTAAAATCAAAGGCTGTAACACCTGGTCAATTTTGTGTATTATATAATGGTGATGTATGTATAGGTGGCGGTATTATTAAAGAGGTTATTAAATAATAGAAAATAATCTCTTTTTAATTTATATAATTTACTTGACATAAAAATGTTAAAGATGTTAAAATATATATAGGAGGATAACTTGTAATGAATGTCGTCGAGAAAATAAATTTAATCTTAAAAAAAGCAAATATTTCTAAAGTTAATTTAGCTAAGTATCTTGGTGTATCTAGACAAATGGTTTACAATTACTTAGATGGAGATGATTTGTCAAAACTTCCTAATGATAAATGTCAATTGTTATTTGAACTATTAGATGTTGAGTCTACTAGTGAAATTTTAGATATTGATGTAAATAGCGAATATTTACAAAAGGTTGGTAGTAAAATATTTGATTTAAAAAAAACCACTACTAAAAAAGAAGAAATAATTGAACTTAGCGGTCTAAAAAAAGAGGAAATTAACTTAATTAGTGATATTACAATAATGCTTAAAAATATACTTATTGAAGATAAGGGTAGGGAAGGAGAAGCTTTTGCTACTGTTTTATATACACATCAATTTATTCAAAACTTATCTACTAGTAAAGAATTAAAATATTTACTTGGGTATTTTTCAAAGAATTTTGGATATACTGATCCTAATAAGTTTATATTTGATGAGAATAATCAATATGTCTTTGAAAGTATTATGTACTCTGCTATGAGTTTATATAGTAATGGGGGAGCTTCACGTACAAAACTTACTGAATCTCATAAAAGATGGGAAGCCATGCTTGCTTCAAAAAAAGAAGAAAAACTCTCTCGTACTCAAGAACTAAATACTGCTAAAGTACAAGCTTTACGTGATCTTGGATACGATAAAATTGATGAAAAAAATGCTAGTGAAGTACTAGATAAAATTGCAGAAATTATGTCACAAAAATTTTAAAATGTTTCCCCTACTTTTAATTTTGCTTAAAAATAGGGGATTAGAGTAAAGATAGTTTTAATATCTTTAATTATTATAAATTTATAGAATCATTTATTTAAAAAATTAATTAACTACTATATTAATATAGTAGTTAATTTTATTTTATGTAGATATTAATAAAATATTTGTTTTAAAGATTATTTTTTAAAATTTATTTTGTATAGTATATATTAATTGAAATAATAAATAATAGAATTATTTTAATTAATTAGTAGTATTTGTAAAAATAATGGTATTTTAGTTTAATAATTACCTTTTAAAATAAAAATATTTAAGTTCTTATAATTAATATTATGTTAAGTTCTATTAAAAAGAGAATAATATAAAGAATTGATAATTAACAAATTTTTACTCTATCTATTTAGTATATTAACTTATATTAAGTTAATAATATTAATGGAGGTAATTATAATGAGTAAGAAAAAAAAATCAGCTAAAAATGATAATAAATTAGAACATTCAAACAACTTTGATTGCAATAGCCATGATAACGAAACTTCTGATAATTCTCATTGCGATTGTAAAAAAGGTAATTGTAGCTGTACTAAAAAGAATAGTTATGATAGTTTTGAAGCAAAAGGAGAATAGGGATACCTACTCTTCTTTTAATTTATATACTAAGTTATTAAATTCTTCTTTGATTTCTTCTAATCTTTCTTTTGT
This sequence comes from uncultured Mycoplasmatota bacterium, assembly GCA_945919295.1. Classification (GTDB taxonomy): domain Bacteria; phylum Bacillota_I; class Bacilli_A; order RF39; family UBA660; genus CAG-302. Next base: position 13,766 of record CAMEJC010000013.1, read on the forward strand.
TTTAGCTTCATATCTTGTTGTTATATTAGGGCCTGTATTTGATTTTCTAACTACGGCAAAACCATCTTCATATAATACTTTAACACCATCAATAGTTAGAATATTATAGTTTTTATTTTTACAATACTCCTCTACTCTATTAATTATTTCATCTTTTTTAGAGTCTTCTACTTCTATTTTTCCTTCAGGAGTTGAATAATATATAGGAATATTTTCAAGTAATTCAGAAACTTTTTTATTTGTTTTAGAAAGAATTTCAACTAATCTTAATCCTGCATATATACCATCATCTGTTCCAATAAAGCGATCTCTAAAATATAAGTGTCCAGATAATTCTCCTCCAAAAGGATAATTTCCTTTAACAGATATCATTTTGGTATAAGAGTTTCCTGTTCTAGTACATACTGGTTCAATTTCTAATCTATTTAGTTCATCTTCGACGGCTTTTGAGCATTTAACATCATAAAATCCTTTTTTAATATTTACTTTATTATATATATCACGCCAGATAATTATCATGAATTTGTCAATGGTAATTATATTTCCTTTTTCATCTACTGCTCCTACTCTATCGCCATCACCATCAAAAGCTATACCTAAATCGGCCTGTGTTTCTATAACTTTTTCACTTAACTTCTTTAAATTTTCAGGAACTGATGGATCAGGATGATGATTAGGGAAATTAGGATCAGAATCTGCGAATAGTGGTATATATTCAATACTATCTGATTTAAATATTTCTGGAGCGACGATACTAGTAGTTCCATTACCACAGTCATAGACAACTTTTAATTTATTATTTCCAAGATTAATATGACTATTTATCATATTAATATAATCTTTTTTTATATCAACATTAGTTATAGCGCCTTTTCCTTCGCTGTAGATGCTGTTTATTATTATATAGTATAAATCTATTACATCTTTACCAAAACAATTATGTATGCCATTATAACTTATTTTAAATCCATTATATTCTTTTGGATTATGTGAAGCAGTAATCATAATACCACATTTGATATTTAATTTATCCCAGGCGTAATAATACATTGGAGTAGTTACTAACCCTAATCTAACAACATCTACTCCACCTTCAGTTAATCCTTTGACTAAATTTTCTTCAATAATTGGTGATGATGCTCGATTATCATATCCAACTATCATTTTATTTTTACCTAAACTAAGTAATCTAGTAGCATAAGCCCTTCCAATATGATATGATACTTCCTCATCAATATCAGTTCCATATATTCCTCTTATATCGTATTCACGAAACATTAATTTATTTAATTTCATATTATCTAGTCCCTTCTTTTATATAATTCATAATTTTCTTTTAAAATATCTGTACTTACATTTGTATATACTTGAGTAGTAGATAAGTTAGCATGTCCTAACATTTCTTGGATAGTACGAAGATCCGCTCCATTATTGAGTAGATGAGTTGCAAATGAATGTCTTAACATGTGTGGTGTTATATTTTTATTGATATCTTTTTCTTTTGCTATTTGTTTTATTATTAAGAAGAATCCTTGCCTAGTTATATTTTTACCATGATTATTTAAAAATATGTTTTCAGTATAATATCCTTTTTTCATACTATCTCTGTATTCATTTATGTATATTTTTAAATATTCAATTGCTACTTCTCCAATTGGTACTATTCGTTCTTTATTTCCTTTACCAAAACATCTAACATAATTATTATCTAAATCAATATCACTTAATTTTAAATTTATTAATTCACTAACACGAAGACCTGAAGAGTACATAAGTTCAAGCATGGCTTTATTACGATAATCAAAAGGTGATTTTAAATTGATATCAAGTAAATTGTCTACTTCTTCAATTGTTAATATATTAGGTAATTTTCGGTAAAACTTGGGAATATTTATTTTTAGACTTACATCTTCAATATTATTTGTTTCACTTAAATATTTATGAAATGATTTTATAGATGTTATTTTTCTTGCTATAGAAGATATTTCATAGTTATTATTATCTAGATATTTTAAATAATCTAAAATATTTTCATATTTAATATTTAGAGCATTATTTATATGTTTACTTTCAATATATTCTAAATATTTATATATATCTTCAGCATATGAATTTATTGTAGTGTTTTCTTCTTTATGTTTAACCATCTTTAATTCATATTGATAGTCATCTAATATTTTTTTATTAGTATTATTAAGTTTTAAATTTTCAGTTTTAATCATATTACCTACTCTCTATATAAATTATAACATTTTTAATTAAATAAGTAAACTTTATAATAATAATTTGACATAAAGAAAAATAGATTATATTATTAACCTATCTCTTTAATAATTCTATTTATAACATAATTTTTTTCATTTGGATATTTGGTATAGAATGTTATTAATTTAACACCTATATCATTACATATTTTTTTTACTTTTAAGTCTCTATCTTTTCTTTTATGATTTTTATGAGTTTGATCATTTATTTCAATTAATAATAATAATTTTTTATAATCTTTACTAAAAATAGCAAAATCAATATTTCTGAATAGTTCACTATAATATTTATTATTGTTAATTTTCCTTACAATAGCTGCTAGATTGAGTTGTGGTATTATTATATATTTATCCTCTAGTTCCTTTAATATTTGATAAAATTTATATTCATATTCTGTCATTATTGGTTTTTGTATATATATTGTTTCTTCTTTTTGCTTTTCATTTTCTTCTTTTATTAATCCAAAAAAAATTAATAATTTATATATTATATTTATCATTTTTACTCTTTTAACTCCTATTTCTATTATTTTGTTTATGTTTTTATAATAATATGTTGTTTAATTGTTTTGTTTCATTAATCAAGATATATATATATTAATGCTTCTATTTACAATTTGTTAATCGATTGTTAACTAATGATAATAAGCATAATCTAATTATTATTTTATATATTATATTTATAATTATTAAATAATAATATTGATGTTATTTTCTTTATTTACAATAATTGATAAATAAGTTATAATATTTAAGAAAGGATTTAGTTATGGAAGAATTATTATCTGTTAAACTTAGACCCAAGACTCTTTCTGATATTATTGGGCAAGAGCATTTAGTTGGTGAAGGTAAAATTATATATAATTTAGTTAAGAATAAGAAGTTATTCTCAATGATATTATACGGTCATCCTGGTATTGGTAAGACTAGTATTGCTACCGCTATTGCTAATGATTTGGGAATGAATTATCGAAATTTAAATGCTGTTATTAATAATAAGAAAGATTTTGATGTAGTTATTGAAGAAGCTAAGTTATATGGTGGTCTTATTGTTATAGTAGATGAAATTCATAGATTAAATAAAGATAAGCAAGATATATTGCTTCCTTATTTAGAATCTGGTATTATTACTTTAATTGGTATGACTACTGCTAATCCATATCATGCTATTAATCCAGCTATTAGGAGTAGGTGTCAGCTTTTTGAACTTAAAGATTTAACTTATGTTAATATTACTGAAGGTATTGATAGAGCTGTTAATTCTGGTTATTTAGAGGGTATTTCTATTACTGATGATGCTAAAAGTTATTTAGCAAATCTTAGTGGTAATGATCTTAGATTTGCTTATAATTTATTAGAAATTTCTTATTATGCTAGTGATAATGGAATAATTGATGTTGATTTGATAAAGAAAGTAAATAATAGACCTAATAGTTTTTATGATAAAAATGGTGATGGTTATTATAATGTTATATCGGCTTTTCAAAAATCGATTAGAGGTAGTGATGTTCATGCTTCTCTTCATTATTTAGCGAGACTTATTGATGCTGGTGATTTGGATATTATTGTAAGAAGATTATCGGTTATTGTCTATGAAGATATTGGTTTGGCTAATCCTAGTATGGGACCTAAAGTGGATGCTGCTATTAATAGTGCCTTAAGATTGGGATTACCTGAAGCTAGAATACCTTTATCAGAAATTGTTATTGAACTTGCTTTATCTCCTAAAAGTAATAGTGCGGAAACTGCTATTGATAAGGCTCTTGAGGATGTTAGAACTAAGGATATAGGAGATGTTCCTAATCATTTGAAAAATCCTTCTAGTGAATATAAATATCCTCATAATTATAAAAATGATTATGTTCCTCAGCAGTATTTACCAAATAATTTATTAGGGGCTACTTACTATTATCCTAAAGATAATAAGAATGAAAGAATTTTAAAAGATATCATGAATAAATTAAATAAAATTAATTAGTATGTAAAAAGAGTAATTTATAAGATTACTCTTTTATAATGTGATATATTCTAATAATTTTATTTTATTGGAAACAAATTCTTTTTTTAAATTTATGGGTTTAGCTAGTTCGGTAGTTAAATATTTTTTATTATCATCAGGAAAGATAGTTACAATAGGATTACTAGTATATTCTCCTAAAAGAATTGCTCCTAAAAAATTGGCTCCACTTGATATACCTAAACAAGACTAATTTTTTATTTAGTAGTTTTGCCATATTGATAGCATCATCTTCTGTATTATTATAACTATATTTTATTTTTATCATAGGTGTATTGCCTATTAAGTTATTCATGTTATCACCTTAATATAATATATGGAAAATTATTTATTTTGGTATACAAAAAAATACCAACATTAGGTATTTATGATATTATCTATAACATAATAAGCAGCATATATTCCTGCTGTACTTGGTACCATCATCATTGAGGAAACAATATTTTCTTCATTTTTAATTTGCTTTTCAGGTGAAAAAATACACATTACTTTACCTTTTATTTTTTCGTCTTTAACATATTTACGTAGTGATTTGGCAATAGGATCATAATTAGTTTCTCTAATATCACATATTTTTACGAGAGTAGGATTTAGTTTTTTACCCATCCCACAGACAGTTATTAGATTTATATTTCGCTCTTTACATTCTTTTATTAGTAGTTTTTTAATGATAACCGTATCACAAGCATCAATAATAAAGTCATAGTTATTTTGAAATAATATATTTAGATTATCTTTAGTTATTTTTTCCTTGATAGTAGTTATTTTAACATTATTATTAATGGATAGTATTCTTTTTTTAAATTCATCTACTTTGTAGTTTCCAATATTATCTTTAGTAGCTATTATTTGTCTATTTATATTTGATATATCTATTTTATCATAATCGACAATAGTAATATTTTCAATACCAGTTCTTACTAGGGTTTCTATTGCGTATCCACCTACTCCACCTACTCCTAGTACAAGAATATTTGTTTTATTTATTTTTTCTAAATTATCTTTGCCAATTAGACTTATTATTCTTTCAAACATTATTTTTTATATTTATAAGTGGATACTTTTTCTTGAAAAATTTTAGTTAAAGTATTTATTTCGTCTTTAGATAAAGTGGTTTTATCAACGATAAGTGCTCTAGAATTATTTACATATAAATAATAAGTATCGTTTGTTTCAATTACTTTCTTTAGAGTATTATAATCGATATATTCTTCTTTATTGGATACTAATTTAAAGTTGTTTTTTTTGAAAGTATATTCTAATTTGGTATCGATAACACTATCTTTTTGTTTTGTTATTCTATAATAATTTAATTTTGGTAATATGCTTGTATTTATTTCTAATATTCCAAATAAGGCAAATATAAATGTTATTACATCCAATGTATTAATGTCTTGTTTGGTAAAGAAATAGATAATCATCATTATGATTAAGATATTTAGTATTATTCGTATTGTCTTTATTCTTTCAAAATAATATATTCCTAAAAATTTTTTTATTTTATCACTACTATAAACAGTGGTATTTTTTATTTCTTTCATTTTTTCAACCTCGATATTATTATAACATAAAAGGAAATAAAAAAAAAGACCCAGATGGACCGACTCTGTAAGATAAAACCCGCGGCGCAATGTCACAGGTGGGTCAGCACAACAATTTAATTAGGATCCTTAAGTAAAATTAAGTATTCAACACATAAATTGTATTAGCTCCCCGTTTAATATCTTTAGTCGGTTTTATACTAAAGATGTCGTATCCTCTAGGTATTTTAATTATATCATAGTAATATTATTTCTTCAAGTACTTTTGAATAGATTTACATTATTTATTTTCTAATTTTTTTACTAATGTATATTTTCTATTATCTTCGATAGTTTCTGGTGTTATAATTAGCTTGCCGTATACTTCTGGATTACTGGCTATTTCAAAAGTCGCTACCGATAATGCTCTTTCAATTATTTCATCTAAACTACGTGCTCCAAAATTATTCTTTAAAGCTTTATTTGCTATTAAATTAATGGTTTCATCATTTATTGTTAATGTTATTCCTTGTTCTTTAAAGAATTGTTTATTTATATTTAAAGCATTATTTTTTGAATTATTCAATATTTTTATAAAACTATCAACATTCAACTCATTCATTTGTACTATAATAGGAAATCTTCCTATTAATTCTGGAATCATTCCATTATTTATAAAATCTTCAGTTGTAAGATCTTTATATTCTTTTTTTTCTGTTGTACTATTAAAACCTACATGTCTTTTTTCTTCTAGTTTTATTCTAGACCAACTACCCATTCCTACAACCATTACTTTACTTGTATCAAAAGTAATATTTTTATTATAATAATTTATATCAAATTTACCATCTTCTATTATTTTTAATAATGCTTCTTGTACATCTCTTTGATTAACTTGTGAACTATTATTTGATTCTGATAGTTTATCTAATTCATCAATTATTATTATTCCTCTTTGTGCTCTTTCTAAATCACCATCTGCTTTGTCTAATAGTGATATCAACATATCTTCAACGCTTTTTCCAACATATCCAGCTGCTGTATATTGAGTTGCAGATGTTATTACACAAGGTATATCTATTAGTCTAGTAATATTCCTAAATATTTCTGTTTTACCTACTCCAGTACTTCCATTTATTAATATGTTTCTTGATTTAGTATCAGAAAAATTATTATATTGTTTCCATATAGCAGTAAGTATCTTTTTAATAGGCTCATCTTGATCTATTACATTATTAGTTATTTCATTATATAATTCATTTATATTTAATTTAGTATTTAATACTTTATTCTCTTTAACATTAGAAGTTTTTTCTTTTTCTTCCGTTTTTATATCTAAAAATATATTTTTATTTTTTAATAGTTCTCCTAATTCAGGATAATTTTCTAAGTAAAATATTATTGAATCTTCATCAACAAATATCTCATTATTTCCTTTTTTATCATTAATACATATTATTGGTGCATTTGTTATTTCCTCATGAGTAACGATGTAGTTAAACTTTTTTGCTGCATTTATAATTAAGGTTTTAATTAGCGGTAATGCTATAAAAGGATATTTTTTATATAAATTTGTTATTTCAATTCTTTGTGCAAAACCGTATGTTTCATTACCATCAATAATATGATAATATGGTGTTCCAGTATTATCTATAAATTCCTTATTTTGATTATCATATATTCCAAAAGCTACTTTTACTGGAGTATATTCTAATCCTTTATTAGTTACTTTTAATTTAAAAATAATTGCAATATCTGTTATATCCATATTTTTTTTCATAATTACCCCCTACTTTCTTAATCCCTAACTTTAATATGTAATTCTCTTAGTTGTTTTTCATCTAATTCAATTGGACCGCCCATTAACAAATCCTGACCACTTACATTTGGTGGAAATAATTGTACTTCTCTTAAGTTTTCTTCACCAGTAAGTAATAAAATCATTCTATCAATTCCAGGAGCCATACCCGCATGAGGTGGAGCACCATATTGAAAGGCTGTATATAAACTTCTAAATTTTTTCTTTATTATTTCTTCATCATATCCTGCTATTTCAAATGCCTTTTTCATTATTTCAATATCATGATTTCTAACAGCTCCACTAGCCATTTCATATCCATTACAAACAAAATCATATTGAATAGCATTAATATCGCCAGGATTTTGATTATTTAAGGCATCTAATCCACCTTGAGGCATACTAAATGGATTATGTCCAAAATCCCATTTATTTTCTTCTTCATTGTATTCAAACATTGGAAAATCATTTACTATACAAAACTCAAACTTAGATGTATCAACTAAATTTAATTCATTAGCTATTTTTATTCGTAATGTTCCACATAATTTACTAAATTTTTCATTGTTTTCTCCTATTATAATAAATAATACATTATCTTTTACCATATTAAATTTTTTAACTAAAGAATCTTTTTCTTTATCACTTAATAATTTAGCAAAAGAGCCTACTACTTCATTATTCTCATTAATTTTAATAAATCCAATAGATATATTTTTTTCTCTATATTCTTCATCTAATTTTTTATACCAACTATTTGATTTATCACTAGATGGAACTACAAATGATTTAATACATTTACCAGTAAATAATGCACTTGTATTATTTTTTAATATATCAGTAATATTATTAATTTCAAAATTAATTCTTAAATCTGGTTTATCACTACCATATTTTTCCATAGCTTCTTTATAAGATATTCTCCTAAATGGTTTAGGAGAAACTTCTTTATCACCAAAAGTTTTAAATGTATTATAGAAAATATTTTCTCCAACTGCATAAACATCTTCGTCAGTAGCAAAACTCATTTCAAAATCTAATTGATAAAATTCTAATGTTCTATCAGCTCTACAATCTTCATCTCTAAAACATGGTGCTATTTGAAAGTACCTATTAAAGCCACTAACCATTAGTAATTGTTTATATATTTGAGGAGCTTGAGGAAGAGCATAAAATTTTCCCTTATAATTTCTTGATGGGATAACAAAGTCTCTTGCTCCTTCAGGACTACTAGTTGTTATAATTGGAGTAGTAAATTCAGTAAATCCCATATCTTTCATTTGATTTCTAATATAATCAATTACTTTACTTCTAAATAACATTCTTTCATGATTTTCTTTATTTCTTAAATCTAAATATCTATATTTTAGTCTTGTTTCTTCAGTAGATTCTCTACTTCTAGTTATTTCAAAAGGTAAAATTGATGTACATTTTCCTAATATTTCATAATTTTTAATCAATACTTCTACTTCGCCAGTTTTCATATTTGGATTAGTCATTCCTTCTGCACGATGTCTAACTATCCCAGTAGCAGTAATAGTACTTTCCCTAGTTAAATTTTCAAATAAAGAAATATCTTCACTTATTAACTGAATAAGTCCTGTTTCATCTCTTACTGTCATAAAAACTAGGCTACCAAGGTTTCTAATTTGTTCTACCCAACCTGCTACTTTTATCTCTTCGCCGATATTTTTGGTGGTAACTTCACCACAATATATTGTTCTATATTTGTTTTTCATTTTTATCTTCCTTTCTTATAATTGAAAAGCACATTAAATGAATTATAAGGACGAATAAATATCCGCGGTGCCACCTTATTTCACTAATGTGCTCTTTATGGTTTTTATCGGAACTACCCGTTTTCTACTTTTATATATACTACCTGTCACTAATAGTAATAGAAAATCTATAATTATTATATAATTATTATTTTTTGATGTCAACTATTCTTCTCTATTTTTTTATTAATTACCATCAAATAGTATTTTTTCACTTTTATATTCTTTGATAATAATGTAGATAAGTATTAGTGAATAAATAATTGATGTGATAGTGGTTATTAAAATATTATTAGTGTTTATATTACCAAGAAAAATATCATTTAAGACAAAACTATGATTAAAAATAGGAATAAAGTTTAGATAACTTCCTGGTCTTATGTCTAACATCTGTAAAAACATGGGTATACATATTATTAAACTTACTGGTGTTAATGTACTTTGAGCTTCTTTAAATGATTTTGTTTTACTAGCTATGGCAATACATAGTCCCGATATAAAGAAGGAATATGTGAGCAAAATAATAAAGGTCAAAATGATAGTTAAAGAATTTATGTTAAATGCGAGTCCTTTTAGTATTTCAAAGTTGTCTTTAACGAGATTAAGTGATATTATCATAAGAATTATACTAATAATTAGGGTTATGATGGAGCTTATTGTTATAGCTAAAAATTTTCCTAGTATTAATTCACTACTTTTTATTGGATAAGTAAGAAGTGTCTCTAGAGTACCTCTTTCTTTTTCACCGGCTGTTGCATCAGTAGTGGCATAGATTGCAGTTAAAGTTATGGCCATAATAGTAAAGATAATTGCCATATTTATGACTTCATTACCGAGCATCGAATCACCTTCTAGTTCAATGATATTATATGAGATGTTATTATAGACTAACTGTGCATTTATATTATTTTGTGATAAATAAATACCACCTAAATAATTATTATAACTTTCTAAATAATTAGTGATATACATACCTGCATAAGATCCGTCTTCACTTTCACTATTGTTATAAATGCTATAACTATTATTTTCTTTGATGATATATGATGTTATTTCTTTTTTATGATAGGCTTCTTCTAGTTCCTTAACATTTTGATATTTAATTAATTGTAAATTATTTTGCTCTATAATTTCTTTTTCTATTTTGTTAGGAGTATAATTAGTGCCTACTTTATAAATAATGGCTTCTTTATTAATCATACCATCATATATATAGGCCATAAGGAAGACAAAAATAGGAATAAAAATTGGTGTTAGAGCCATCATAAAGAGGGATTTTTTGTCTCTTACAATACCTCTTAACTCTTTTTTAATGGTTATTTTAATGTTTCTCATGGTCATTCTCCTTAGTTAAGATAAAGAAAGCATCTCTTAGATTAGTAGTATGAGCCTTTTTTCTTATTTCTTCGGGGGTGCCAATAGTTATTATTTTCCCTTTATCCATTAATACAACGCGATCACAAATGTTTTCAGCTTCTTCCATATAATGTGTCGAATATAAAATACACTTATTATTTTCTTTTTCTTCTCTGATCATGTCTAATATGGCTTTGCTAGATATGATATCTAGCCCGTTAGTGGGTTCATCTAAGATATAATAATTTGGATTATGAATTAGACATCTAGCAATTGCTACTTTTTGTGTTTGACCAGTCGATAGTGATCCTATTCTTTGATGTAAGAAACTTTCCATACTGAATTTTTTAGTTAATTTTTTTATTTCTTCCTCAGATTTATCATTTGGTATTTCATAATATTCACTTGTCATTTTTAAAAGTTCGTAAGCGGAAATATCTTTATATAGTTTAGTATTACCTGTTAAAAAGGCTATCATTTTTTTTATTTTAATTTCATCATTATGATAATTAAAATCATCTATGGTGATAGTACCAGCGCTAGGGGTCATAATGCCTGCGATCATACGAAGAAGAGTCGTTTTACCCGCTCCATTAGGTCCTAATATACCGAGTATTTCTCCTTCTTTGGTTTCAAAAGTTATATCTTTATTAGCGTAGAATTCTTCTTTTTTTCTTTTGTTTACTAATTTATTAAATTTTTTAGAAACTTTATCTACTTTTATCATTTTTCCTCCCTACTTTTCTTTAATTAATTATACTATATTAATTCTTTCGTAGCAAGAACAAAAGCAAGAAAATATTTCTTACTTTTCTAACATTATTGTAACGGGGCCATCATTTGTTAGGCTTACTTTCATGTCTGCTCCAAAAATACCTGTTTCGGTAGGTATTCCGGTATTTTTTAGTTTGTTATTGAATTCATCATATAAGATTGTTGCTTTCTTACCATTTAAAGCTTTTATGTATGATGGTCTTCTACCTTTTGAAGCATCAGCATATAAAGTAAACTGGCTTATTGATAGAATACTTCCATTTATATCTAATAGTGATCTATTCATAACTCCGATTTCGTCATCAAAAATACGAAGATTTATTACTTTATCGACCATATAATCTATTTCTTTAGAGGTATCTGTTTCAGTAAAACCGACAAACAATAGAAGACCAGGACCACTTTGACCAACTATTTTTCCATCAACTTTTACTTCTGAAGATATTACTCTTTGAACTAATACTTTCATTAATTCACCCATCTTTCTACTTTTTGAACAAAGTTTAAATTTAATAGATCGTTTAAAAATTTTTCTAATTTTTCTTTATTTTCAACCAAAACAGTCATACTATATACTTTGTATTCACTTTTATTAATGGTAGATATACTATCTATTACAATGTTATTAGCGGATGCTTTAGTTATTATATCGAGTAAATTATCATAGGTATTTGTATAAACTAAGATATCAGTGGCATACTTTTTATTTAATTTATCATTCCATTTAACATTTATTAATCTTTCATCAATATCGAGAATATTTTTACAATTGCTGCGATGAACGTTTATACCAGAACCTCTTGTTATATAACCAATGATAGTATCTCCTGGTATTGGTTTGCAACATCCACTTAAATTTGCTTTTATTTCACTGATACCCTCTACTAAAACGTCATTATTTTTAATGCTGTCATCTTTGAAATAACTAGTTTCATTTATCTTACTGGTAAGATCTTTTTTATTTTCCTCTTTTTTATTTATGATTTTGATAATAGATGCTGGAGTGTATTTTCCAAGACTAATATTTATATATAATTCATCGATGTCTTTTAATTTTAATTCATTTAGTATTATGTCAATATTCTTATTAGAGAGAAACTCATTAATTGATATTCCTTCTTTTCTTAGTTCTTTTTCTAACAATTCGGTTCCCTTTTCAATATTTTCATCTTTTTCTAATCTACTATAGTAGGCTCTTATTTTGTTCTTGGCACCACTTGTAACGACAAATGAAAGCCAATCTTTACTAGGTTTGGATGCTTTATTGGTATTTACCTTAATGATATCACCAGTGGATAATTTATAATCTAGGGGAACGATATTATCATTAACAATAGCTCCGACGATGCGATCTCCTACTTCACTATGCACTTTGTAAGCAAAATCGACCGGTGTCGAATCAGTAGGTAGTTCTATAACATCACCTTTTGGAGTATACACGTAAATTACATCGTTAGATAGGATATCTTTTTTGACTGATGAGACAAATTCTTCGGATGAGCCTGAATCTTCATTTAATTCGATGATATTTCTAAAAATTTGAAGTTTTTGCTCAGTAGAGTCTTTAGTAGCTTTTCCTCCATCTTTTTGTTCTTTATATGACCAGTGTGAGGCAACACCATACTCTGCTATTTTATCCATATCATACGTTCTAATTTGAATTTCAAATAGTTCACCATCGATTCCAAATACTGTTGTATGAAGTGATTGATATAGATTTGTCTTAGGCATAGCAATATAGTCTTTAAATCTTTTAGGCACTGGTTTGTATTTTGAATGAATAAGTCCTAGTGCTAAATAGCATTCTTGCTCAGTATCGACAAATACTCTCAAAGCTAAAATATCATAAATATCATCAAATCTTTTTCCTTTAGACATTTTATTGTAGATACTATATATACTCTTACTTCTTCCTTTTATTTCATGGGTAATATTATGTTCTGTCAAAAGAGTTGATACTTCGTTTAACATTTTACTAACAGCTTCATCACGTTCAGTTTTCTTTTGATTTAACTTTTCTACAATGTCAAAGTAAGCATCAGGCTTTAAATATCGAAGTGACAAATCTTCTAACTCACTTTTTATTTTATAGATACCAAGACGGTGAGCAACAGGCGTTAATATTTCAAGTGTCTCTTTTGCTTTTTTCTTTTGCTTTTCTTCTGATAAGACATTTAGAGTTCTCATGTTATGGAGACGATCCGCTAATTTAATAATAATTACTCTGACATCTTCAGAAAGACCTACGAGGATCTTTCTTTGATATGCAGCGGATGCTTCAGAGTCCGATGTAAAGTTTATTTTATTTATTTTGGTTACGCCATCTACTAGTAGTGCTACTTCACTGCCAAATAACTTTTCAATTTCTTCTTTGGTAGCATCTGAATCTTCTATTGTATCGTGAAGAAGTGCTGCAGCCATACATGGTGCATCCATCGATATTTCAGTCAAGATTAAAGCTACATTTAATGGATGAAGAATATAGTCATCTCCAGATATTCTCTTTTGTCCAAAATGTTTTTTTTCAGCATAATCATATGCTCTTCTGATAAGAGCAATATCTTCTTCATTGTTATTATATTGTTTAAATTTATCTATCAATTCATCAATAGTAATATTTAAAGTTTTTTTACTCAATGTCACCACCTCCTCATGGCAATTTTATTATTCACTTACTAACAATTTATTCCTTTTATTTTTAATTCTTCTACTTCATCATTATCTTTTTTATTATCATTTTTTGTTTTTGATAATCTTCTTTCTTCGAATAAAAGCCATAGTTGATTAGATATATAGATTGAAGAGAAAACTCCCGCTATAAATCCTACTAGTAGTGCTAAATTAAAGTTTAAAATTTCACTTGAACCTATAAAAATTAAGCATAATATTGGTACCATGGTAGTAATAGTTGTCATAAGTGATCTAAAGAATGTTAATCTTACTGAATTATTTACTATCTCTTTTAAATCTTCTTTTTTAACTTGCTTTTTATTATTATAATTTTTTCTGATCATATCAAATGTAACTATTGTATCATTTATTGAATAACCAATAATTGTTAGAATAGCAGCAATGAAGATTGAATCTATTTCTAAGTGGAATATGCCAAAGAAAATTATAGTTATTAGAACATCATGAACTAAAGCAATTATTCCAGATATAGCATAATTGAATCTAAATCTAAAGCTTACATAAATGATTATGCCAATTAAAGCGATAATAAGCGCTACTATAGCATTTTTTATGAGTTCTTTTTTAACCATATCTGATACAACATAGATATCAGTTGTGCAATTATAGTCTTTTTCTAATTTGTTAGATAATTCTTTTATTTCATCTTTTTCTAATGTTTCTTCAATAACATAAGTTGCTGAATCTTTATTTTTATCGGTTTTAGCAATGGTGTAATTTCCTAAATCAATTTTTTCGTGGGTATCGACAGTAATACTAGTTCCTCCGGTAAAGTCAACAGCAAAATTAAATCCAGTAATTAGAGAGTATGTTATTCCAATTATGATCATTATTAATATGATGGGAAGTATTATCTTTCGTGAGGAAACAAAATCTAATTTTTTAAATGGTATTCTTATATCTTTACTAGGTATTATTTTCTTTTTTGCTAATCCAATAAATAAATTTGGTTTATTATCAAAAACATTTGATTTAGCAAATAGAGATATAATATGTTTTGATAAAAACACTAGTACTAATATAGTTAATAAAATATTAATTATTAGCATTGTAGCAAAACCTTTGACGGAAGATTCTCCAAAGATAAAGAGAATGATTGCTACAATAATAGTGGTAATATTAGCATCTAAAATACTAGATAGTGATTCTTTATTACCAATTGTAACGGCAGTATTTAAATCTTTTCCTATTTTTAACTGGTCTTTAATTCTTTCAAAAGTAATAATTGAAGCATCTACTGCCATTCCTATACCTAAAAGCATAGCTGCTATTCCTGGAAGAGTTAAAGTTCCTTGAATTAAGTAAAATACTAAGAATGATAGCATTGTATATAGCATTAGTGATACTCCTGCAATAAAACCACTAAAATGATATAATACTGCTAGTGTAATTACGACTAGTATTATTCCTATTATTCCTGCTGTTAATGTTTTATTTAATGAGGTTTCTCCATAAGTAGCTTCAACAGTACGGGAAGATATTTCGGTAAGTTTGGTAGGAAGTGAACCGGAATTTATTAATTCAACTAATGATTTTGCTTCCTCTTGCGTAAAGTTTCCTTGAATGATTACATCTGAAGAAAAAGCCTGCTCTACTCTAGCTGCTGATAGGCATCTTGAAGTAGATAATGAACCACATTTATCTTTTTCCTTAAAATAAGAGTCATTATTTTCATCGTAATCAAGCCAAATGACTATTACATTATTGGTCATGTCCTTTACTTTATTAGTAACATTATAAAATTTTTCATTATCTTTAATTGATAGACTTACGGCTGGATGACCATATTGGTCCGATGTTATTTTAGCAGCCCCTCCTAATACATCCGCTGTCATGAGTAAATTATCGTTATAATCTCTAAATGATAGCACAGCGGTCGACGATATTACTTCTCTTGCTTCATCTTTATTTTTTATTCCTGCAAGAGCTATTCTGATGCGATTGCCATTTTCAATACTTATCTCTGGTTCATTTACTCCTAAAATATCAACTCTTTTTAGAATTGATTTGTAGGTGCTATAAACCATGTCTTGAGTTAACTCTTGATCATCTATCGCTTCAATTTGATATAGTACTTCAAATCCTCCTTGAAGATCTAATCCATAATTAATATTTTTAAATATGGGAACACAAAGGTATGCCGAAGTAATAAGTAATACTACCCCTAGTAATGTTCCACTGATTACTTTTGTTTTTTTATTTTTAGATATTATTATAATTATTAATGCTAGTAAGCAAAGTACTCCTAATGTAATTAACGCTATTTTCATTTTTATCTCTCCTCTATATATATTTTTCTTTCTTCTTCTTTAATGTGCTTTTTTAAAAAAATATCAACTTTGTCAATATCGACATCAATTATATCATTTACCATTTCTGATATATTAAGATTTTTATCTTTACTCCATTTATTTATTTTTAAATAATTCCAAATATCAACCATCTTGATATAATCATACTTTTTATTTATCATTCGAATTTTAACTTGAAAAGCACCTCTTAAATTATTAAAAAGTTCTTCTTGTGAACTGTATTCCATTTCAATCACCTTTTATTATTATACTATATAATAATAAAAAATTAAAGATAATAAAGTAAAAAAATAGTCAATTTTATAATAATGTATTTTAAAATATGAAGTGCACAATAGTTGTGCAATAAGTTTTATAATAGTGT
>CAMEJC010000014.1 GCA_945919295.1 uncultured Mycoplasmatota bacterium
ATGAATATTTTACACCATTTTACCATTTTGGTCAATTTAATTTTTCATTTGAGCTGTAATTTTTTTGTTATAATTAGTTTGTCTTTTGGATCTATAGCCAAGTGGTAAGGCACGGGACTGCAACTCCCTGATCATTGGTTCACATCACATAATAACTAGTAGGTTTTTTATTATTTAAAAGAAAAATAACATCACCATAATAGTGATGTTATTTTGACATAACCAAAATTTGATTTCTTATAATTTCATTATTCTTAATCAGCCTATCATCTTTGGGATTCATTGTAATAGCCATATCAGAATAAATCAAAGATTCCTTTAATCTATTTTGATAAAATAAACTTATTGATAACAGATCATAAATAGTATAATCCCAACTAAAAACTTCATTTATATATGTTTTTTGATGGCTAGTTATTCTAAGAGCATCATGACAATATTTTTCTACTTCAATATAATTTCCTAATTGATACTCCAATAATGCTCTTTCAACATAAGCATCTCTTAAATAAGGTGCTTCTTCAATAGCTTTATTAAGCCACATTTTTGCTTCTTCAAATCTACCCAAATTTTTATATGATCTAGCAATAAACCTCATCGAAGCTGCTCTTTCATCTTTCCACGTTGCTTTCGGTAAGTTAAGATGCTTTATTAGTGTATCAATACACTCATTCCATTTTCCATAATACATATATTCTCTACCAAGATAGTGCATATTTCTATCATCACTTGGATCTTCTTTTACTGATAACTCTAAAAGTGGTAAATAACTCCCTCTACTCTTCATACGATCTGGATAATGGTTTAAAGTTATATTATCAAAAGTAATAAAACTTTCATTTTCATTTCCAATATAAGTAAGCACCTCATGAACAGGATGTGTCCATTTATAATTATTTCTATCATGTATTTTTTCAATATAAAAATTTACTGCCGGTTTTCCATTCTCATCAAAACTCCAGTTATAATTATATCTTGCTCTCGTAGTTTTAATGTTCCAAGCATTTTCGAGTTTATTTCTCCAGCCTTTTTCAAAAACTTCATCTAAATCTGTACAAACGCAAATATCAGTGTCTAAAGGAACTAATTCTAAAGACTTATTACGGGCAACATCAAATCTCCACGGTTCGATTTTTTTAACTTCTACATTGACATTTCTTTTTCTTAATTCTTTTACCGTATTATCAGTAGAACCAGTATCTAAAACATAAATTTCATCTGCTTCTTTCATAGAGTTAACCCAACGTTCTACAAACTTCTCCTCATCTTTACAAATTGCATAAACACAAACTTTATATTTATTCATAATTTTCCTTTCCTCCAAATTCATATAGAAAGTGGTATAGAATTCTATACCACTTTAACAAACAGTAAAGAAACTATTAATAATATTTTGCTTTACTATAAATTTATAGTTGTTCCACTTTTATACTAAACTACAGTCAATGATATATCATCTAAGTCTAGTGATTGTTCTCCTTCTGCATTTACTAAAAATGTAACTGTTATTCCAGTGGTATTTTGTGGTGCTCTTGAAGTAATAAGTTGATAATAAGTGAAATTTCTATTCGAACTTGTAATATCTTGCTGTCTTAGTGTAATTGTTCCGCCAGTTACTGGTCCTGTTGTTGTTTCAAATACTAATGTTGCTGTTAATCCTACTTGGCTTCCTTCTCCTTTTGCAAAGAATGATAAAAGGTAAAAGCATCCACCTTCTGCTACTGAAATTGTTTGAGATATGGCTGATTCGTTTTCAATGCTTACTGACCAAGAACCAGAATGTACTCTTCCTTGACTAGTAATAGATGTTATTCCATCTGGATTAGTAAAAGTCCAATTTGATGGTTTATCATTTGTTCTAGTTTCCATACCTCCATTTGTTATTAGTTCTCCTGTCTGCATACATGTACATTCGCATGTACCTGTTGGTCCTGTAGGACCAGTTGGCCCCGTTGCTCCATCTTCGCCATCAAAACCACGAGGTATTACAAAATCTAAAATATGATTTGGTCCACCTGCTGTATCTGTTACTGATGCATTTGTTCCAGGATCTCCGGTTGTCGTATTTCGTATTGTTATAGTATCAGCTGTTCCATCTTCTCCTGTTGGTCCTGTTGCTCCTGTTGGTCCTGTTGCTCCTGTTGGTCCGGTTAGTCCTGTTGCTCCTGCTGGCCCTGTTGCTCCTGTTGGTCCCGCTGGTCCTGTTGGGCCTACAACTATTGGAAAACAACCTCTAAAAAAATGACAGCAGTCATCATCATGTTTTGTTTTTCTACAATCATCTCTCATTTATATATACTCCTTTCATAATAATCTATGAAAAAATGACTTTATCAATTATTAAAAAAGTTTAATTATCAAAGAATATTAAAAAAGAATTTATTTTCTGTAATTAAAAATAGCGATTATATAATATAACCACTATTCTCTATCTCTATTTATATTTACTATCAATTCCATAATACTCTTCAATTGTTAACCAATCACCATTATTATATAGTTTTGTTGCAAGATCTTTTCCAACATATCTAATATGCCAAGGCTCATAAACATATCCAGTAATATCATCTTTACCTTTCGGATATCTTATAATAAATCCATATTTATAGCAATTATCCTTTAACCAATTACTTTCAGATGTTCTTTCAAAGGAAGAATCGACTGTATTTAAATCAATAGCAAGACCTGTCTGATGTTCTGAATAACCGGCTCGGGCTGAATATGTATCAGCATTACTTTGACCATCCATTTTAACATAATTATTATAAATATAATTTTGATCACTATAAGATCTATATCCACTTGAAGCATATATATTAAGTCCTAAATCACTAGCGTCACTCTTAAGATTATTAAAAGCATCTCTTACATAATCAACAACTCTAATATAACCATTAATCGTAACTAAGTTATTCGGAGCAAAATTATTAGGTAAACCATAAGTCTTATTTACAACAATTATATTATCAATATATGTAATACCATGATAATTCTTTATCGTATAACCTTTTGATGATTTACTTATAGTAACATCTTTATTTTCCTTAACTATTAACTTAAATTCTTTCTTTGTCTCATTACTACTACTATCTTTAGCAACATAATTTAAAACATATTCCCCTGCTTTTTCCAAATCATAACTTCCATCTACAACGGCTTCTATTTCTTCAAGACTATTATCAGTAACAATAATTCCTTCTAAAAGATTAGGCTTCTCTTCAAAAGCCAATACTTCAATATTATTTACTCCCTCTATAATAGGAGCGGTAGTATCTTTGACAATTAAAGTTACTTTTCTCTCTTCACCATCATAATTAAACTTACCATAATAAGTTCCTACTTTATATACTTTACCATCTTTTATATCTAAATCATCCCAAACAATAACTTTCCCATCTTCAATGTCTTTATATAAGTAATCATTTACAGTAGGAACCTTATCACCTGCTTCAATCGTAATTTTTGTTTTATAACTAAAAACTGGATGAATATTATCTTTATCAATAATTAAAAAATAAATAACTAAAAAAATTATAATAATACTAATAATTATTCCACTTATAATTAATATTTTCTTATTACTATATTTTTTAGTTCTCTTTCTTTTTTTCATATTTTCTCCTTAATTTCTTATAACAGGGTCTACATACAGAATCATATTCTGCATCAATTCCATCAATAGAGACCTGCTCTCCTGAAAAAACAGGTATCAATTCATCACTAACTCTATTAAGTCTTAAATTAAAAGTTGCTTTAGCTCCACATTTACATACTGCCTTTAATTCTTCTAAAACATCAGCTACCTCAAATAATCTTTTACTACCAGGAAATAAATTAGAAAAAGCATCTGCTCTTAAACCATAACAAAGCACTGGTATATCAAAATTATCGACAACATCAGATAATTCATCTACTTGTCTAGAAGTTAAAAACTGTGCTTCATCAACTAAAATACAATCTAAATTATTATCTATTAAATGATTAGCTATCAGATCATAAATATTTATCTCTTTTGGAACCACATAATCCGCTTTTAATTCCTCATGGGCTCTACTTTGAATATTTCCGCCAGCTTTCTTATCATCTCCTGGCTTCATAATAATTACAGTCATATCTTTTTCATTATAATTATACCAAGTTTTAATTAAGTCTCTCGTCTTACCACATTTCATTGCTCCAAATTTAAAATATAATTTTGCCATTATTTATCACTTCCTACTTCTTAGCCCTTGGATGAGCCATATTATATGTTTTTCTAATTTGTTCATTAGTTATATGTGTATAAATACTAGTCGTATTTAAAGATTCATGTCCTAATAGTTCTTTTACAGTCATAAGATCTGCCCCTTCCTCTAACATATCAGTAGCAAAAGTATGTCTCAAAGTATGTGGACTAATCTTAATATCAAGTTCTGCTTTTCTAACTAATTTATTAATAATATTTCTAACATACCTTTCAGATAATTTATTCCCATCTTTATTCAAAATAAGATAACCACTATTAACTTTATTTAAAACATGATAACCATCACCTAAATATATATCCATAGCTTTCTTAGTATGATTATTATAAAGAACAATTCTCTCTTTACTACCTTTACCAATTACTTTAATAATTTTTTCATTCCTATCAATATCTTTTATTTTAATATTAACAAGTTCACTAACTCTAAGACCAGTAGCATATAATAATTCAATAATTAAAGTATCCCTCTGATTAATTGGAGTATTACAACTACATATAGAAAATATTTTATCAAGTTCTTCATCTCTTAAAAATTTTGGTAAATATATATCCTTTTTAGGATTAGAAATTCTTTCAAAATAATTAATAGTAATAATATCTTCTCTTACTAAATAATTATATAACCCCCTTATACTACTTAGCTTTCTAGATATTGAAGCTTTACTTATTTTTCTTTCATATAAATACTTCATATATTCTTTTACCATATCATAATCAATACTAATTATATCAGAAAAATTATTTTGAATAAATTCATTATATTCAACTAAATCATCATAATAAGAAATAATAGTCTTATCACTATATTTCTTAACTACTTTTAAATACTCTAAATACTTATCTATATATTTCATTATCTACCACAATTAAATTATATCACTAATTACAAAGCAAAGTAAATATTATTAACAATTTGTTTACATATTGACTTTTTTACAAAAAAAATATACAATGTATATGGAAAGAGAAATTTATCCATATTAAAAATGTGGATAACACCTATTTTGACAAGGTGTTCTCTCCATGTTTTTGCATAGAGCACTTCCTTGAAAGTGCTCTCGTTTTTTATCTACGGTTAAACTTGCATAAAGCAAGAATAACTAGAATAGTCAAAGCATATGCTAAGACTTGTTCCAATCTGCAAAACCCCCTTTCGAGCATTTTCACAGAACATAGCCATCACTCCTTCCTAATTTTCATTAAAAAAAGAGAGAACACTTTTAGGTGTTAACCACGCTAACATTATATACAAGATACTATTAATAGTCAAGAATATTTTTGACTATTTTTAATTTTCCTCATAAAGCCTTTATTTATAATAGATTATATTGATTTTACATAGCAAACATATATACATAATATAGAAAAATATCAAAAAAATTTTTATTTTTTATAATTTAAAATAAAAAGTATCTAGTTATTTTCTAGATACATATTTACCATCTTTAGTAGATACAATTATTTCTTCTCCTTCTTCGATAAATAAAGGAACTTTAACTAGCATACCAGTTTCAATAATAGCATCTTTAGTAGCATTAGTAGCGGTATTTCCTTTTATTCCTGGTTCAGTTTTAGTTATTTTAAAATCAATTTTTTCAGGAAGTTCAATACCTAACATTTCACCTTCGAAGAAGATAATAATTACTTCTAATCCTTCTTTCAAAAATTTAACTTCATTTGCAATTTGTTTTTTATTTAATTCAACCTGCTCATAAGTTTCCATATTCATGAAACTATAACTATCACCATCTGCATAAAGAAATTGCATTTTTTGTTTTTCAACATGAGCAGTAGGTACTTTAATACCAGCATTAAATGTATATTCTGCGATTGATCCAGTTCTTAAATTTTTAAGTTTAGCCTTCACAATAGCGGCACCCTTACCTGGCTTTACATGATTAAATTCTAATACTTGATATAAGTTTCCATCGTAATTAATAGTTTGACCTGTTTTAAAGTCATTAACATTTATCATTTAGTAACCTCCTATTTTTTTGTTTCTTTGTGTTTAGTTGTCTTACGACAATGTTTACAATATTTATTTAATTCTAATTTCTCTGGAGTGTTCTTCTTATTTTTTTCTTCAGTATAGTTAATATTTTTACATTCCTCACACATCAAAGAAACTAATCCTCTATTTTCATTTTTCTTTGCCATTTTTACTCCTCCTCCCGCAGACATCTACCTAATTATATCATATTTTTCTTAATTTATACAACTATTTTTTTATTTTTCTTATTATTTAGTAACCTTTAAGTAGCAAAATAGATAACTTTTTTATAAAGTTATCCATTTAATTCGAAAAATTTATTTACTATTTGTGAAGATATTCTTTTGGTAACAGAAGAAGTTGAAGAATTAGGAACACTAATATCTGGTGATACTACAACAATACTCATTTTTGGATTATCGCTTGGAGAATATCCTACAAATGAAGAAGTAATTGTCTCAGTATCAACTTTACCATCACCATCAGTATCGATAAAACTTTGACTAGTTCCTGTTTTACCTGCTGAATTAGTGTAATATCCCATATAACCGTATCCTAGTCCTCTTTCCACTACTGCTGAAAATCCTTCTCTCACTCGATTAATATATTTACTATCTACTGATAAAGTACCAAGTTCTTTTGTCTCTGATTTATATACTAAAGAACCAAATTTATCTCCATTATCAGAAGCATTATATACTTCTTTTAATAAATATGGTTGTATTCTTTTGCCACCATTAGCTATCGTATTAATATATTGCGATAACTGAATTGGTGTATAAGTATCGTACTGTCCTATTGAGAAATCAAGTAAATGTCCAGGTAATTTACTTGTACCCATATAACCTAAGCTTTCAACTGGTAAATCAATTCCTGTCTTTATGCCAAGGCCAAATTCAGCATACATATCACGATATTTTTGAAAGGCACCTTCATCTAAAGATAATGATTTATTGTATTCATATATACCATTTCCTACCGCAATGGCTATCTTATATTGATAAACATTTGAAGAATTTTGAAGAGCATAAATATCATCAATAGTACCCATCGTCTGCCACGAACACTTTTCTGGAGTATCCTTAATTTTAATACATTCATCCACTAATACACTACCAATATCAATAGCACCGTATTTATAGCCAACCATCATTGAAGCCCCTTTAACAACTGATCCAGGTGTAACAGGAAGTGTAACAATTCCCGGTGTATAATCGACAACATATTTTTCTCCATTTTTTTCAAGAACTTGCTTGCCAGCCATTGCTAAAACTTCTCCCGTATTAGGATCTGATACAATAGCAAAAGAACGATTATAATACTGCGTACCAGCTTCCCCTTTAGCATTCATAACTTCATTAGTTAAAATTTCTTCCAAATACTTTTGAAGATTAATATCGATAGTTAATACAATGTCATCACCTCTTTTACCTTCAGATACTAGTTCATAACTATTATCTGAAAGTAGTCGATACGTAGCCTTAGTTCCCTTCAAATAATCTTCATATTGATATTCCAAATATGATATTCCTACCCTATCATCTAAAGAATAACCTTTTTTTAAATACTCCTTAGATAATTCTTCAGGAATGCCTTGACTATTTGAAGATACACTACCTAATATTGTTTTAAAAGTATCACCATATAAATATATCCTATCCCAATCTAGTTTAGTATTAAAACCCTTTAAATTATCAATATTTTCACTAATATAAGCATATTCTTGCTCAGTAACATCTTTGTTCTTAATAATCTTTTCAGCATAAGAATAACCTTTATTCATTAAATAATAAATATAAGCGGCTTCTTTATCAAATTCATCATAATCTTTAATTTCTTCATCTAATCTTTCATATATTAAATCCTTAATATCACTATCCGTTAGTTTTCTTTTAGCATATAAATCCCACTCTTCAGAAGTAATTTTCTTCTTAACTTCATCATAATTATCTTTATAATAAAAAGTCTTTAATTTATTATCATCAATATTTGAATAATCAATTTCTATATTCCTAGCAATTTCATAAGCTAATTCTATCTCTTCTTTTGTTTTTATACCCTTTTGTTTTTTATAATATATCGTTTTCACTCCCTCATTATCGACAAGTAAATTATAGTTACGATCATAAATCCTTCCTCTAGGAGCACTAGTACTCTCAATAGTCTTTTCAGTTGAATAAGCCAGTTTATCATTATAATCATCATTTTTTAATATTTGAAGATAAAATAATCTTCCTCCAATTATGATAAACAATATTGCCATAACAAAAACAATTATATTAAATCTTTTTTCCATTATTTCTTTAAGATACTTATTATTATTTTTTTTCTTTTTATTAATAGGTTTTGTACTTTTCTTTACTTCGAGGCTATTTTTTTTCTTTTTATTATTTTTTTTATTAATATTAATTTTTTTCTTCATAATAAATAACCTCCATTATTTATTATAACATAAAATATAAAAATATACATATAGTTAATTAGGTGAAATTATGAATATTTATTTAATTGAAGAATATGTAAATAGACTTACTAGAAATGATATTGAAAGATTTGCTTTAAAACAAGGAATAGTCTTAGATAATGACGAATTAAACATTGTCTATACTTACATTAAGAAAAACTATAAAACAATCATTTATGGAAATCCTAAAGATATTTTATTAGAAATTAAAAAAATAGTAAAACCACTTACTTATAATAAAATAGAAAACTTATATATAAAATTTAAAGATAAAATTGATATCTTTACCAAAACAATAAGAGAAGATTAATTATCTTCTCTTATTTTAGTTATTAAATCATTATCAAAAACTTTATTCTTAATCATTTCAATTTCATATTTATAGGGTGGATATTCTCTTTCTTTAGAATTATCATCTTTAGTAACATAAGGAGTTTCTAATATTTTAGGAATACCTTCTAATCTAGAATTATAAATAATATTAATTAAAGCATCAAACCCAAGATTACCAAAACCAATATTTTCATGTCTATCTTTATGACTACCCATATCATTCTTACTATCATTAACATGAATACAACCAATTTTATCAATGCCAATAACCTTATCAAATAAATCTAAAATATCATCAAAGTTACCTATATCATAACCAGCATCATTTAAATGACAAGTATCTATACATACTCCTATTTTATCTTTAAATTTAACCTTATCAATAATAGATTTTAATTCCTCAAAACTTCTTCCAATTTCATTACCTTTACCAGCCATAGTCTCAAGTAATATTGTAACATCATAATCATTATCTAGTATTAAATTAAGACCATTACTTATATTATTAATAGCTTCTTCTCTAGAACAATTAACCGCAGACCCTGGATGAAGTACTAAGTATTTCATTCCTAAAACATTACATCTTTCTACTTCTTTTCTTAAAAAAGATACCGAAAAATCAAAATTATTCATATTAGCCAAATTAACTATATATGGAGCATGAACAATTACCTTTGAAATATCCATATTATTTTCCTTCATTAATTCTAAAGCTTCACTAGTTAATTTATCATTTATTTCTCCCCTCATCGTATTCTGCGGAGCTCCTGTATAAAACATAAAAGTATTAGCTCCATAGCTTATTGCTTCTTTTACACTTCCTAATAAGCCCATATTATTTTTATAAGATACATGACTTCCAATTATTAAATCCATTTTTTATTACCTTCCTCATAAATTTATTATTTTAACAAATCTTTACATACTAATTGTAACATATTTTGGACAAAAGAAAAAGCGAATAATTCGCTTTTAATAGATATTTTAACCACAAGTTACAGTTGAAGGACAGCCACTACTAACTTTGCAGTTGTCATATTTAGTAGTATCATTATTATAAAAACTACCACCACTTTTAGCTGTTAATTTAACACAAACTTTAGTACCGTTAAGAACTACAATACTTTTTGGTTCTGTTAAATCTAAATTAGTATCTGCATCTGCTATACCAGCAGCAATAAGAACTTCCTTAGTTAAAGGTTTTTGAGTTGCAGTTAGACCAAAAGTAGTATAAGCTGTACTTACATTGCCACTTCCTAAATCACTACCTAATACAGCAAGTTCGTATTGTTTAGTAAACCATTCAGCAACAGTATCTGCAGCGTTTTGTAAGTTCTTATCTCTAGCATCGTTCATAGTAGTAAGTACTGATGGTATAGTTACCACTAATACAATAGCAAGTATTACAATAACTGCTAGTAATTCTATTAAAGTAAATCCTTTTCTATTTAATTTTTTCATTTATTTATTCCTCCTCTATTTATAAGATAATATTATCATAAAATAAGATATTAGTCAATTACTTTTCGGTAAATATAGACAAATTTGTCATTATATTTTTTAGTTTTGATAAGTTTTAGATTGTTATAATTATCTTGTAATTTATCAAAACTAAACTCTAATACTAATAAGCCATTTTCTTCTAATAAATCATATTTATTTACTAAATTAATTATTTCTTCCATAACTTCCATCTTATATGGTGCATCAACTAAAATAATATTAAATTTAATATTATGATCTTTAAAATATAATAATGCTTCTTTATAATCTTTTTCTATTATGATACTTTTATCTTTGATATTTAAATTATTTATGTTTTTATTTAAATATTTTAATATTTCTCTATTGTTATCGACAAAATAACATTTACTAGCCCCCATAGATATATCTTCAATACCAAGACTACCACTTCCACAAAATAGATCTAGTACCACTGAAGAAGAGATGTCATTCTGAATACTAGCAAACATTGATTCTTTCACTCTGTCCATCGTAGGTCTAGTACCAGGAGTATTATATCCTTCTAAATTTCTTCCTTTTAAATAACCACTTATTACTCTCATATATGACAACCTCTTACATCTGTATATTCTTTAAATTTTTTATTTATCTTTAAAACATAATAAAATAATTCATTATAATATTTCATATATTCAGTATACTCTTGATAACTAAATATTTCTTTTTTAAGAGATATCTTTTCATATTCATCATTAGAATTATTATATTTATTTATTAATTCTAATAATTTCTTATTCATAATTACCTTAGCTTTATAATATTCTAAATTTTTAATTAAATCACTTTTTTCAAAAACACTTATTAAATTATTTGTTTTTTCGATAATATCATTCATAAACGGTATTTAATATCCCTTTCCATTTCTCTTTTGATATCTCTTTCTTTAATAGATTCTTTCTTATTATAGTTCTTTTTACCTTTAGCTACTCCAATTAACACTTTAGCTCTTCCTTTAACAAAATATATTTTAAGAGGTACTAAAGTATATCCTTCTATTTCTAATTTATCTCTTAATTTATATATTTCTTTCTTATGAAGAAGTAGTTTTCTAGTTCTTGTCTCTACATGATTAAATCTATTTCCTTCATCATATAGAGAAATATGTGTATTTATTAAAAATATTTCGTTATTTCTGATAATAGCATAACTATCTTTAATATTGACTTTACCTTGTCTTATTGATTTTATTTCTGTCCCAGTAAGGACAATTCCAGCTTCATAAGTATCTTCTATTTCATAATCATATCTAGCTTTTCGATTTAATATTTCCATAAGTATCTTCCTTTCATTTATATTATAACAAAAACTACTATGTTTTGAAAGTAATTTATTTAAGTTAAAGTATTAATCTTATCTATAATCAACACTTTTAGAGTAAAATTATTTTGAAAAATAGTAAAAGAAAAAGTGAATAAATAAATTATTCACTAAGAGCCACTACTGGTATAGTATCATCCATATTTTTAATAACGACACTATATTTATTATATAATCTTTCATAATCACTATTATAATTTCCAATATCAGGACTAGAGAATGGTATTACCTTATAATTTCTCCAACTAGGATGAGAAGTATATAAAAGTTCATTATTTAAATCACCCAAAGTAATCTTAGACTCACCATTTTTAACAGTTTTAGTAATCTTAACTGAAGTCATAAGTCCAACCATTTTAGCATAATCTAAATCTGTCTCTTGAGCAGATATCAAATTACCTAAAGAATATATAACTAAAGTATCATTAATCCAAGTAACAGGCATTACAACATGAGGATGAGATCCAATAATAATATCTACTCCCTGTTCTTCAAGGAATTTAGCCATATCTATTTGATATGCAGTAGGAGTATGCGTATATTCAACTCCCCAATGCATTGCTACCATAAGAACATCAACTTTATCTCTTACTCTTTGAATATCTTCCTTAACTGTTTCTTTATAAGATTGATATTCACTATCAGTATTAGGATTATTACCATTCGTAGGCCATACATTAACCAAGTACTCCTTTCCACTAGGTACTGGAATACCATTAGTTCCATAAGTATAAGATAAAAGTGAATATGTAATATTATTCTTTTCCATTACTTGAACTTTATTTCTCTCTTCTTCTGAACAGTAACTTCCTGCCGTCATAACACCGTCTTGTTTTTGCCAATATGCACATGAATTTAATACTGCTTTTTCACCTCTATCAATAGTATGATTAGTGGCTAAACTAACTAAATTAAATCCAGCATCTATCATAGCATCTCCTACTTCATAAGGTGAATTGAAAGTGGGATAAGATGATAAGCCTATTTCATCACCACCTAAAATAGTTTCTTGATTGTAATAAGCTAGGTCATAATCTTTAACTTTTTCTTTTAAATAAGTATACATTGGTTTAAAATCATATCCATCATAATTAGCATTTCGATTAGCTTCTTTATATATACTATCATGAATTAAATTATCACCAACCATAACTAAAGATAACTCATAAGTCTTATCCTCTTCCTTAACACTAGGTTTGCTATTACTATTATCAGTATCATCGCTTTTAAAAAGATGCGTAATACCAAAATATAAACCAAATACAATAATACCAAGAATTAATAATAATATTAATATTCTATCTACTCTTAATCTTCTTTTTACCCTTCTTCTTTTCTTTGCCATTACTACACTCCTTATATTTTTTATCTTCTCTTAATAAAATTATTTTTCCATCCTGTTAATAGTATCTAACACATCCTCTATCTCAACCCCTAATAATTTTGATATTTCTTCTATTTTCAAATTATTACTCTTTTTGATACTCAAAAGTTCAATAATACTGCTTTCCATAATTTATCCTTTCTTACTTTTTAGTATCATTTTTATTATCTTTTTCTTCATATATTTCAAAATCAATTTGCGATTTATCTTTATCTGCAGATATAACTTTTACTGTAATGGCATCCCCAAAAGAATATCTCTTTTTATTTTTCTTTCCTACTAAAGCCATTAAATCTTTATCATAAATATAATAATCACCTTTAATATTTTCTACTTTAATAAGTCCTTCAACTGTATTATCAAGTTCAACAAAAATACCAAATTCTTGAACTCCCGATATAATACCTTTATATATTTCACCAATATGATCCATCATATATTCAGCTTTTTTCATTTTATCGACATCTCTTTCACAGTTTTGAGATTCTTGCTCTCTAATCGAACAATGTTCAGCTTCAATTGGTATCTGTTCTCTTCTCTCATTTATTAATTTATCACTATAATTATAGTTATAATCTCTAACCAACCTATGAAGAATCAAATCTGGATATCTTCTAATAGGTGAAGTAAAATGACTATAGCATTTACTACCAAGACCAAAATGTCCAATATTAATATCAGAATATATAGCTTTAGCTTGCGAACGAATTGCCATATCATGTAAAACTCTAACTTCTGGTACTTTTTCTAACTGATTTAATATATTCTGTAAATCCTTAGGATTATTTATTTTATTTTTACCTTTAACAATATAACCATGTAATGATAAAAATTTCATAAATTCACTAAGTCTCTTTTCATCCGGTTTATCATGTACTCGATATATTCCAGGTAAATTTTTATAATATATCGACGAAGCCACTGTTTCATTTGCAGCTATCATAAAGTTTTCAATTAACTCTTCTCCTGATCTTTGAACTCTAGCCTCAATACTAATAGGATGACAATTTTCATCAACTTTAATTTTAGCTTCAGTACTTTCAAATTCAATATAACCTCGTGCTATCATTTTCTTACGTAAAATTTTCGATAACTCATTCATAAGTAGTAAAGTACTCTCAAATTCCTTATAATCATCTTCTGTATAATTTTCTTCTAAAATCTTATTTACTGACTCATAAGTCATCTTTTTTCTACTTTTTATAATCGATGGGAAAATATCATATTTAGTAACATTTCCCTTATTATCAATTATCATTTCACAAGACAAAGCAAACCTATCCTCATTTTCATTTAATGAACAAATACCATTAGATAACTTATGAGGAAGCATTGGAAGTACTCTATCAACCAAATATACTGAAGTCCCTCTAAAATATGCTTCTTCATCAATTTTAGTTCCCTCTTTAACATAATAAGAAACATCAGCAATATGAACCCCTAAATGATAATTACCATTACTATCGATAGAAAGTGATATAGCGTCGTCAATATCTTTAGTATCCGCTCCATCAATCGTAAATATTTCTCTATCCCTTAAATCTCTTCTTCCTAAAGATAATTCTTTATTTATTTCTTTTTCATCTAAAAATAAAGGAATATCTTCTAGTTCATCCATTACTTCATTAGGAAACTCTGGTCTAAAATTATATTCATAGACAAAAGATAAAATATCAATTCCTACATCATTTTTATGACCAATTATTTTTGTTATCTCACCAATTCTTTTACCATCTTTTAAGGGAGTAACTACAACTTTATGTCCTTCGACAGCTCCACCAAGCTTATCCCTTGGAATATATATATCAGTACCTTTTCGATCAGGTCTAACAAAATAGTCTCCATCTATCACAATAACTTCCCCAACAATAGGATCAAAATTTCTTTTAATTACTTTAATAATTCTACCTTCAGGACGTTCTTTATCTTTATTTAAATATTCAAATAATACCAAATCACCATCCACAGCATCATTAATATTCTTTTCATTTACATAAACATCTTTAACATCTTTACCAATTTCTATAAATCCAAAACCTTTCTCATTTAAAATGAGTCTCCCCTTTACCAAGTGACTATTTTCTAAAAGTAAATACTTTTTCTTTTTATCACTATAATAGATAACACCATCACTTACAAGTTTATCAAGTTCACTTTCTAATCTTTGATATTCATCAATAGTTACAAGCCCAAGCTTATCATTTAAATCCATAATAGTAAGTGAAGTATTCTCCGTTAATTTTTCTATTATTCTTTCTTTCATAAAGGCCTCCAATTAGAAAAAAGACTTAAATATCTTTAAGTCTTACAATGATATTATTAAGCATAACACAAAGAAAGAAAAACCTAAAACATAAGTAAGTCTAGTTATAAATAGTTCAAAACCTCTTTCTTTTCTATTAGCAAACAAATCAGAACTTCCCCCCTGAATTATTTGTGAAGCAGATTCAGCTTTACCACTCTGAAGTAAAACAATTGCTATTAATAATATTGATAAAATAATAACTGCTATTTCCATATTATCTTTCCTTTCATACTTTTTAATTATAACAAATATCTATACATTTGTAAATATTTTTACTAATTTAAATTTTTCTAATACTGAATACCCCAAATAACTAAAGTATCAGCTTTCTTACCACATACCACACATTTATCTGATATCTTCTCATCAGTAAAAGGAATACATCTCGATTTAGTACCTCTAATTTCTTTAATCTTTTCTTCACATTCAGCATTTCCACACCACATAGCCTTAACAAAACCAGGATGACTATTCATAATCGTTTCAAATTCTTCCAAATCTGTTACAGTATATGTCATTTCTTCTCTCCTACGTAGAGCTCTATCATACATATCTCTTTGAATATCTTCAAGCAATATTTTAACATCATGAATAATATCAGTATTAGTAAATACCTGCATTTTCTCTCTCGTATCTCTTCTAACTAGTGTAATCATATTATTTTCTAAATCTCTTTTACCAATTTCAATTCTAACAGGTATACCATTTACTTCAGCATCTGCAAATTTATATCCTGGTGATTTATCACTATTATCAATATAGGCCTCTATCCCCTCTTTTTTTAATTTATCTAAATAATCATTAGCAAGAGATAATATCTCTAAATCATTACCGATTGGTATTATTACTACTTTTTTAGGAGCAATTTTAGGAGGCAAAACAAGACCATAATCATCAGAATGTACCATAATAAGTGCTCCTATCATACGAGTAGACACTCCCCAAGAAGTTTGATAAGGATAATCAAATTTATTTTCTCTATTTAAATATTTAATATCATATGCTTTAGAAAATTTTTGTCCAAAATAATGACTGGTACCAGACTGAAGTGCTACCCCATTATACATAAGAGATTCAACCGTATAAGTATATTCAGCTCCAGCAAATTTTTCTTTTTCTGTTTTCTTACCTACAATACTAGGTATTGCCAAATAGTCATGAAAAAAATTATTATAAATATTTAACATCGATAAAGTTTCAGCTTCTGCTTCTTCTTTCGTTTCATGAATAGTATGTCCTTCTTGCCATAAAAATTCACGACTTCTAAGAAATGGTCTCGTTTCCTTTTCCCATCTTAATACATTACACCATTGATTATATAACTTAGGCAAATCACGGTATGAAGAAACATTACTAGCAAAATAATCACTAAATAAAGTTTCTGAAGTTGGTCTAATACATAATCTTTCATCTAATTTCTTATCTCCTCCAGAAGTAACCCAAGCAACTTCAGGAGCAAATCCCTTTACCAATTCTCCTTCTTTACGAAGTAAATTTTCTGGTATCAAAAGTGGCATCGAAACATTAACATGACCAGTCTCTTTAAATTTACTATCTAATATACTTTGCATTTTCTCCCATATAGCATATCCATTAGGTTCAATTACGATACATCCTTTCGTATTAGAATAACTTGCTAAATGAGCAGCTTTTACCACATCAGTATACCATCTAGCAAAATCTACATCACGATTAGTAATTTCCTTATTTTGTTTATCTTTCATAATTACACCTCTTCAATACAATTTTATCATAAAAAAAGAAAAAGTACCACTATTTTTTATTTAATGCATATATGATTAGTTTATAATGTAAATAATTTTCTGTAAAGACAAATCCTTTCTATGGTAATATAGAAATATATAACCAAGAAAGGATTTTTTGTATGAAAGAAAATAAAAATAATGAAGTTGTTAAATATTTATTAGAAAATTATGATATTAAAAATGCAAATGATATTGCTTATGCATTAAAAGATATGTTTAAAGATACTATTCAAACTATGATGAATGCTGAATTTGATTCATCTATAGGTTATGAAAAAAGTGATAATAAAATAGAAAAATCAAACTATAGAAATGGCTATTCTTCTAAAAAGGTAAAAAGTCAATTTGGTGAATTTGAATTAACTGTTCCCAGAGATAGAAATGCTAAAAAATCATCTTGTAATACAATATTTCTTTTCATTTTCTAGTCTTTTCTTTTACATAAGTAAAATATTCCTTTTCTTAATTTAAAATATTTACTATTTTTTTCCATTATCTAATAGTTAATTATTATTTAATAATTTTTTTACTAAAGTATTTGATATTTTTTCTGCATTTTTGTATAGATATTTGCATAATTTTGTTCTAAAAAATGCAAATTCTAATAAATCAATCTTTGAATTATCAGCAATATATTGCTTATATCCGTATGTGCTAGCAAGAAGTTGAATTAAATATAAATAAGACATATACTTAAAATCATATTCATTTAATGAAACATAATTAGTAAACTTTTTTATATATTGAATTAAATTATTAATGTTTATTTCTCCATCCTTTGCTTTTGGATCTATATAACTATAAGATCTGATTATTTCCCATACTACTGGCATTTTACATGCTGATACAAAATCAATAATTGCTTTAATTTTTCCATCCTTATAAATAAATTGTTGTACACTATAATCCCCATGTGTATTCATAATGGATAATTTGTTGATATCGCCAAAATTTATATTATCTCTTACAGACTTCAACATAGAAATTTTATCAGTTAAATCTATATATATTTGTGGGTATTCTTTTTCTGAAATATTCTGCAACAATTTCTCTTGTTTTTCTATACTTTCCTCAATTGCTTTGTGTGAATACCAACCTGATGCATCATTTAATGGTAGATTAATTTCAAGTGTGGAAAGGCTTTTAACAATTTTACCTAAATATTCAGCAGACTCTAAAATTTGATCATAATTACCAGTATTTGATTCCATTGTATAACCATCAATAAACTTTTGCATTATCACAATTCTATTTTCATATACAAAACTATATTCACCAGATATTGTTTTTACATACTCTGGGACTGGAATATCATCTTCTTTTAAGTGATTGATTATAATTATTTCTTTATCAATCTCTTCCTTTGTATATTTTGTTTGAAATTCTTTAAATATATATTTATTCTCATTCAAAGAATATAAATTGGCACTACCACGATTTGATTTTTCAACTTGATAAACATCAATGTTATAAATGTTTTTTACTACCTCTATTATTTTTTCATTTGTAAAAACAGTTTCTTCTATCATTTCAATACCTCCTTTATCTTTCTTATGATTTTTACTAAATTATATCTAAATGACATATAAACCTTAAATAGCTATTTATATTTTTTTCTATCAATATTTAAGAAAACTATATTTGTAAATAATATATTTTAGAATGCCATGTACACGACTTGAATAAAGTTTTTTATGAGTATTATTATTTGTTAAATTAATACTTACCTTTCATACATCACCAACCCCAATTAAATTTACATTAACTTTAATTTCAATTTAACATATTTGAAAATTATACAATTATCTTTAGCAATTTTTAGAAAAAAGAAAGAACTTAATCTTTCTTTATATCCTCAAGTTTAACAGATACCATCTTACTAACTCCCGATTCCTGCATTGTAATACCATATAAAATGTCAGCATATTCCATTGTTTTCTTCTTATGAGTAATAATAATGAACTGTGTATTATCATGATATTTTTCTAAATATTTACCAAAAGATTCAACATTAGCATCATCTAAAGCAGCTTCTACTTCATCGAATAGACAAAATGGAACCGGTCTAACATTTAGTATCGCAAACAAAAGAGATATCGCAGTGAATGTTTTTTCACCACCAGATAAAAGAGAAATACTTTGAAGTTTTTTACCAGGAGGCTCAGCTTTAATTTCAATACCAGTCTCTAAAATATTATCAGGATCCGTTAAAGTAAGCTCTGCTCTACCGCCTTTAAATAGTTCTCGATATACAATCTTAAACTCTTTTCTTACTTGTTCAAAAGTCTCAAGTAATCTCGTTTTCATAATAGAATCCATCTCTTTAATAATATCGTATAAAGTATTTTCAGCGGTTAATAAGTCCTGTTTCTGATTATTTAAAAAATCATATCTTTCTTTAACTTTTTCATATTCACTAGGAGCATCCAAATTAACATTACCAATTAAACTTAAATCATCTTTAAGTTTAAGAACCTCTCTTCTAGCATCATCAATATCTATATCTAATTTATAATTTTCAACAGCAAAGTCATAAGTCATATTATAATCCATATTTAAATCAT
Source organism: uncultured Mycoplasmatota bacterium (assembly GCA_945919295.1). Classification (GTDB taxonomy): domain Bacteria; phylum Bacillota_I; class Bacilli_A; order RF39; family UBA660; genus CAG-302. The sequence goes on from CAMEJC010000014.1 coordinate 19,894, forward strand.
TTAACAAATTATCAAGTTTAACATCCATACGATTAACCATAATATTCAAATTATTTAATTCTTTTTCTTTTTTACTTATATAATTATTATTAGTCTTAGATGTTTCTTCAATTTCCATAATAATATTGTTAGTATTATCTTCTTCTACTTTAAGTATCGATAAATCTTTATTCAAATTAGAAATCTTTTCTCTTATTTCATACAAAGATTTAATTAAATTATCCTCTTCACTAGTATTATTAGTAATATTAGTTAGATCATTTAATTCATTATTTTTTTCCTCTTTTTCTCTATTCTTTACCAAAATAACATTTTTTAAATTGTCACTTTTCGTTTCATATTCCACTTTCATATTCTGATAAGAATATAATTCCTTTTCTAAATTTTCAAGTTCTTTATTTAAAGAAGAAATTTCTTTAACTAATTCCTTATTTTTATTTATTAACAAATCATATTTTTTTGTAACTTCTTCAAGTTCATATTTAATAGATAAAGAATTATTTGTCTTAAATAAACTACCACCCGTCAGAGAACCACCAACATTTACAACTTGTCCATCTAACGTTACAATTTTATATTTTTTATTTACTTTAATACTTATTCTATTAGCACTATCAATTGTATCGACAATAATAACATTACCCAAAGTATTAGCTATAATATTAGTATATTTATCCTCATAAGTAACTAAATTAGAAGCAATATCAATAAATCCATCTTCATCTTTTAAAATATTTAAAGTATCAGTATCAATCTTTTTTCCCATAATTACTGAAATTGGATAAAAAGTTGCTCTTCCTAAATTATTATTTTTCAAGTAATAAATAAGTTCTTTAGCAATATTTGGCGTATCCACAACTAAATAAGAAGCTGAACCTCCAAGAGCAGTAGATATAGCCACAGTATATTTACTATCGGTATCAATAAGAGAAGAAATAACATTATGTACTCCATTAAATTTAGGATTATTCAAAATAGATTTAATAGATTGAGGAAGAGATGAATTATTAAGAAGACTATTTTCCAAATATTCCATCTTATATTTCAAACTATCAATATCTCTATTATTTTTAATTATCAAATTATTAATATTATTCTTCCTATCAATAATTTCATTACTTTTCTTATTAACTGAAGCTATATTATTTGAAAGTAATTCAATCTTTTTATTAATAACCACAATATCATTATTTAAATCATTTAAATTAGTAGTAATATTTAATATTTCTTCTTTCAATAAAATAATGTTATTCGATATTTTAGAAGTTTCTTCTTTATATTTATTTCTTTCTTGTAACAACTTAATCGAAGAAGCAATCTTTTCTTCGTTTTTAGAAAGTTCTATTAAAGATAACTGTTTAGTATTAATCTCTTCTCTAATATTTCTAAGTTTATCTTTATATTTTAAAATATCTACATCATAAGAACTCCCACTAGCGGATAATTTAGATACCTCATCTTCTAACTCACTAATTTTCTTTTTATTTTCTTGATATTCAAAATTTAAATCTGATATTGTCTTAGCAATAACCGCTACTTCAATATTAGATAATTTATTTTTTATCTCTGTATATCTCTTTGCTTTATTAGAAGCCTCTTCTAATGGACCAATCGTATTAGAAAGTTCCAAAATAATATCATTTACTCTATTTAAATTCTGATTAGTTTTATCTAATTTTCTTAAAGCTTCTTCTTTTCTTCTTTTATACTTAAGCACTCCAGCAGCTTCTTCAAAAATTATTCTCCTATCTTCTGGTTTATTTGATAAAATTTCATCTATTTTACCTTGACTTATAATATTAAAACTTTCTTTAGCAGTACCCGAATCAGATAATAATTCCGTTATATCCTTTAATCTAACCCTTTCATTATTGATATAATATTCATTTTCTCCCGTTCTAAAAGCCACCCTCTTTATAGCAACCTCTTCAAAAGCAATTGGTAAAGTTTTATCCTCGTTATCAAAGACCAATGTTACCGAAGCAGAATTTAATGGTTTCCTACTTTCACTACCAGAAAAAATAACATCAAGAGTTGATTCACCTCTTAGAGATTTCATAGATTGTTCACCAAGTACCCATCTGACAGCATCGACAATATTAGACTTGCCACTTCCATTTGGACCTACTATGCCATTAATATTTTTACCAAATTCAATAGTAGTTTTATCTGCAAAAGATTTAAATCCATATGTTCTTAATTCCTTTAAATACATCTAAATTCACATCCTACTAATTAATTTTACTATATTTTAAAAAGAAAGGCAAGAAAAAAAAGGCAATAAGCCTTTAAACAAAACATCTATTTTTTACTATTTTCAATTTTCCTTATTTCTTCAATTGTTTTACCCGTTACTTCTGAAATAGTATCATAATCTATATCTTTTTTTAACATATTGATAATTACTTCATTTGTTTTTTTATCAATACCTTGTTCAATTCCTTTCTTCTTACCTTCTTTTATACCTTCGATCATTCCTTCTATTCTGCCATCTCTTCTTGCTGTACTCATTTCTCCTTCATATGCCATTCTGGCATTTTCTTCGATCATCCAATCTTGTAATATCCTATCATCACTATTTACTTCTTTCACTGTCTTTAAAAATCTTTCTTTCTCTTCCATACTTAACATATCACCACCTAATATATATGATAATTCCTTTATACTTTTTGCTTTTAATATAGCTCCCCATCTTTCTGCCTTAGAAATATCTTTTATGTCCTTATTATATATCATTTTGTAACATTTTTCAACATCTACGTTGCAAAAACTAAGTATTTCACTTGCTATTTTACCACTTTCTTTTTCACATAACATAATATGTTCTATTGCTTTTCCTGATATGCCCTTAAAATTATTTAAATTAATTTGCTGTATTCTTAAATTTTCTAATTCTTTATCCTTTTTACCACTCTTTCTTAAATTACCATATATTCTTGATACTTGGATTATATTTCTCGATAAAATATTATCATCTTTTCCTTTGTTCATTTCGATATGAATATATGTATCATCGCTTAATTCAATTAAAATATCACATCTATTTACCTTACTATCTTTTCTTGTTATAGGTATTTCATAACCAATCATCGTAATTGGATTATCATATCTTTCTTTAATATCTAATATTATTTTTAATTTCTTAAGAAGTATATCTTGTTCTCTTCCAAATACAGCCTTATAAAATACATCATAAAATAATTCTTTAATTTCCATATCTTCTATTTCTTCTTTTTTAATTAATTCTAATACTTTTTCTTCAGTCATTTTTACCTTCTTTCTTCACCCTTATCCCCTTTTCTTCTTTAATTTTATCTTCACCTCTTTTCTAAAGAAAAAAATATCATGACCATTCATGATATTTTATCTCTTATAATATATAAACAACTTTTTATTTTAAATTTTGTAACTTTTTATAAAATTTATTAAAATTTGACATAAAATATGTTAAATTTTAATCTACCCAATCAATTTTTTAGCTAAATAAACTCCTAAAATAATACATATTAATATAATCAATATTGCATATAAAATTCTTGATATAAAATTAGTATCATCATTCATAATTTATCATCCATTCTCATACTTATTCTTTAACTTTATTACTATCGTATCATCAATAGTCTCACCAGCAGGAATACTTTGTTCATAAACATATCCATTTCCTTCAAGAGTATATTCTACATTCATAAATTTAAGTATATTAATTACCTCTTTATAAGAATATCCTGTTAAATCAATCATTTTATTATCAAAACCATTCGTTTTTAGTATAATTAAACTATCTTCATATATAATACTATTTTTACTAGGATATTGATCTATAACTTTAGTACCGTTCCCTAAAGTTAAAACTTCAATTTTTTTACTTTCCAATTCAGTTTTAATATCATTAACATTCTTATTATAATATGATTCTATTACATAAGAAGTTTTTTCTTTATCACTGCTTTCAATATCTAAATACTTTGTTACATTTTTCTCTACTTCTTTAACCATTGGGGCAATATAATTAGTAGTATCTTTAGGCCTACTTAATGCTGCATATACAATAATTTCTGGATCGTCTTGAGGAAACATTCCCGAAAATGAATAAATATTGTCAGATACTCCTTTCATGTACTCGCCCTTAGAATAATCAAATATTTGTGCTGTACCCGTCTTACCAATTAAACTATACCCATCCATATAGTAAGCATAACCAGTCGAATTAGTATTATCGCCATTAATAACCGTCGCCATTAATTCTTTTAATTTATCAATAGTTTGTTTATTAGCTATAGTTTCAACCTCTTCACGTTTACCTTGAAATACAGTCTTACCAGTATCTGTATCCACTATTCGATCAACTACATAAGGTTTTAGCATCACACCATCATTAGCAATAGCAGTAAGTGCTTGAATATGTTGAATTGGTGTTGTCGTAATACCTTGTCCATATCCAGCTGTTGCAGCCTCAATTTGATATTTATAATTAATACTACCTGAATCCTCTCTTTTTAAAGTAAATCCTGTTTTACTACCAAATCCATATTTGCTGTAGCAGGCTTTCAAATTTTCCTTGTTAATTACTGACTCGACAATATTAGCAACAGCAATATTTGAAGACAAAGCAAAACCTTGATCATAAGAAATGGTTCCCCATCCTTTTTTATTCCAATCCGAAATAGTAACAGTGCTATCGTCTATTTCTGAAGTATAAGTCTTTGTTCCTGATTCATAAGTAACACTACCATCATAATTACCAGAATCAATAGCACACATATAACTAAAAATTTTCATCGTCGATCCTGGTTCATAAGCTTGATTTACAATTGGATCTAAATAAGATGTCATATTTCTAAGATTCGGATCAAATGAAGGTGTTGATGAATATCCAAGGATCGCTCCTGTTTTAGCATTCGCTACCACCATAAGTACCCATTCAGCCTCTGACTCTTCTTGAGCAGTTTTTACAGCATTCTCAACAAATAATTCAATATTATTATCAATAGTCAAATATATATCATTACCATCATTTGCTGGTTCTACATATTCTCGACCATTAGCAATCTTATATCCATATTTATCTTTCTCATAAGTTATATATCCAGTTTTTCCTTTTAATTCATTATTATAATACTCCTCAATTCCCATTTCTCCCGTTATCCAATTATTTTTTTCTTCATCCTCTTTAAGTACAGTGTAACCTATCAAATATGAAGCAAAATCACCATTAGGATAATATCTTTTAACGTCTTTAAGAAAGTCTATTCCTTGAAGATTAAGCTTGTCAATTTCCTCTTTAACAAGTTCACTAAGATCTTTTCCAATGCTACCAAATTCTACTTGATATTTGCCGTTTATCTTTCCTTGTTCCAATGCTTTTTTAATTTCACTAGCATCAACACCAAGAACAGAAGCAATTTTAGTACTAGTCGTATCAAAATCCTCAACATAGTCTTTATTACCTTTAGCATCTACTCTTGTATCAGACAAATAAGCAATCATTGTATAACTAATAACATCGTTGGCAAGAATATTACCATTCATATCATATATAGTTCCACGTTTTGGCATGAGTACTTCTTCAGTTGTATTTCTACTTTTGATAAAAGCCGTAATCGTTGACTCACCAACTTTATAATCTATTAAGCATAAATAACACAATCTAACTATTAATATAACAAACAAAAAAAAGGTAACAATAATAACTAGTTTATTTATTTTAAACCCATCATTATTTACCTTTACCTTTTTCATATTAATCACCTTTACTCTATTGTCTTAATATTTTCATTATTATAAGTAAGTCCCATATTCTTACTTATAATCTGAATATTTTCAAGTGAAGCCATCTCATTTATTTTCATCGCAAGACTTTGATTAGTATCCTCTTGTGTTTCGACTTTTTTACTAATCTCTTGTAATTCAATATTCATTTTAGATACAGCCGCACTAGTAAAAACAATTCCCACAAGTAAAAATACCGCAATTGTAAGACAACTTTTATATAGAAATTTTTCTAATTTTGTAAAACCCTTCTTTTTTTTCTTTTTCATGTTTATCATTCCTTTATTCTTTCGATCACTCTAAGTCTTGCCGATCTACATCGATTATTTTCTTCTATTTCATCATTACTTGGCACAATATTTGCTACAAGTTTATATTTAGGTAAATACTCTTCAGGTACGAATGGTAATTTTACTAAATTACTATCTACTTTCGAATACTTGTTAAATATTTCCTTAACAATTCGATCTTCTAAAGAATGAAAAGTAATTACCGCTACTCTACCATGAACATTTAATATTTCCAAAGCTGATTGTAAAGCTATTTTTAACACTTCAAGTTCATTATTAACTTCAATTCTAATTGCTTGAAATGTTTTTCGTGCCGGATGTGAATCTCGCATAGCTTTCATCGGAATACTAGCTTTTATTATATCAACTAGTTCAAAAGTAGTTTCAACCTTCTTTGTCTCTCTTGCTTTAACAATATTTCGAGCAATACTAGTAGCATACTTTTCTTCACCATATTCTCTTAATATTCTAGTAAGTTCTTCATAAGAATAAGTATTAACAACATCGTACGCCGAAAAGTTCTTACTAGTATCCATTCTCATATCCAATTTTGAATTATTATGATAACTAAAGCCACGTTCTGCTATATCAAGCTGTGGCGATGATACTCCAAGATCAAAGACAATACCATCTATTTTAGTAATACTACGATTTGCTAATTCCTCTTTTAAATCAGCAAAATTCGATTTAATAATCTCAAAATTATTACCTATTTGTTTTAACTTTTTTTCGCTATAGTCTATCGCCATTTCATCTTGATCAAAGGCGAAAAGAAAGCCCCTTTTTACTCTCTTTAAAATCAAACCACTATGTCCCCCGAATCCCAAAGTAGCATCAACGTAAATACCATCTTCTTTTAAGTTAAGATTATCAATCGCTTCATTTAATAAAACAGTCTTATGCAACGATATCAAATCCTTCAAATAAATTTTCCGCTACATCAGATATAGCATCAAGATTTTCTTCTATTAAACTATCGAATTTATCGGTAGCCCATATTTCTAGGCGATCATTTACCCCTATTATTGTACATTCTTTTTTAATACCCGCATAACAAATAAGCGAAGATGGCAAGTTTATTCTACCTTGTTTATCAAATTCACATACAGTAGCACCAGACATAAAGAAACGATTAAAAGTTCTGGCATCCTTTTTTGTAAATGGAAGTTGTTTTAATTTAGATATAATATTGTTCCACTCATTCATTGCATAGACAAATAAACACCCATCTAATCCTCTCGTGACAATAAACTTATTCCCAATATCATCTCTAAATTTAGAAGGAATAATCAATCTTCCTTTTTCATCAAGATTATGGTGATATTCTCCAATTAACATATTATCCCCCACTTTCTTCCACTTTGTGCCACTCTATGAATATATTCTACTATAATAACTATACTTTGTAAATATCTTTTTCTCAATTTTACACAAAAAAGTGTAAAAAAAAGAAAATATTTTTTTATAATATTCTCTAATTATTTTATATTACTATTTATTTTATTTTTCTTTTTGGATTATTTACTATTTCATCTAGCATTCCACTACTTATACTATTAACTCCATATAATTTGTTTTCTTTTATTGCCGATTCAATATTTCTATCATGAGTTAAACTATAATAAGTCTCAATATATAATTTTTCAATCGTACTATAGTAATAAGCCACAATATTTTTTGTATTACCCACCATTTTTGTCTCAGATAGTGCGTTGTAATCATCGTCAGCATAATTAAGTAAATCATCTATCAAATCAAAAATAGTCATTGCAAAAGATTCATAATTATCTTCTATAAAACTAACTACTAAATCTTCTTTTTTCATAAAAGTAACAGTACCATAAAGAGAATCCAAAGTATTCATTAGTCTATATTTAGCAGTAATAAATTCCTCTCTAAGTTCACTATCCGTAGTCTTTTGTATTTCTCTATCAAGTAAATTTAAATAAACCAAATAAAACTTAAGCTCACTTTTATCATATCTAGAAAAACAGTCATCTTTATAATTAGTAAGTTTATCTATTTTATCTCTCGAAATAAATAAATCCAAAGAATCTATATTAAAAAGAGATCTCCATAATGCACTATCAAATATAAGATCATTATAATCATTAACTTCTAAACTTTCAGGATAAAAATGCCCATAATCAAACCTTCTAGCATAGTCCGTTCCATATAATAACAAATCATAACATTCATTATAATTCAAATGATTATTCATATTAAAAAGCAATATACTATTTTTAAGTTGAAAAATTTTGATCTTTTTAATTATATCTTCTCTTTTCTTATCATCGGTACCTGCTTTTCTTAAATTAATATAAAGTTCTTCTAACTTACTTTCATTGTCTAGTAAACAATGATACATTCTCTTATTAATTTTTATTCCAAGAACTTCAAGCAAAATAAAATTATTATCAATAACCTCATTAATAATATCAACAATTTTATCATCATATTCATTAATAGCTTCATCAATTAACATATATAATTCATCAATATAATCATAATCAAAAACAATATCATTATTATTACAATCAATATATAAATTATATTTTTGAATAAATAAATCAAGTTCTATTTCGTAATCAAACGAAGAAAAAATACTTCTTAATTTATAATCACCATTAGATAATATATTAGCTAAATTGAAAATATATTTATTTAAAGTACCCTTATTTATTACAAGTGGCATATCACGATCATCAAATATCCTATATATTGATAAAACAATATATTCAAAAGGTAATTCCATACTACTTTCCCCCACATCACTATGTTACCACAAAGATATTATAAAAGTCAAACAAATCATACATAATATTAAAAAAAGAACTACTATAAGTTCTTAACATTAGCAAATGGTCGGGAAGACAGGATTTGAACCTGCAACCACCTGGTCCCAAACCAGGTGCTCTACCAAGTTGAGCCACTTCCCGA
>CAMEJC010000015.1 GCA_945919295.1 uncultured Mycoplasmatota bacterium
AAAATAGATAAATACTTAAAATAGTATTTGTCTATTTTATATATATAATATAAATTATGAAATAGATGTAAAATAATAGCAATCTTCTTTATATTTTTCTATTTTTCTGATATAATTAAATTGTAAGGTAGGTAATATTATGAAACTTAATGAAAAAAGAATAATTAATGATATTAGATTATTATCTCTTGATATGATAAATGCTTCAGGTAGTGGACATCCTGGTATTGCTCTAGATTTTGCTCCAACTATATATACTTTATTAGCATATCATTTAAAATTCGATTTAGAAAGAAAAGCTTGGTGTAATAGGGATAGATTAGTTATGTCAGCTGGTCATGGTTCAGCCTTATTATATGCTAGTTTATTCTATTGCTTAGATGAATTTAATCTTGAAGAATTAAAAAACTTTCGAAAATTAGAATCTTCAGCAACTGGACATCCAGAATATAATCTAAATAATCGAATTGAAGCAACGACAGGTCCTTTAGGACAAGGATTTGCCACTTCAGTAGGTATGGCTATTGCCGAAAAATATCTTGCTAGTACTTTTAATCGCAAGAAAAATACTATCTTTGATTACAATATATATTGTATATGTTCTGATGGTGATTTGATGGAAGGAATATCCTATGAAGCAGCTTCACTAGCGGGAACCCTCGGACTAGATAACCTAATTGTTTTATATGATTCTAATAAAATTACCGCTGATGGAAGCATAGATAAATCATTTGATGAAGATATCACAGGAAGATTTACTAGCATGAATTGGGATGTTATTCGCGTTAAAAATGGAGAATCAGTAGGAGAAATATCATCTGCTATTGAAAAAGCTAAAAAGAGTAAAAAACCAACTTTAATTGAAATTGAGACTGTAATTGGTAAATATTCAAAATATGAAGGAACTAATAGAATTCATTCTAATCTAGATAAAGAAGATTTAGAAAATATTAGATTAACTCTTAAAGGTTCTGCGCCATTTACTTATAGTGAAGCAGATCGAAATAATCTTCTCAAATTTATTAAAGATGGAACTGATGATTATTACAGAGAATGGTATTCAGAATATGAAATGTATCTAGCTAATTCAACTGATAGCGAAAAGGATGCAATCAATTTAGTAATTGAAAATGAAGATATTTCTCTAGATATTGCTTCAGTAGTAGATGCAAGTAAAATATTTGAAGATAAAGCTATGAGAGATATCAATTACCAAATTATGAATGTTATTAGTACCTTTATTCCTAATTTCATAGGTGGTAGTGCTGATTTATTCTGTAGTACGAAAACATATTTAAAAGGAAAGAAAGAATTTAATATTGATGATTATACTGGAAGAAATATTAACTTTGGTGTAAGAGAAGGTGCCATGGGAGCAGTTATAAATGGAATAGCACTATCAGGTATCAGAGCCTATGGAAGTACTTTCTTATCATTTGCTGATTATATGAAACCAGCCATTCGTATGTCCGCTATGATGAAATTACCAGTTACCTATATCTTTACACATGACAGTATCAGAGTAGGAGAAGATGGACCTACCCACGAACCTATAGAACAACTTGGCATGTTAAGAAGTATTCCTGATTTTTCTGTTTATAGACCTTGTGATTATAAAGAATTAATTGGTTCATGGACTAATATTTTAAAAGAAGGAAATCCTTGTGCTCTAATTCTTCCAAGAGGACATAACGAAACAATCAAACATACAAGTCCGGAAAAAGTATCAAGAGGTGGTTATATAATTAGTGAAGTAAAAACAAGACTTGATTTAATTATTATTGCTACTGGTAGTGAAGTAGAATTAGCCGTTAGAATAAAAGAAGAATTATTAAAAAATTACATTGAAGCTAGAGTAGTATCAATGCCTAATATGAATTTATTCTTAAAACAAGAAAAAGATTATCAAGAACAAGTTTTACCTACAGGTTATCGAAGAATGGTAATCGAATTTTCTAATGATTCCAATTGGTATCGTTTTATATCTTCAGATGAAGATTTCATAGGAGTAAATACCTTTGGTAAAAGTGGTAGTGAAAAAGATGTACTATCTTTCTTCGAATTAGATATTCAAGATTTAGTTATTAAAATAAAAAATAATCTATAATCCGACAAAAAATTTAAATATAGTATGTTAGATTTAATATGGTGATATTAATGAGAACATACTATATTTTTAATGTAAATAGATATTTTACTTATATGTATAAAAATAATCCATTCAAAATGTATAAAATTTTTGAAGAAATCTATAATACCAAAGAATATGATAGTGTAAAAACATATCATATTTTTGAACAAGTAGCGGAACCTTTTAATAAAATAATGTTAAATGAATATATATATTATGAATTTAAATATAAATATGGATATAAAAGAAATGAAAATATTCATACTTTAAATAATAATGAAAAAACTACCATTAGAATAAATAATTATAATATTAAAATTGAAACAGAAAATAACTACACTATCTTTTTTGAATATTTAAATAAATACAATAACAGTCTATTTGTTTGTGATTTTGCTAATAAAGATTATTTTTGGTTAAATAAACTAAAGAAGAATTCTTTACAAAAAGAAGAATCCATAGTAAAATAGATTTAAGGAGGAATAAAATATGCTTTGGGATATATTATATATAGTAATTGGTTTAATAATAGGCTTAGTAATTGGATTTCTTATAGCAAGAAAACTAATGAAAAAAGAACTTAAAAAGAATCCACCAATTAATGAACAAATGATTAAAACAATGATGAGTCAGATGGGTCGTACACCATCACAAAAACAAATTAATCAAATGATGAAACAAATGAACAAATTTATGTAATAGTACTAATCACTATTACTTTTTTTGTTATAAATTGTCGAAAACCTTTACAAATAAAGGAATTACTGCTATACTGATAGTAGAAAATACCAATAAAGGAGACTAATATGATAACAACTCGTACTATTGATGTTACTAATGTTAAAAAAATATTAAAATATTGTCCTTATTATGATGATATCATAAACTATGATATCGATTATACTGATGAATTATCAATTGATTTAATCGATTGGTATAAAGATTTAATATTTTCATGTGATGGTAATGATAATAATGAAATGGAAATTATTAAACTTATTGATAAGAGTATGTTTTTATATGTTAATAGTCACGAATATAGAAGGGGATTAAAGAAAATTATCAGTATAAAAGATATAGATTTAAATAGTGATAAAAAAATAAAAAAACTTATTAAAAAGATTCTTGAATATACTAATAAGTATGAAACACTAGAAGTTCTTAATATTGAGGTTAATAAATGGATATAAAAAATAGTGCAATTGCACTATTTTTTAACTAAAAATTTTCTTAAGTTTGTCTTTAAAACTAGAATATATTTTACTTAGTTTACTACCAAGATCTGATTTAGTTTTATCATTTATATGATCAAATCCCTCATTCATCTTTTCATCAAAAAATTCAGAACCTTCTTTAGCATGTTCATCTAAATATTCTAGACCATCTTCAAGATGTTCATTGAAAAATTCAGAACCTTCTTTAGCATGTTCATCTAAATATTCTAGACCATCTTCAAGATGTTCACCAAAAAATTCAGAACCTTCTTTAGCATGCTCATCTAAATATTCTAGACCATCTTCAAGATGTTCACCAAAAAATTCAACTCCTTCAGTTGCTTTTTCTTCTACTAATGTAATATTATCTTTGATATAAGTATTATTTTCAGTAACTGCAAGTAAACTCATAATTGCTAGCAAATTCATATCTTTCCTCCTTTTTAAACGTACTAATTATGTACAATAATATTATATCATGAATTATAGAATTACTACAAAAAAAAATATAATATTTAATTATTGTTTACACTTAATAATTTAATTATATAAAATGATCACTAATATGTTATAATAAAATTAGGATGTGATCTTATATGTATATAGATGTATTAACCCAAATAGGGGCCAAAGCTGTCGATCAAACTTTTATTTATCATGTACCTAGTAATTTAGAAAAAAATATCAAAGTTGGTATTAGAGTCAAAATACCTTTTGGTAAAATGGTTATTGAAGGTTTTGTTACCAAGATAAACAATGATGTCACATATGATAAAAATAAAATTAAAGATATCATTGAAGTAACCGATATTAATCCTGTTTTAAATAGTGAGATGATATCTTTAGGAAAATATATGGGTGATCATCTTTTATGTTCATTAGTATCAGCTTATCAAGTAATGCTTCCTAAAGCACTTAAGGCAGAAATAAAATCTAATATTAAGATTAAATATAATAAATATTTAAGACGTACTAAATCAATTGAAGAAATTGATAATTATATCAAAAATTGTAAATATCAATCACAAATTAATCTTTTATGTAAATTAAAAGAAGGAGATATTCTACTAACAAGTATGACTAGTAGTGTAAAAACAATATTAAAATATAATCTTGCTACCATTGTCTATGAAGAAGCAAAAAGATATAATTATGAAGGAATTAGTAATTATAAAAAAGTTACTCTAACAGATGAACAGTCTTCTATTGTGAATGAAGTAGTATCATCTTTTAATACATCAAGTACTTATTTACTATATGGAGTTACTGGATCGGGTAAGACAGAAGTATATATGAGCATTATTGAAGAAGCCTTAAAAAAGAATATGACTGCTATAATGTTAGTACCAGAAATCAGTTTAACTCCTCAAATAGTAGGTAAGTTTATTTCAAGATTTGGCAGTGTAATAGCGGTTCTTCATTCTAAATTATCAGATACTGAGAGGTATGATGAATATCGAAAAATAACTAATAGTGAAGCAAAAATTGTTATTGGTACCAGAAGTGCTATTTTTGTTCCATTTTCCAATATAGGAGTCATCATTATCGATGAGGAGCATACATCTTCTTATAAACAAGAAAATCATCCAAGATATAATGCCAAAGATATAGCCGAGTGGCGAAGTCAGTATCATAAATGCCCAGTCGTTATGGGGTCTGCCACACCATCTTTAGAATCATTTGCAAGAGCAGGTAATAAAGTCTATAAATTATTAACTCTAACAAATAGAGTAGGTACAAGTACTCTTCCAAGTGTTCAAATTATTGATATGAAAGACGAAGTAAAGAAAGGAAATTTTATTCTTTCTTCCACATTAAAAAATAAGATTAAAGAAAAACTAAATAAGAAGGAGCAAATAATTCTTCTACTAAATAGAAGAGGTTATTCTGGAATTATCAGTTGTAAAGAATGTGGTCATACCGAAAAATGTCCAAAGTGTGATATTGCTTATACTTATCATAAAACTAGTAATAATCTAAAATGTCACTACTGTGGAACATCAAAACCGTATATTTCCAAATGTTCAAATTGTGGTAGTACTAATATTAAAGATTATGGTCTTGGGACAGAAAAATTAGAAGAAGAATTACATAAACTATATGATGCTAAAATAATAAGAATGGATGTCGATACAACTAGTAAAAAAGGTTCTCACCAAAAGATAATTGATGATTTTGGAGAACATAAATATGATATCTTAATCGGTACTCAAATGATTGCCAAAGGATTAGATTTTCCTCTTGTAACATTAGTAGGAGTAGTATCCGCTGATGCTTCTCTTATCTCTCCTGATTTTAGAGCAAGTGAAAATACATTTCAGTTACTATCCCAAGTATCAGGTCGAGCAGGAAGAAGTGAAAATAAAGGTGAAGTAATAATTCAAACATATAATCCTGATCATCATAGTATTATTTTATCTGCTAAGCATGATTATTTATCATTTTATAAAGAAGAAATGAAAATGCGTAAGATACTTAAATATTCACCATATTACTATATGATACTAATTGGAATATCTACTAAAGATTACAATTTAGGGTTTAAAGAAGCAAATAAAATAAGTAATTATCTTCATACCACTCTAGATAAAGAAACCATCATATTAGGACCTACTATGGCTAATATGTTTAAAATAAACAATGTCTATCATTATCAAATAATTATCAAATATCGAACTGATGATAAATTATTAGATAGTCTTAAATTTATTGACAATATGTATAAACAAAATAATAAAATAGAAGTTGAAGTAGATTTTAATCCAGTAAAAATTTAAATACTTGCTTCTTTTTCTTTTTTATAATATAATTGTTTTATAAGGTAGGCGATAAAATGAAACAACTTAATAACAAAGGTTTTACTTTAATTGAATTATTAGCTACTATTGCTATAATTGGTTTAGTAATAGGATTATCTACTTTTGGTATAATCAAAGTTGTACAAAATTCTAAAGAAAAAGCTAAAGATATTAGTATGGATAGTATTAAATCTTCTGCTAGAATATATTCAGAAGAAGCTTCTTCTTCAGATTGGAAAAATATTACTAATGAAGATTATAAATATTTTTGTGTTACAATTCAAGAATTAATTAATAAAGGTTTATTAAAAGAAAAAGAAATAAAAAACTATATAGAAAATGATGATGATAAGTTTAATTATGTAGTAGTAACCAAAAATAAATTAACAGAAACAGTAGAAAAAGAAGAAATACTTGAAGGAAATGATACATATAATAAAGTTTTAAATATATGTACTGGTAGTATAGTAAATGAGCAAGTAAAAACAAGACCTATATTAAAAGAAGTTAAAAGTTATACAGATGAAATAGATATACCTTTTGTACCTGCTAAATTTAGTGATGAAAGTATAGATGAAAACGGAAATAAGGTTACTCCTAAAATAACGGGAAATGAATGTTATTATGGTACTACCTCGAGTAATTTGAATATAAAAGGGGAAGTATATGGTACTACTTGTAAAATAAAATCAGATAATGGAGAATTAAAAAATAATAATACCTATTATGTTAAGGTATGTACGATGACAGAGAAAGAATCTTATATATGCTCTAACCCTAGTAGTTATATTACTAAAGACTTAACAGAACCTACAATAACTGTTAACAATAATGTAACAATAACATATAAAGATGATAATATAAAACAAGGAGCAGGACATTATTTTAAAAGTACTTTAGATGGTACTAGTACTAATGAGGTTCAGAAATGTGACAATAACTTTAATTGTGAAGAAAATACTACTAGTATTACTAAAGATACATGGTATAAAACAAATGATAGTTCTGTAACATTAACTTATCAAAATAGTGGTAGTGGAAGAGTAACCGCTAGAATAACAGATCGAAGTAATAACTATTCAGAAAGTATTAAATATATTTCCGTTTATAAAGTGACATTTAATAAAGGAACTGCTGATAAAATAGATGGAACTACTACTAATGTTAGTAAACTATGTGTTGCTGAAACAGGCAAGACATGTACAATAAAATCACCAACAATTGAAAAAGCAAACTATACTGTAATAGGTTGGAATACCAATAGTAGTGCTACAACTAGTAGTTGGAATGTAGGAGTAGAAAAAAATATAAGTAATAATTCAACATATTATCCAATCTTAAGAATAAATAAAGTTTATATTCGCTTTAATACAAATGGAGGTACTGTAACGGGAGAAACTACAACAGCATCAGGAAATATATATAAATGGAAAACTAACAGTAGTGGTTTAATATCTAGAACCAATGCTAATGGTAGTACTTATTCAACAGACTTCTTTAGCATTAATTATGGTAGTGAAACTGGAAGTGATGGATTAGTAAATTATAATAATTCCAAATATTTAAAAATAACAAAAACAGGCTATAGTGCTGTATCAGGAAGTGAATGGATATGTCAAAGTGGTTGTACAACTAGTGGAAAGACATTTAGTCAAACTTCTATATATAGTTCATCCGACTTCTGTGATGCATCAAACAGTGATTGTACAGTAGTATTAGGAGTAAATTGGAAAGTTAATACTTATACAGTAACGTATAATGCTAATGGCGGAAGTGGAGCACCATCAAGTCAAACTAAGACATATGGAGTAAATTTAACCTTAAGTTCAACAAAACCAACAAGAACAGGTTATACCTTCCAAGGATGGGCAACAACATCAAGTGCAACAACAGCAACATATCAGCCAGGAGCAACATATACATCAAATGCCAACTTAACATTATATGCAGTATGGAAAGCAAATACTTATACAGTAACGTACAATGCTAATGGTGGAACGGGAGCACCATCAAATCAAACAAAAACACATGGAACAGATTTAACTCTAAGTTCAACCAAACCAACAAAATTAGGGTATACTTTCCAAGGATGGGCAACAACATCAAGTGCAACAACAGCAACATATCAGCCAGGAGCAACATATACATCAAATGCCAGCATAACATTGTATGCAATATGGAAAACAAACACATATACAATAACCTATAATGCCAATGGAGGAACCGGAGCACCATCTAGTCAAACCAAAACTCATGGAACAGATTTAACACTAAGTTCAACTACTCCAACAAAAGCAGGCTATACATTCCAAGGTTGGGGAACAACATCAAATGCAACAACAGTAGCATATAAACCAGGAGCGAAATATACCGCTAATGCAAGTATAACATTATATGCTGTATGGAAAATAAATAAAGTAAATATTCGTTTTAACACAAATGGTGGCACAATAACGGGAGAAACCACAACATCATCTGGAAATACATATAAATGGAAAACTAACAGTAGTGGTTTAATATCTAGAACCAATGCTAATGGTAGCACATATTCAACAGATTTTTTTAGTATTAACTATGGTAGTCGTACAGATAGTGATGGTTTAATAAATTATAACAATTCCAAATATTTAAAGATCACAAAGACCGGTTATACAGCAGTTTCAGGAGAGGAATGGATATGTTTAGGTGGATGTACAACCAGTGGTAAGACATTTAGTCAGACAAGTGTATATAGTGCTTCAGATTTCTGTGATGCTTCAAATGGAGATTGTACAGTTATTCTAGGAGTCAATTGGTCTCCTGACGAAATAAAAGAAATTGCCGATTATCGATGCCACAAAGATGGTTCTGATTATCATATTACACAGTGTAGCAATGGCATTTGCAATTATGATGAAAAAGATGGTAAATCTGTTACAGGAAGCGTTAATCAAAGTGATTTAAGAACGGGTACTGGTCCAGAATATTGTTTTACAGAACAAATTACTACATATGATGGTTATAGGTGTAGTGGATCTGATAGATATCATATTACATATTGTAGTGGAAGTAGATGTCTTTATGATAAAAAGAATGATGTAAGTGCTTCTGGAATTGTTCTTAGAAAAAGTTTAGCAATATGTCCTACATTTGAAGAAATTTATAATTTAACTAAGGTAACATTAAAAGCTTATAATATGTATGCTTGGAGTGCTTCAAGTAATTGTGTGAATTCTTCAACTTGTACTATAAATAAATGCAATACAATTGGAATAGTACCAGCAGGTAGTACAATATATTTTGATAAATGCGATACAGCAAATTCTAATAGTAGTGCAAAATTTGCATATATTTATGTAGCTTCTTCAACTATTGCTGATAAAGGCGCTGGTTATAATTATTTAATAAATGGACAGAATAATGGTTGTGGATCATATATAGATTCTTCAATAGTAACTAAACATAATAATATAACTTATTTATATGTAAGAATACCAGTATATTGTAATAATTCAACTTGTGGATATACTTATGTAACAGAGCCTAATGTATGTAATTAAAGATAAGAAAAAATGTTTCTTATCTTTTTTTCATATTTTTTTTTCTTCTTAATATACTTTAATAGAAAGAAGAGGAATAATATGATTAATAAGAAAAATTTGTGGTTTTTAACTTTATTTAGTTTAGTATTAGTATTATCCATCTATTATGTTACGATGCCTAATGAAATATTTGATGAATCATTAAAAGGAGAAATTAAAGATAATAGTGAAAATGTAAATATAGAAGAGTCGTCAGTAATATCTGCCTTAAAAGTTGAAGATGATACCAATGTTATGGAAAAAATCAACAGCTTAAAAGAAAAATTAACAAATAGTGAAATAAGTACAGAAGAAAAAAATAGTGTATTTGAAGAACTGAAATTAATAAATACCAATTCTTCTAAAGAAGAAACTTTAGAAGTTAAAATAAAAGAATTATGTAATTGTGAAAATTTTGTTAAAATAGATGGTGATAATATTAGGGTAGTATTAGATTCTGATGACTCTAGTACTGGAACCGCTAATAACATTATGAGATTAGTTCAAAGTGAATTTGATGATAAAATGTATATATCAGTAAAATTTAATTAATAATAGTCAAAAATACCTCACTTAATTTTTATATTAGAATACAATATTATGAAAACATAAGCCACCCTATAGGGAAGTGAGGTATTTATGAGTAAAGGTATACTAACCAAAAGAGAAAAAGAAGTTTTTTCCTTATTAGTTGAAAATAAAACTACTAGAGATATAGCAGATATTTTAGGTATCAGTGAAAAGACAGTTAGAAATCATATTTCTAATACCATGCAAAAACTATCTGTCAAAGGAAGAGCTCAAGCAGTTGTAGAATTAATACGATTAGGAGAAATAACTTTGTAAGCACAAATGTGCTTTTTTCTTTGATATCAGTAATTAAAAAGATAATTAATACATATATTTTACTAGGTGATTGTTTATGTTAAAAAGGATGTCTATAAAAAAAATAATGGTATCATCTTGTGCTATCTTAATCTTACTAATAATTTATTTAATTCCCGATAATCGAAAAGAAATAGAATTAAAAAATGATAAAATAGAGTATACATACAATAATATAGTAAGTACCATTTATTTGGTAGATAGTAATAATTATGTTGCTAGAACAAGTATTCCTACATGCAAATGTGAAGGAAAAGATAAAGCCAAAGATTTAGTTGAAGGTTTAATTATTGATGGGAATAAATCAAATATTATACCAAATGGATTTCGAAGTATAATCCCGCCAGGTACTAGTATATTAAATATCGAATTAAAAGATAAAGTAATTACAATAGATTTTTCTAAAGAATTATTAGAAGTATCAGAAAAAGAAGAGAAAAAAATGATTGAATCTATTATTTATACTTTAACTAGTATTGATGGTATCGATAAAGTAGTAATTAAAGTAGAAGGAGAAGTATTAAAAAAATTACCAAAAAGCGGGGAAAAATTACCTGAAGTCTTAGATAAAAGTTATGGTATAAATAAAAGTTATGACTTAGTAACCACAAATGATATTGAATCTTATACAATATATTATGTAAATGAGTATAATGATAACAAATACTATGTTCCAGTAACAAAATATGTAAATAGTAAAGGTGAAGATCCAATTAAAGTAATAATAAAAGAGTTAAGTAGTTCACCAATATATGAAACTAATCTGATGAGTTACTTAAATGCAGGTGCAACATTAGGAGATTATGAACTAACAGGTAATGATTTAAAATTAAATTTTAATGAACTACTACTAAATGACATCGATCAAAAGAATATTCTTGAAGAAGTAATCTATACCATAAGTTTATCTATGAATAATATCTATGATAATTTAGAAACAGTATCCTTTTATGTAAATAATGAAGAAGTATATACAATTAATATAAGTGATATAAAATAGGAATTTTTCCTATTTTTTAATTTGTCTTAATTGACTAATATTATATCTAATGTTATACTTTATATAGAGTAATACGAGGTGAAAATAAATGAAAGAGAATAGAATAAAAATATATGGACTAATACTAGGTATATTATTATTTATAGGTTTAATAGTAGGACTTACTTATGCCTACTATAATTTTAAAGATACTGCCGGTATATCAGGGGAAGCAGGAATATGTTTTAATATAAACTCTACTAATGGTGGTAATATAACAGATGCTGATTTATTATTATTAGATGAAAATAATATTATAAATAATGGTAGTGTAACAATAACTAATGGTATGGCTTTAACTAGTGTAACAGCCGGTATAGATTCATCTTGTACTGGAATAAATGGATATTTATCCATTAATATAGAAGATATAACTATGGATGATAATTTTATATCAGGTGATAGTATTGGAGCATTAAAATATATAGTAGCATCATATTCAAAAGAAACTTATCCTACTGTTAGTATAAGTAATTTAAGTGGACAATCATTTACAATATTAAATACAGGTAGTATAACAAGTACAGATGCTGATACATTATATGTAGATATTCTTCCTAATGATGGAACTACTAAAGATTATTTAATAATTTTCTATATAGATGGAGATCTAGCAGGTAATGGAATAGCAACTTATCCAAGTAATAACTTTACCTCTACTATCGAAGCAGTAGCTACTCAAAGTAATACTGCTACACATGTAGCAGAATATATAACAATATTATATGACAGCTATCATAAAACAGAAGTAACTAATTATATAAAATATAACTATGCCATCTCAGTTAATCTAATGAAAGATACCGCTGGCAATATCAGATACTATGGATCATCTCCAAATAACTATATATACTTTAATTGTGATGCGTATCCCGATACTAACTGTGAACTATGGCGAATAATCGGAGTATTTGATGGTAAGATAAAACTAATAAGAAATGAAAGTATAGGAACATATTCTTGGGATACATCAGCATCAGATATAAACTCGGGTCATGGAATAAATGAATGGAGTCAAGCTGATTTAATGAAATTATTAAATCCTGGATATGAAAATAATCAAGATTTAGATAGTAGTGGCAATTCAATAATCATAAATAATAGTCTTTATTATAATGGAGAAAGTGGCACTTGTTATAGTGACGAAAGCAACACAACTAAATCATGTGATTTTACAAATATGGGACTTAAGAATGACACAACAAGAAACATGATTTCAGATTCTACATGGTACCTAGGAGGATGGTATGAAGCATACATATATCCAAACCAAATATATGAGTATGAAAGAGGAACGTCAGTAATAAGTAGTCCAAGTGATGGAATAACTAGGACAACTTCTTGGACTGGGAAAATAGGGTTAATGTATCCAAGCGATTATGGATACGCAGCTGACTTTACTAAATGTAGTCAAAAGTTATATAATTATTCTGACAGTGATTGTTATACCAATGATTGGCTCTATAATAGCTACGTGGAGTGGTTATTGACTCCGAATAGTTCGATCAATCAAGTGTATGCTGTGAACTACGCTTCTCTTACCCACAACGGTAATGGTGTCCATCATGGATTCCTCCAGGTGCGTCCGACTCTCTTTCTTAACTCAGATGTAGAAATAGTATCAGGATCTGGTTCGAGTTTAGATCCATACAAATTATCAGGAATTTGACGTTATTAGAAATTTTTTAGCAGAAGGCTTATATATAGAGACTTCTACTTTAATCTTTTTCAGATAATATGCATAATATTTGTAAATGGTAGAATAAACTAAAGTAAATTAGTCATTACTACTCAGCCATTAACTAGTGAATAATTATCCAGTCACTAGTTTTCTTCATGCAAAAACTAGGCAAATAATGCTTTGCCTTGATATATTTGATTTATACAAATAAGTGGATTAAGTTTTCTGAGTTTAGCTGTTTTAATAATACTCATAATATTTCCAAATTTCTCTCTACCTTTTCGACTTCTAAAACCTCCTGATACTTTTGTTTTCCCTTTTATCATTCGAAGTGCTCTTTCCATAAAATTGTTGTCATAGGGTATATCAAAATCATGAATAAAGAACCAAAAGTTTTGTCCCACTTAATATTATTTTATCACTTTTTTGATAATTAGTATTATTATTTTTTATTTTTCTTTTTTATAATGGCTGAGTAGTAACAGAACTGTACAAAATTTAGGACTTTTTTATAGAAAACAGTTGATTTTTGTTATTTTTTGTGATAGTATTTATATTGTCTGATGTCTTGGTAGCTCAGTTGGATAGAGCAATCGCCTTCTAAGCGATCGGTCTGGAGTTCGAATCTCCACCAGGACACCATAGTAAAAATAAGGGGCTGAAATGAAATAATTTCATTCAGTCTTTTTTTGTGGAAATGAAACTTTTTTAATTATTTGGTTATTCTTAATAATTATTTTTGATTTCTTTACTATCTAATAAAGTAATGAATTCTATGGTATCTAGGTCTAAACGCATAAAAACAATTTCATACAATTCTTTTCTATACCTAGTATTATAATTCTTGCATATTGTATACTTTTTTAGTTAGCCAAACGTTTCTTCCATCTGAATGCTTCTGTTAATGCTTATCTCCATCGCTTCATGACCAAGTAGTTTCCTCTAACTTAATCTTTCAGTGGTTCATAATCCAAAATTAATTCAATTAACCTAAAATCTAAATTTTCTTCTCTCATGATAAAGTTAAGTATTTTCATACAAAGTTTTATAAAATTTTCGCTATGTTATAGATTTTGAGGGATACATATAATTCGAGTAAATCTCAGTAAAATCAAATATACTATAATTGTTACACACATTATCATATTTGACAGGTGTATTATTAATGATTATAGTATTTTTCTCCAAATCACTTACCTGATTTAAATATTCAACATGATATGTTTGATATTTACTAAAAACAAACCAATCTAAATATTGTTGTAAATGTTTAGTAGATACACCATGAAAGTCAGATAAAAATGTTGTAAGTTGTGAGTGTAATGAATTTATATCTGCAAGAGTGTTACCTTCAGTATCTTTATAAATCGATGATTTTACTTGCTTTAAGTTCCAATTATTATCTTTAGAACACTTTTTATATGAACTTTTACAATCAGTTATTACTTTAGTTGAATTTTGAATTTTATTAACTACAGTTGTATTTATCATATTCGTTGTTACAGATTCAGTTCCTGCTACTTCAAAAAAAATATTGTCTGATTCATCCACACCAGAAGTTATACATACTTGATGATGATTTATACCTTGTTTTCCTGTGCCATTCTTTTTTCTTTTCTTTGATGCACGTGGCATATTGTCTCTTCTTGTCCCTTTTAAATTAATAGAAAGATAGTATTCATCTAATTCCACAATCCCTGATAAAATAATATTTTTATTTAGTTTTAAACAACTAATTAATTTAAATCTTAAAGTAAATGCAGTATATAAACTTACACCAATTTTTTTGGCTGCTTTTCTTAATGGTATTTTATCTACCAAACATTGATATGCGCTTTCTATTTGTTTATAGTTTAATCTTGTATGATGGAATGGAGTATCAGTAAGTGAATTGAACTTCTTTCCACAATCCTTACATTTATATTTTTGTCTGCCTCTATATAAACCATCTTTTACAATATGAGTTGTGCCACATTTAGGACATGTAATTTTTTCTCTCTTTCTGTCAGCAATTTTAGCAATAGTATCTTTACTATTTTCTTCATCATTAAGTTTTAACTTTAACTTATCAATTAATTCATTTATTTCGTCAGGTAATAAATTATCAATATTCATTTTTTCACCAATTAAAAAATATCTTTGACTGGCCTGTTTTATTTCATTTGTCTAGAATGAATTTAGAACAACTGGCCAGTCAAAGATATTCCCTCTCTAAATTTATTCTAAACATGCTAATTATATCACATTTATCCCTCAAAATCTATAACATAGCGAAAATTTTGAAAATATCATCAACACTAGTTTTCAAATAGCAAAAAATTTGTTATAATTTAATCATCAAATCTTAACTGAAAATTAATTTCTAAATTGTTAAGATCTGAGTTTGAAAGGGAAATAAGCGTGCTGATGATTAGTTGGCTTATTTCTTTTTTTGTACTTAGTTTCATTTCTTTTAATATTATAGAACCATATTTTAATAATTGTCTTATGGTATGTGCAATCTGTATAAACAAATAATGTATTTTTAAAGAGTTATCAAATCTAGAACATAAATGGCTTATATTAAATATTCCGTTTTTTTGCACATTAAAGCCTTCATTTTCAATTTTCCATCGTTTACGACCTATAGTAACTATATTTTCTATGTTTCTATCATTAACTTTTAAATATGTTATATAATTAAAAATTGTTGTTTTATTATTTTTAGTTTCAATATATTTAAAAGCATTTAAAAGATTATTGTTAAATAATATGTTAGATGATAAAAAATAGTTTTCTTTTGAAACTTCGTTTTTATAATTAATATTATCTTCAAATTCTTCATAAACGGTTTTAAGCCTATCTTTTTTTAAATTAAATATATAATGCCATTTATTATCCTTGCAAATATTAATCATAGAAGTAGTGGCATATAGAGCATCTCCAGTAACAATAAATTTAAGTCTAGGGTAATTTTTTTTAATCCTAGGAGCCATTCTTTTGAAAGCGTTAACTTCACAATCCTGTTTTTGAGTTTCATTGTTTAAGTTAGTATTTTCAATCCATTCAGAATCAATACTAATTACAATATTACCAAATGCGGCTTTAGCTTCTAAAACATATTTATAATATTTAGTTTTACCATCTCTTGTTTTAGTTAAACAATTATTATTTAAATTATAATCAAAACTAGTAAGTCCGGTGGCATCAACGATTAATTGAATACAATTATTATATTTAAATTTATCAAACATTTTACTCCTAAGTAAAGAGGAGAACATATATTTTCTGATTTCATCTATTTCATCATAATTAAGTTGTTCTATGACATCTTGAATAGTTTGTCAATCAGGAATTTCATTTAAATTTTGATTACAAATTGAGGATAAATTAGCAATGGAAAACTCAGTATTGAATGTACTATTAATACCAGTCATTGTAGTAATACCACACAACAAAGAAAATAATCTAGTCATAACAATAGTTCTCATATTATAAGTAATGTAACTTTTATGCCTTTTATCAGTTAACGAAGAAAACATAGAAGTAAGATTAGGGAAATACTTTTTAATAATTTTAAGCAGTTCCTTAAGTAAATCCTTATCTTTCATAAGTTCACGTCTTTGCTTACGTGATAGGGATTCGCCCTTAGTAAAAGTTTTACCAGATTTAATTCTTATAGATTTGTCATTATATTTTTTTTGCAATTTTCTTTCTTTTTTTCTTCTTTCGCTTCTACTTAAATTTTGACTTTCTAATATTTCTTTTTCTAATTCTTTTATCATAACATCAACTACCTTAATATAATACAATTATATCAGAAATTCATTGCGAAAAAAATTCACTCTTTTTTGCTGTCCTTCAATAAAAAAGTTTACAAAAATTATGTTTTCTTATATAATTAAATTAGGTGTAAGAAATGAAAAAGATAAATTATATTTTATATTTTATATTTGTTATATTACTATATCATTTAACTAAAAATAATAATATTTTTTTATTAACAATTAGTTTTAGTTTATTTATTATTTTTAATAGTATATTTTCTAGTATTAATATTAAAGACACATTAAGTAAATATTATGATAATAAATATTATTATTCTGTTAATAAAATATTTAAATATAGTATTATATATATATTTATTATTTATCTTTTTCTAATAGTTATTTCTTTTGGAATATGTAAACTTTTAAATATAGATAATTTATTTATTGTAAATATATTTATGACTATCTTTAGTTTTTGTTATATTTTAATTAAAGTAATATCTGAATATTTAATAGTTATAGAATATAAGAAATTAGGTAATATTCTTAGTGAAATTTATTTATTTATTAATGTTATTTTGTATATTATAATTAGTATTATTTTATATAAATTATTTAATTTTAATGATTATATTAATATTATTATTTTATATAGTATTGGTATATTTACTTTTATATTTATTAGTATTTTATTATATTTTTTAATATTCAAAAAAATAAAAAAATATAATAAAAAAAGAGAAGAATTAAAGATTAATCATATAAATAAAATTAGAAATATAATAGTTAGTAATAATAATATTGTTATTTTTAATATTATAAAGAATATATTTGTTTATTTATCTATTATTTTCTTATATTATGTATTATTAAATAAATATTATTATAGTTATGATAAATTAACTATATATATTAATAATATTTATTTCTATGGTGTTATTCTTGTATATTATATTTATTTAATAATAAAAAAAGTATATATCAAAGATTTTAATACTTTAAAAGATAATATTATTAATAAAAATAATCCTAACTTTAATAATTTTATAAATAAAATAATTAAAGTTATATTACCTTTATGTATATTATTAATAATATTATCAGGTCCTATTAGTTATATACTATTTAAAGAAAATATTATTATTAATATAGTACCTTTGATATTCTTTTATATATTATATAATATTATTATAAATATAAATATTATCTGTAATAAAAATAAAAGCATATTAACTATATTATTATTAGGATTATTAGTAACTATGATTAGTGAAATACCACTTATTAATGCAATATATAGAATGGGATATGAATTAATACTTGGTAGTATATTAAGTAATATTTTAGGACTTACTACAAGTATTATTATGGGTATAATATTAATTAAAAATAAATTAAAACTACCTAGTATGGATAATTTTAATAATATATTAAATATTATATATGAAAATATTTTATATACTCTTGTAGTAGTAGTATTTACTTTTATAGTAAAAGTAAATACTACTACATATATATCCAGTATATTAGTAATTATATTTTATATATTTATAACTATAATTTTTAATTATATTAAAGGTAAAATAAAGAAAAATATACAGTAGTAATATTGCATATTTTTTTTTATTATGATATGATAATATTAGTAGAATATGAGGATGATATATATGAAAGAAAAGAAAAAAAGTAAGATATTTATGTATATTAGTATAGGTATCTTATTCTTAAGTATAATAGGTAGTTCTTATGCTTATTATCAAAAAGTAATAGCTACTATTTCTGTTAATACAATAACTAAAGGATTAGATTATTATATTAATTATGCTAAAGGAGCAGATATTACAAGTGGTACATTAACTTCATCAAGTACTTATACTGATGGATTAAATACTTCAGTTACTTTTTATAAAAAAGATAATACTTATGATATATATGGTCATATATATCTAGATGTCACAAATATAAGTAGTGATTTAGGAAGTGAACAAGGCTTTAAATATACCGTAGTAAGTGGTAGTACTGTCATATCTTCAGGACATCTTCAAGGTATAGTATCTGGAATTAGTAAACAATTAGCCTATAATATACCTCTTTCGACAGCATCTACTGACTATACAGTATATTTATGGTTAGATGAAAATGAAATTGTTAACTACGAATTAGAAGGTTCTACTTTAACTGCTTCGATTAGATGTGAAGCTACAATGAAACCAATAAATGGAATATATTCAGGAGGAGTATCATTCTTAGGAGAATTATATTCACCAAATACAACTGCCGTAAATAATAGTACAACTTATAATTATGATACAACAAATAATCTAATGGAAGATACTCAAGGTAATATCAGATATTATGGACCAAGTCCTTATAACTATATATATTTTAATTGTGATGCGTATCCAGATACTAACTGTGAACTATGGAGAATAATAGGAGTAGTAGATGGTAAAGTAAAACTAATAAGAAATGAAAGTATAGGTTCTTATTCCTGGGATACATCAGCATCAGATATAAATTCAGGCTATGGAATAAATGAATGGAGCCAAGCTGATTTAATGAAACTCTTAAATCCCGGATATGAAAGTAATACTGACTTAAATAACAGCGGTACATCAATAACCGTAAATAATAGTTTATATTATAATTCTTCTAGTGGTATATGTTATGCTGGTCAAAGCAATGCCACTAAATCATGTAACTTTACAAGTACCGGAATAAAAAATGATACTACAAGAAATATGATAGCAGAATCTACCTACTATCTAGGAGGAGGATCAGGAACATATTTTTATTCTAAAGGAGCATTAACTATGGAAAGAGGAACAACTGTAGTGGCAAGTCCAAGTGATGGAATAACAAGAACAACAAGTTGGACTGGAAAAATAGGATTAATGTATCCAAGTGACTATAGCTATGCCACAGACTTTACTAAATGTAGTCAGACACTATCTAATTATAATAACAGTACATGTTATACCAATGATTGGCTATTCAATAGCGCATATGTTCAATGGTTATTAACTCCGTGCACTTCGATTGTTAACGCCGCCTGGTATGTGCACTCAGATGGCTATGTCAGAACCAACGCTAGGACTGATTCTGCAAATACGATTGTAGTTCGGCCAGTCTTGTATCTAAATTCTGTACTAGTTATCGAGTCAGGAAGTGGTACCGAGAGTAATCCATATAGAATTAGTGCCTAAGCACTAATTCGTAGTGTGGTAGGAAGTACTCGGCAAAAAAGGTCCCTCGAGTGCTTTAGAGCGAGGGTGACCCGGCGGAGCTTTAGCTCGTCGTCATGCTGGTTAATCCCGCGTAAGCGGGAAGCTAAAAATTAAAAAAAGAAAAGAAGGTGATAATATGGCTAATGTATCTAATTATTATATAGAATCTAGAGATAAATTAATTAGTGATAAAGAATCATATATTATGGGTAATAAATATCGTTTTACTGTATTATCACCAAGACTTATAAGATTAGAATATAGTGCTGATGGTATTTTTGAAGATAGACCAACTGCTTTAGTTATTAATAGATCATTTCCTAAAGTTAATTATTCTATTACTGAAAGTGAAACTTTAATTCAAATTGCTACTGAAGTTTTTACTCTTACTTATGTTAAAGATAAAGAGTTAAAATCAAATACTTTAAGCAGTAATATTAAAGCAGTAATTAATAATACCAAAATAGAATGGCAGTTAAATAATCCTGAAGCTAAAAATTTAAGATCTATTAATTTTTCTATTGATAGTATTAAAGATAAGATTATTTTAGATAAAGGATTATATTCACTTGATGGTTTTTGTATCATTGATGATAGTAGTAATCCTGTTTTAGATGAAAATGATAGTTTTATCCAAAGAAAACCTGGAGTAAAAGATTTATATTTATTTATGTATAATAAAGATTTTGAAGGATGTCTAGCTGATTATTTTACACTAACAGGTTATCCTAGTTTAATACCAAGGTATGCTCTTGGAGCATGGTGGTATAAAAATGATAAATATACTACTGATGATATAAATAATTTAATTACTAGATTTAATAATGATAATATACCTATATCTATCTTTTTGCTAGGAGATTATTGGCATGATAATACTAATAATTATACTCCAGTAATAGATTTAGGAAATGCAAGTGCATATTTAAATAATTATAATATTAAACTTGGAGTTACAATAAATCCTAAATTAGAAATAAAAAAAGGAAGTAATGAGTATAACATCATTAGTAACTATTTTAATAGTGGTAATTTTAATTTTATTCCATTAACTAATGATAAATTAAGTATTTATCTAAATTTATTTATAAATAATTTAGAAACTTTAGGGGTAAGTATTTTTAGTATTGATTATAATAATCCATTAGATAGAATTAATTTATGGAAATTTAATCATTATCACTGTGGAAGAAGAGAGGTAATTAATCAAAGAGGACTTGTATTATCGAGAAATGCTGGTATTGCTCCTCATCGTTATCCCGTTATCTTTAGTGGTAAAACTAAAGTTAATTGGACAACTTTAAATTTACTTCCTAGATATAATCTTCAAGGATATAATATAGGAGTCTCTTTTATTGCTCATCCAATCGGAGGTTATTCTGGTGGTGTTGAAGAAGATGAATTATATTTAAGATATATTCAGTTTGCTTGTTTTTCTCCTATATTTTTACTTGCTAGTGAAGGAGGAAAATACTATAAGAGAGAACCTTGGAAATGGAATAGTATTATTCAAAATCATATTATTTCATATATGAATTTAAGATATAAATTAATACCATATTTATATTCTGAAAGTTATAATTATCATAAAACAGGACATGGAATAATAAAACCATTTTATTATGATTATCCTAAAATATATGATGATACTTTATATAATAATCAGTATTTTTTTGGAAGAGATTTCTTTGTAGCTCCAATTACAAATCGTAAAAATATTGTTATCAAAAGAGTTATGAAAAAAGTTTTTGTTCCAAATGGAATATGGTTTGATTTCCTTCAAGGAAAACAATATACTGGCAATAAATATTATAGTAATTTTTATCGTGATGAAGATTATCCTGTCTTTGTTAAAGCAGGGGCTATAATCCCTATGCAAACAGTAGTTAAAGAAGATATTCCCACTACATTAGAAGTTGCTATCTATCCTCTTGCTAGTAGTGAATATTCATTATACGAAGATGATGGCTTTAGTAAGAATTATATTAAAGGAATGTATATGATAACAAAATTTAATTATCAATATGAACCTGATAATTATACTTTTAGTATAACTAAAGGGGAAGGTAAAAATCTTCTTAGTACTAGAAATTATATTATTAGATTTAAAAATACACGTAATATAACTGAAGTTAATATAAATGATCAAATGACTAAATATAACTGTTACTACGACAAGAACGACTTTATTATCAAAATAGATAATCAAATTGTCGGTAGAGATGTAACAATTAATATTAAAGGACAAAATATTCTTGTTAGTTCGGTTAGACTTATTAATGAAGAAATAAAAGAAATCTTATATGATTTAGAAATAGATACTTGTTTAAAAGAAAAATTAGATGAAATATTATTTAGTGATTTAGATGTTCGTAAGAAAAGAATCAAAATTAGAAAACTAAAAAGAAGAGGACTAGATAATAAATATATAAAAATATTTATTAATTTACTTGAATACATACAAAAAATATAGTATAATACGTAGTTATATGGAGGTAATACTGTGAAAGAGATACTTAATATTTTATTAGAATTTATCATTTCTTATACTTTAGTTTTCTTTTTTTATTATCTTCTTTTTGTTCGAAAGAAAACTACATATAATAAAAATAAAGTACCAGTAGAGTATTATTATTTAGTTAATTTATATCATCTAAATACTAAAAATATTAACTATAAAAAATTTATTTATACTACTGCCTTTATCAATAGTTTTATTATTTCTATTACTTATATTATAATAATAAAATTATTAGATAAATGGATTTGGCAGTTAATATGTGGTATAGTAATTATCATTTTATTAATTATTATCTGTTACGGAATACTTGGTAGATATTATCAGAAAAGAGGTAAGAAAAATGTATAATTTTAAAAAAATAGAAAAAAAATGGCAAGAATATTGGGAAGAAAATAATATATATAAAGCCAAAGATGATTATTCACTTCCTAAAGAGTACAATTTAGTAGAGTTTCCATATCCAAGTGGAGTAGGTATGCATTTAGGGCATATTAAAGCTTATATTGGAATGGAAGTTTTATCTAGAAAGCAAAGATTAGAAGGAAAGAATGTTCTATTTCCAATTGGATTTGATTCATTTGGCCTACCAGCAGAAAACTATGCTTTAAAGATGGGAATTCATCCTAAAATTGTAACTAAAGAGAATGAAGCTAATTTTACTAGACAATTAAAAAGAGCAGGATTTTCTTTTGATTATAGTAGAATTTTTAGTACAACTGATCCAGAATATTATAAATGGACACAATGGATCTTCTGCAAACTATATGAAAAAGGATTAGCATATAAAGATCATACTTATGTTAATTATTGCCCTAATTGTAAAGTAGTCCTTGCAAATGAAGATTCCCAAGGTGGAAAATGTGATAGATGTGATAGTGATGTAATCCAAAAAGAAAAAGATGTTTGGTTTTTAAAAATAACAGCTTATGCTGATAAATTACTCGAAGGATTAAACGAAGTAAATTTCCCTGATAGAGTAAAAATAGAGCAAGAAAATTGGATTGGAAAATCAACTGGTGCTTATGTTAATTTCACAGTCAAAGAAACTGATGATAAACTAAAAGTATATACGACAAGACCTGATACTTTATTTGGTGTAACTTTCATGGTATTGGCTCCTGAACATCCTCTTATCGATAAAAATAAAGATAAAATATCTAATATGGAAGATATTAATAATTATCGTCTTGAAGCACAAAGAAAAACTGAATTTGAAAGAATAAATCTTGTCAAAGATAAAACAGGTGTAAAAATAGATGGATTAACAGCGATCAATCCTGTCAATAATAAAGAAATACCAATTTATATCTCTGACTATGTAATGATGGGTTATGGTACTGGTGCTATAATGGCCGTTCCCGCCCATGATGAAAGAGATTATGAATTTGCTAAAAAATTTGGTATTGATATTATCGAAGTCATCAAAGGTGGCAATATTAAAAAAGAAGCCTATACTAAAGATGGTGAAATAATTAATTCTGAATTCTTAAATGGAATAAATAACAAAAAAGAAGCAATTAATAAAATAGTAAAATATTTAGAAGAAAAAGGTATTGGAGAAAAAGCCATTCAATATAAAATGAAAGATTGGGCTTTCAATCGTCAAAGATATTGGGGAGAACCAATTCCTATCATTTATTGTGATAAGTGTGGTACTGTATTAGTTCCAGAGGAAGAATTACCACTTAAATTGCCTGAATTAAAAGAATTTAAACCAGGACCTGATGGTGAAAGTCCTCTAGCAAATGCTACCGATTGGGTAAATTGTAAATGTCCAAAATGTGGTGGACCCGCTAGAAGAGAAACCGATACCATGCCACAATGGGCTGGATCTAGTTGGTATTACTTAAGATATACAGATCCTCACAATGATAAAGAATTAGCTTCACCAGAGAAAATGAAATATTGGATGAATGTTGATGTTTATAACGGTGGTACTGAACATATTACTAGACATCTTATCTATTCAAGATTTTGGCATCGTTTCTTATATGATATTGGAGCAGTAAATACCAAAGAACCATATCAAAGAAGAACCACAATTGGATTAATATTAGGTAGTGATGGTCAAAAAATGAGTAAATCAAAAGGCAACACTGTCAATCCAGATGATGTAATCGATGCTTATGGAGCAGATGTTCTAAGATGTTATACATTATTCATGGGTGATTATGGAGCAGAAGCTCCTTGGAATGATCAAGGTGTTAATGGTATAAGTAGATTCCTAAATAGAATTTATAGATTAGCGGACCATGTAGTAGAAGGATCAAATTATACCGAAAAATTTGAAACTATTATTAATAAAACTATTAAGAAAGTTTCTGAAGATATAGATAACTTAAAATATAATACTGCTCTTTCTGAACTTATGAAATTAGTTAATGCTTATTATGAAGAAGAAACCATAACTAAAGCTGATTTTAGAGTTCTACTAGTACTTTTATATCCATTTGCTCCTCATCTAGCAGAAGAATTAAATGAAAAGAAAAATCTAGGCGAAGTAATATGTAAATCCAGTTGGCCAAAATATGATTCAGAAAAAGTAATAGATCAAGAAAAAGAAATAGCAATTCAAGTAAATGGTAAAGTAAGGGATACAATCAAAGTCCCTAATGATGCTAGTAAAGAAGAACATGAAGAAAAAGCTTTTGCTTCTGAAATAATCAAAAAATGGACCGATGGTAAAGAAATCATAAAAGTAATTACCGTACCAGGAAGAATTGTTAATATTGTAGTAAAATAACTAGTAGACAACTAGTTATTTTCATTATATTAATATTTTCTTTACATTTTAAATTTACTATGATAGAATATTTTCAAGAAAGAGGGAATAAATATGAAAAAAGAAACAGGATATCCAAGTATAGATAAAACACATGAAAAAGATTATAGTTTCTTTAATAGATATCCATTTATACCTAACATGAGTATTTTTAATGCAGTAAAATTAATGAGTACTTTTTATAAAAAAGAAACATCAATTAATTGCTTTGATTTAAATGTAACTTATGAAGAATTAATAAAAGATTCCATTACTTTATCCAAAACATTTAAAGAATTAGGAATAAAAGAAAACGATATTATTTCAGTATCAATGCCTAATTATTATCAAGCAGTTATCATCTATTTAGCTTCAAGTAGAATAGGAGCAGTAACAACCTTTCTAAATTCACAATCTTCTATCGAAGAAATAGAAAATTACTTAAATTTATTTGAATCACCATTATTTATTAATTATGACTGTAGTAATGAGTATAATAATCATATCAAAAAAAATACCAAAGTTAGACAAATAATAACTTTAAATAAAGAAGATATTGATAAGAAAAATTATCATAATTTAAAAGGAATATCATCTTCTTATAATGATTTTTTATCATTTGATGATATTGGAATGATAGCTAATTATTATAAACACAACTTTAATACCAATTTCGGAGCTAAACAAGATTCTCTAATTTTATTCACTAGTGGTTCTACTGGTAATCCAAAATCAGTTGTATTAACTAACGAAAATTTATTATCATCGGGTATTTATATGAAAAATACTGGACATATTAAATCCGTAGTAGGGGAAAAATGTCTAGTATGTGTACCATTTACTTACCCTTATGGTTTTGCAACATCAACTCTTATGAGTTTCTTATGTGGTAGAGAAGCTATTCTTGCTCCTAATCTATCAAAAGATAACATAAGTTATTACTTATTAAAAAATCCCAATTATATTTTCGGAAGTCCAGCATTACTTGAATTAATCAAAAGAAATACTCCTACAAATCAAGATTTATCTTCTATCCATACATTCATATCAGGAGGTGATTTCTTAACCCCATCTCAAAACAAAGAAGGTGTAGCTTTCTTTAAAAAACATAATTCAAATGCTGTTATCTGTAATGGCTCTGGCAACGCCGAAAGCTGTGGTGCAAGTACAATAGCGGTTGGTTCACAAATCAAACCCGAAACAGTTGGTAGAATACTAATAGGAACAAATGCTATTATTGTTGATCCTGATACAATGACTGAATTAAAATATGGTGAAGAAGGAATGCTTTGTATTTCTGGAAAACATGTTTTTAAAGAATACTTTAAAAATAAAGAAGAAACCAAAAAAGCTAAATTTATATATAAAGGAAAAGAATATTTAAAAACAGGAACAATGGGTATTTTAGATAAAGAAGGATATTTTACCTTAACCGGAAGAAGTTCAAGATATTATATTAGATCTGACTTAAACAAAGTATATTTAGAGCATATTCAAAAAGTTATATCTCTAATTGATGTTGTCGATTCATGCTGTGTAGTAGCTAAACCAAATAAAGACTTATTATATGTAAATAAAGCTTATATCGTTTTAAAAGATGGAGTGCTTCCTACTAAAGAAATAAGTGATTATATAATGGATGCCTGCTATAAGCCTATGAAAGATAATACTACTGGTGAAACCATTCAATTAAAACCATTTGAAGTTCCAGAAAGTATAGAGTTTTTACCTGCGCTACCTAGAACAGTCGCAGATAAGATAGATTATAGATTACTAGAAGAAATGGCAAAAGAAGAAATTAAAGTTAAGAAGAGAGAACTTAAATAGTTTTTTCTTCTTTTCATATTGAAAAAATATTAATATTCTTGTATACTTAATATAGATAAAGATAAGGAGCAAATTATATGTATACAGGTATATTTTTCTTAATTGAAGCTATATTTTATTTATTATTATTAATGATAATATATTTTAGAAAAAAAGTATTTAAAAGTAGAGAAAATAAAGTTTATTCGTTATTAATAATTATTTGTTTTTTAGAACTAGTAATAGAACTTATTTTAGATTTTGTTGGTCCACTTTATGAAACGATTCCCCAAGTAAGTTATTTCATAGCAAAATTATATTGTTCTGTCCTAGAATCATGGATAACTATTTTATTTTGTTATGTTTTATTTGTAACTCTAAGTATGAAAAAGAAAGAAAAATATATACCTTGGGTAAAAAGTATATTTACAATTATGATAGTAATATTTATCACTTTAAATTTCTTACTTCCGATTTATTTTGTATATGATGGTAATATTGCTTATACTTATGGTCCCAGTGTAAATATCATATATATATCCTCATTTTTATATTCATTTATTGGCATTTCTACATTAATTTGGAATATTAAAAATATTAAAGATAAACGATTTTTTCCTATTCTATTATTTTTGCTATTAGGAGGAATCTGTTCATATATTCAATATAAAAATCCAGGTCTTTTACTTGCAACATCTGTTCATGCCTTTATCACCTTTCTTATGTACTTTACCATAGAAAACCCTGATACTAAAGTTTTACAAGAAATGCATAAAGCTAAAGAAATAAGTGATAATGCTAATGAGGAAAAGACGATGTTCTTATATAATATGACCGGAGCT
>CAMEJC010000016.1 GCA_945919295.1 uncultured Mycoplasmatota bacterium
CACTCATTCGTGGAAAGTTAATCATTTTGGTCCCCACTCAAAATTGAAGAACCATAATAATAGTATATTTTTAAACTTTTTTTAGATGCTTTTAAAATAATTGTTTTATTATTAATAATTATATCTGGCATATTTCTTTCTATCTGTATTACATAAATAATAATATCATATTTTTAGCTACTTGTCTATGTCTTTATTTTGTTTCTTTCCTCTTGATTTTTAGAAAGTAATTTCAATAATAATTGCAATTTTTTCTACATTCGTTTTATTTTATCTTTTATTACTCTGAAAATTAAAAAGGCAATATTTTTAACCTCAAATGCTATACTCTCTTTTTGGATTACATTTATCATAGGCCTCAACCTTTCCGACTACGATTTCTTTCTGAAAAACAAAAAACCAATCTTTCTATTGATTCTATATATCAAAAGTTCGAATAGTTCGAACAGATTTCACTATGGTGTCCTAACGGAAGAAGTAGAACAACTTTATAATCAATTGTTTTTTGTTAAAGATAGTATTCTCTTTAAAACTTCATCATTACTATAGTCATCATATTTAGGTGCT
Organism: uncultured Mycoplasmatota bacterium; assembly: GCA_945919295.1. GTDB lineage: Bacteria > Bacillota_I > Bacilli_A > RF39 > UBA660 > CAG-302. The sequence continues at coordinate 568 of CAMEJC010000016.1, forward strand.
CTTTCAAGTTCTGTAATATCAAATAAATCCCAATATTCTAATTTTATATGATATGTTGCAATTCCATCAGGAGTATTTATTCCTGCAATAAAATTACCAGAAAACATCGGATCATTTTCTTCGTCATAATGTTTTCTAGATTTCCATGAAATATCTGGAAATAAATTGCATAATGTACAAAATAAAATTATCCTATGTTTATATAATTCTTCAAAAGTGTGATGGCCATCACTTATTTTTTTTGTTTCTATAGTTTTTAACTTTTTGTTTTCTTTTATCATATTGTTGATTTCATCTGTTTTGTTCATATATTGCATCTCTCCTATAACAAGCAAAATGATTATGTCAATTTGCAAGTGTGTTTCTAAATTGACAAATTCAATTTAATTCATATAAATATTATATCAAACTTTAAAGCAAATTAAAACTCAAACCATAAAAGTTCGAGTTTCCTATCAGTCTGGTGCTGAATGTAAGAATTGAACTTACCCCTGAAGCTTACCATGCTTCTGTACTACCACTATACTAAATCAGCAGAGAAAATTAATATTAAAAGAATATTAATTTTGCAAATACGATTAGTGCAAGTATTACTCGATAAAAAGCAAATACTGAGAAATCGTGTTTTTTGATATAACTTAATAGGAATTTAATAGATATTATACCCATAGCAAATGATGAAATTATTCCCACTATTACTTCTTTAGTGAAAGCAAGATCTCCTACTTTGAGAATAGTTGCTCCACATATTACTGGTACTGATAAAAGGAAAGTAAACTTAGTAATAGCTTCCTTTGATATACCTTGTAATCTACCTGCTAATATCGTAGTACCACTTCTTGAAAAGCCTGGAATGACTGCAAATGCTTGGAAAATGCCTACAATTAAAGCTTGTTTTAAGCTTATGTCTTCAAATTTAGTTTCTTTTTTATAATGTTTACTTGCCCATTTATCACCAATATAAATTAAAAGTCCCATTATAGCAAGAGCAAGTGCTATTATCCAAATTTTATTTCTAATTATATTTTCGATTACATCATCTAATAATAGTCCCGTTAGAGCAGCAGGCACTGTTGCTATAATTAGGTACCAAAACATTCTACCATTGGTACTTTTCTTTTTGTCTTTAATGTCTTTGATGGCTCCAATAAATAAATTCCACCAATCTTTAAAGAATATTGCTAGCACAGCCATCATTGTACCAAAGTGAAGGGCTATGTCAAAAGCTAGACCTGATTCTTCCCAACCAAAAAGGTATGGGAAAAGAATTAAATGAGCTGAAGATGATATTGGTAAAAATTCCGCAACTCCCTGAATAATTCCTAGAATTATTGCTTTTAATACGCTCAACTTATTTCACCTCATTAATTATTTTCTTTTAATAATTCAATTGCTTTTCTCATAGCTAAATCGTATTTTACGATTTCTAAACTACCAAGTTCTTTTAGTAATTCTTCTTCAGTCATGTGATACATTTCACTCATTTTTTTAAGTTCTTCTTTTGCATCTTTATCTGATACTTCAATCTTTTCTTCACGAGAAATAGCTTCTAGTAAATAACGATATTTTACTCTTGTTTCTGCTTCTTTCTCCATATCCTTTAATATGTCTTCTTTTTTTACTCCGGCGTAAGCATAGTATAATTCTTCACTTACTCCTTGCATTTGTAATTTTTGTACAAATTGTTTATACATTCTATCTTGTTCAGCATCAATTATTTCTTTATCAATGTCGATAGTCATGTTTTTAGCTGCTGCTGCTAATAAATCATCAATAAATTTATTTTCGGCATCTGCTTCTTTTTGCGTCTTTATTTCTTCTTCGATTACTTTTTCTAATTCTTCTTTATTTGTTACGCCTTCCATATCTAAATCTTTAAAGAATTCTTCATCTAGATCTGGTATAACTCTCTTTTTGATGTCGTGAACTGTAACATTAAATACTACTTTTTGACCTGCTAAATCTTTCGCCATATAATCTTTTGGAAATGTTAGTTCGATATCTTTGTTATCGTCTTTCTTCATTCCTATAATTCCTTCTTCAAATCCAGGAATAAATGAATGGCTTCCTATTTCTAATGAATAGTTTTCAGCTGATCCACCATCGAAGGCAGTTCCATCTTTGAAGCCTTTGAAATCAATAATGACAGTATCACCTTCTTCAGCTTTACCATCTTTTGATACTAATTCGGCAAATCTATCTAAAATATGCCCTACTTCGTGATTAATTTCTTCTTTAGTTACTTTGACAGTATCTTTTTTTACTTTTAATTCTTTATATTTTCCAAGTTTTACTTCTGGATCTAAGATAAATGTCATATTTACTTCAAAACCATTGTCGTCGGCAGATACTATTTCTAATTTTGGTTCTACTACTGGTACTAACTTCTCTGATATGACAACTTCTCTATATTTTTTGTCGACCATATCTTCCATTGCAGTACTTATAATATCCCCAGTGCCGTATTTTTTTTCAAAGATATTTCTTGGTACTTTTCCTTCTCTAAAGCCATCTACTTTGGCTTTTTTTACTAATTTAGAAAATGCTTTATCTTTTGCATTATTCCATTCTTCTCCACTTACTTTATAGTTTATTTGTTTTTTCATAATTTACCTCCCTAACAAATTTCTACTACTTCTACTTCATACTCGCCATTAGGACTTGCTACTTTTCTTACTTCGCCTACTTTAGCAGACATAATTGCCTTTGCAATTGGACTTTCATTTGATATTTTGTTGTTTGATGGATCGGCTTCTTTAGATCCAACAATACGATATTCTTCTATTTCATCATCATCTATATATTTTATTTTGACAGTGGTACCTAGAGATACTTTATCAGTATCTTCTTTTTGAATGATATGAGCATTTTCAATAATTTTTTCTAATTCCTGAATTCTGCCTTCAACTTGAGCTTGCTCTGCTCTAGCGGCGTCATAGTCAGCGTTTTCGGACAGATCCCCTAATGCCCTTGCTTCTTTTAAAGCTTTGATTACTTCGGGCCTTCTAACATTTTTTAATTCATTTAACTCTTCTTCTAACTCGATAAATCCTTCATCTGTTAGATATACTTTATTATCTTTCATTTATTTCACCTCAAATTATTTTTGCTTTTTTTACAATTCACCATTGTACTAAATTTTTATGATTTTGTCAAGCAATAATCATGCTTTTAATATTATATTCTGATGTTATTATTTTTTAACCTATTTTTACTCTAATAATATCATTTTTAAATACTTTTTTATCAAGTTTAAATTTTAATATTTCTTCGGGATGTCTTCCGACATTTACTTTGTTACCATCAATATCATAAATATCTGGCATAATAAAACTAAACGTTTCAATATTTGGGCCAAATATTTCTACAACGTCACCAGTTTGAAAATAATTTCTTTCGGTAATAGTTACAAATTTTGTTTTTTCGTCATAGTCTGTTACGACCGCTAAGAAATCTTGATTAGATGCTTCATTTCTTCCTAAATAATATTGCTCTTCTACTGTAGGTAGTTTATCCCAAAACTGTACTGTTGCTTCTCTATTGGCTACACGCTCTAATACTTTTTGATAGTAGTCCATTTTTTTTGTTGTAAGTTTATTATTATAATAATCGTCAATAATGCTTCGGTAAGTATTTATAACAGTAGCAACATAATAATTGCTTCTCATTCTGCCTTCAACTTTTAACGATACTATGCCAATATCGATCATTTCTTTAATATAAGTTGCCATCATTAAATCTTTCGATGAAGCTGTAAATTTGGTACTACTTTCTATTTCGTTTAAATTTGAATCATATAGAGGAAACTCCCATCTACATATTTGAGCACACCCCCCACGATTAGCATCTCTATTTGTAAAGTAATTTGATAAAACACATCTTCCTGAATATGATGAACACATAGCGCCATGAACGAAAGTTTCTATTTCCATACCTGTTTTATCGATAATTTCTTTTATTTCTTTTTTAGATAATTCTCTAGCAAGTACTACCCTTTCGACTCCTAAACTTTTCCAAAACATTACTGCTTCATAATTTAATGTCGAAGCTTGTGTCGATATATGTACTTTTAAATCAATATCATTTTCGTTTATTATGTCTATTATAAACGGATCAGATACAATAATGGCATCTACTTTAGCTTTTGATAATTCTTTTAAATAATCAACTAGTCCTAATGTATCTTCATTATGAAATACAATATTTACTGTTACATATACTTTTTTATTTAAATTATGAGCATATGTGCAAGCTTCATTTATTTCTGATATACTAAAATTTGTAGCATTAGCCCTTAATGAATAATCTTGACCTCCGATATAGCAGGCATCTGCTCCATAAAGATAGGCAAATTTTAATTTTTCTAAATTACCAGCTGGAGCTAATAATTCAATTTTGCGGTTGGAATTACCATTAAAGGGAATTGTTTTATTAGTTTCCATTGTTATCACCTTTTAACTTATATATGGTCTTGGTATCGAAGAATCCTTGATAATTATCTGTTGTTTTTTCTTTATTGATAAATTGATCTATTATACTTATATCACTAAAATATGATAGGTCAATTACTAAATTTAAATCTTTTAATTTTGAAATATTATTTAATAGATTAATAAGCGGACTATAAATAATAGTACCATATTCTCTTTCCTTAATTAAATATTTTAAATTTTTATTAAAGATATAGTATTTATCATCCTTCATTTCTTTATTTATATATTTAAAATAATTTGTTAAAAGACTACGTCTCGAATAAAAAATTGGTAAATAACCAAAAACAGTATAATAAACATTCATACTAGTATTTTCTTGTATTTCAAGTATTTCAGAATATGGTATATCAGATGTTATGAGAACATTATTAATGCCTTTATTGTAATAGAAATTATTACTATTTATACTGGCATTTAAATGATCTTGACTAAGTATTAATTCTTTATCAATATGCATGTTTTTGCATATATTAAATATACCTAAATCATAGATCATAATCTTTTTAATATTACTATTTTTAATTTTATCTAATATTTCTCTTACTAATTCTAAATCTTTATTATGTATCATTCTATTCATCGCAACAGTTATTTCTTTATCGGTACTCCTAGCAATCTCGATAATTTCTTCTATCTCTAATTCTAAAGGATAAATTGATAAGCCTTTAACACCAATTATTAAGCCATTAATGCTTTTATTTAAAATATCTTTAATATTTTCTTTTTTATTTGGAATTACTACTAAATTACTCATTTTCATTTCTCCTTTTAGATATGGCAATAGTGTCTCCTACTGGAATATACGTAGTAATAAACTCTTTATGGTCATCAAGAAATGCAATATAATCTTTGATTTTACGTACAATACCTCTCTGATTTTTAGTTTTGATAAGAGATTCATCTTCGACTAAACCATGAAAAGATAAATTGTCAGTAATTATTGTGCCGTTTTTATTTAAATTATCTTTAAATTTATTGAAGAAGAAGGTATTTTTTCCTTTGGAGGCATCAATAAAAATTAAATCAAATGTATCTGTTGTATTAATTTCAGTAGCATCACCATAAATGATATTTATTTGATCATTTAAATGATATTTATTAATATTGTCTACAGCAATATTATATCTGTCTTTATCTTTTTCAATAGTAGTAACTTTAATATTCTTATCTAATCTAGCCATCATAATAGCGGAATAACCAATGGCACTACCTATTTCAAGAATATTTTTAATATTGTTCTCTTTGATATAGTTTGTTAAATATAAAATACCATCTTTTTGCATGATTGGTATTTTATTTTCCTTTGCATATTTTTCTAATTCTTCCATAGTCTACACCTTTTTCTATTTAGTATTATATATCATTTAATAAGAATATGCAAGCAATTAAAGACAAGAAGAAAATCTTTTTATTTCCTCTTGTCTTTAATATTGGAACTATGTTCTATATTATTTTCAGCGCATTTTACATAAGATTAAATAGTTAACATATAGATAGTTATTATCATTATTAAAATGCTACATATTTCTAAAAATACAAATATATTAAGATAACCTTTTTTCTTATTAGATTTCTTTTGTGATTGCATAACTAAATTGCTTTTTCTTTTGAAAAGTAATTCTTGTAATTTTAAATTTATTTCGTCAATGGATAAATTAGTATTTAAAAACATTTCTAATACTTTATTTTGTAATACTTCAAGGCTTTTTGAATGTAAGACGTCGTATTCTTTATAATAATCTTCAACTAAATTACAAATTGCTTCTTTTCGTTTCATGATATAACTCCTTTATTACTTTATATTATGTATATAATATATCATATTTTTTAATTATTAACAAGACTATACTCCAAAGTCTCCTTTATTCTTTTTTAAGATAATTTTTCTGATAAAGTCAAGAGGAATTATAGTAAATGACATTAAGAAAACGATTGTAAATTCTTCTAAACTTATTGGTGTTGTTTGAAAGATAGTCGTTCCAAAATAGATCATTAAAATTTGAACAATAATGATAAATAGTATAATAGTGATAAAAACTTTATTCTCCTTTAGATGAGCAAAAATATTTAGTCTATGTGTTCTAGCATTAAAAGCATTAAAGACCGCTAAAAAGATGAAAAGACTAAAGAAAGATGTCATTAAATGATTATTATCTTGAAACAGTTCTTTAATAATAGGGAGTTTTAGAAAAAGGAGGGAAATTATTAATGTATATAATCCAGATGTTATTATTTCATTTAACATATATTTATTTATAATGTTTTCTTCTTTCTTTTTAGGTTTTTCTTTCATATATTCTATTCTTGGAACTTCATAAGAAAAAGCAAGACCCGCTAGTGTATCCATAACCATATTTATCCAAAGCATTTGAATTACTGTAATTGGTGATGGTACTCCAATAAATGGGCCAATTAAAGCAAGAGAAACTGCGGCGACATTAACTGTTAGTTGAAAGATAATAAATTTTCTAATATTTTTAAAAATTGTCCTTCCATATAATATAGCTTTGGATATGGAAATGATATTATCATCTAAAATAACTATATCTGATGCTTCTTTGGCAACTTCTGTTCCACTTCCCATAGCAAAAGAGACATCAGCCTTTTTTAAAGCTATCGAATCATTTACTCCATCACCAGTCATGCCGGTAACTAATCCTAATTCTTTTGATAGCATAACCAATCTTTTCTTATCTTCTGGAAGAGCTCTCGCTATTACTTTAAGATGAGGAATTATTGTCTTAACCTCATTATCGGTCATCTTTTCTAATTCACTCGAAGTTAAAATAATATCTTTATCACTATTTATTATTCCTACTTCTTTAGCTATCGACAATGCAGTAGCTTTGGAATCGCCAGTTACCATTATGGTATTAACGCCAGCGGATGTTATAAGACTTACTCCATCTTTGGCTTCACTTCTTATATCATCTTTAATAAATATTACTCCTACTAAAGTACTTCTTCTGATACTGTCAGTAGGATAAATACTAAGTGATAAAGCTAAAGCGATTGCTCTTAATCCATGACTTGTTTTATCGTCTATATACTTTAATATTTTATCTTTATCTAAATTCTTTTTCTTACCGTTTTGATCAATATAATCAGAGCAATATTTTATTATTCTATCAGGTGCCCCTTTAATTAGTTTAATTTTCTTTTGTTCTTTTTCAATTATTGAAACAGAATATTTATTTTTACTATTAAACATTAATCTATCTTTTATTTTAATAAATTCTTCTTTTTTTCGACCTGCGAAGGTTAAAAGTGCTTTATCTGTAATATTACCTCCAATTACTTTATTTCCTTCATGATTATATTCTGATTCATTATTATAAATTAAACTATCAGTTATTATTGTTTTATAATTGATAGATAATTCTTCAAGTGAATTATATTTATTCAGAGAACCATCTATTAGAAATATTACTTCCATTTTACCTTTAGTTATGGTACCTGTTTTATCGGTAAATAATATATTTAATGATCCTGCTGTCTCAATTCCAACCATTTTTCGAACTAAAACATTATCTTTTAACATTTTCTTAGAATTAGTAGATAAAACCAATGTTATCATCATTGGTAATCCTTCAGGAACAGACATAACAAGAACGGATACCGCTAGTGTCATAGCCTCGAGTAAATATGACAAAAAGATAGAAAAAGTAATTGTACTCTTTATTAAAGTTATATTGAAATTATTGGTTATAAATATTTTAGAAAATAAATAGGCAATTGCTATTAATATAGCGGCAACATAACCAATTCTACTTATTATTTTCGCTAGATTATTTAAACGAATTTTTAGTGGTGATGATTCTTCTTCTTCAGTTAATATTTTTGCCATTTTACCATAGAGAGTATTCATACCTACTTTAGTTATTAATACTTCTGCATTACCATCATAGATAGTTGTTCCACGATAAACTTTATTTTTTTCGAGAGGATTATTTATATCACTAGTAAATTCTTTATATACTTCTTTAGCTTCGCCATTTAGTGATGATTCATCTACTGATAAATTTCCTTTGACAATGATGCCATCTGCCGCTACTCGATCGCCACTAGATAAAATAATGATATCAGACACTACTATTTCGTCTATTGGTACCTCTGTAATATTACTATTTCTTCTAACTCTAACGTTTATTTTTGATGATTCTTCTTGCATTCTTTTAAATGCTTTGTTGGAACCATATTCACTTACTGCAGATATTAATGATGCTACTAGAACTGCTAACACAATACCAATCGTTTCAAAATAGTCAAAATCTTGGAAAAGAAAAATTGTTTTAATTGCTAAAGCTATTAGGAGTATCTTGATTATGGGATCTCCTAGTGTCTCAATAAACAGGCTAAAAAAAGTATTTTTGTTCTTGCCACTTATATTATTACTTCCATATTTTTTACGATTATTTTTTACTTCTTCATTATTTAAACCATTTATATTATACATAAGATCCTCCTTATAATTAATAATACTTATGGTTTATTATTTTTAGAATTGATATAAATAGACAAAAAAAGACTATTTTTAAATGATTTATAGTCTTTTAATATTAATATTTCCTATTTTCTTGTCAATAGTAATTTTTTACTATTTTTAGCGGTATATATTAGATCATCTTCACTAATATTTATTTTTTTAAGTAGTTCTAGTGGTTCAAAAGATGATGAATACTTTTTTAAATAATTTACTTTATTACTGAAATTTTGTTGATTTAGTAAAGTTAATGATATAATATGAGCATATAATCTTTGAACTATTTTAAAATGTTCTTTGTAGATAACTTCTTTATCTTGTTCATATTTAAAGGCTGCATTTAAATAATTTACTTGACCTGCTGTCTTGAATAGATGAATTAATTCAAGATTTCTTAAATCGATATCATTTTTAAAATAATCTTCAATATATTTTGCTTCATATAAAGTTGATACTGTCTCTTCTAAAATATTTACTTTTACATCAGGAGATTTTCTATTTATAAATTCAGAAGCATGCCCAAATTCATGAATAGTATCAGCAGCTTCTTTGACACTAAATTTACTATTAAAAATTATATTGATATAAAAATCATTAAGCATTTCAAAAATATACATCTCTGATTTAGGCATTATAAGACTTTTCTTTACTTGTATTTTTCCTTCGTCAAAAGTCCTTTTAACTAAACTTAAATCTTCGGAAAAATTCTCTTTTATGAAAGTGAGTATTCTATTTAAGTATTCTTCTTTATTAATCCTAAATGATGATAAAAAAGAATTATGAAAACTAGTTATTTGGTATAAATTATTACTCCAATAATAACAAAGTTCTCTAGTCAGTGAATCTAATTCAATAACAGAACTAATTATTTGCTTTCTTCTTTGACTAAGTTCTTCTTTATAATTTTTGGGTTCTATAATTTGATTTTTTTTATGCATAATGTATCTACTTAAACTTTTTAAATTACTATAAATTTTTATTTTTTCTTCTTCAGAAGTAGCATTATTATACAATTCTAATAATTTATTATAATTATTTAATATTTTATCTTGATTAAAAGAATATAACTCCATATGCCTCACCTAACAGTATTATATTGTATCATTTATTTAATTATGTGTCAATTTTTATTATTTTGGATAGTACATATATAGAATTGCCCCCACTTAATATAAATAAAAAAGTGGAGCCTTTCGGCTCCTTCAGGGGGAATTTTATTAGTGGTTATTTTATACTTTTTATTATATATTTCCCTTATTTTACTTATATCTTTATACCGATTTAAAATGATTAAAACCGAAATATACTTTTAAAATTTAAAATACTGCCACCTAATTGCCACCTAAAATTTCTTCTTAAAATCATTTATACATTTCTTATATTTATTAAATTCGTTATCTTCGCTATTTATTTGAAGAACATATAATATTTTCCCATATAGTATATTTAAATATTTTTCTTTTCCTATATTTATATTTCTTTTTTTTAAGTGAGATTCTAATCCAAATTTTTTTATATAATATATTTCTTGTCTTATTTCTTTACGATATTTTGCATTAACTTGTACTTTTTCGTTAACTATAACTCCAGTTACATTTTGACTAGATGATTTATGTATGATGTGTATTTTTTTATTATTTAATTCTAATCCCAACTTATATAACATTTTTCTTACTTTAACTATAACTTCTCTTGGATTAAACTTTCCTGAAAATGTCAAATCATCTGAATATCTTGTATATGATATATTATTTTCTTCACACCATAATCCTAATACTTCATCAAACTCTTTCATTACTAAGTTTGAAATATATGCAGATGTAGGAGCTCCTTGTATTAGATGATCATCATAAGTACATAAATAAGTTAATATCATTCCTACTGATTTAGGAAAATATTCTATTGGAAAACAAGAATTATATACATCTATAAAAGATATATTTTCAAAAAAATCTTTAATATCTAATTTTAAAATTAATTCTTTGTTTATATGTGGAATAGCATTATCTTTTAAATTAATACCTTTATGGTATGCTTTTGCATATTTAGATATTGCTTTATTATCAAGGATTTTTACTAATATTTGCCTTTGAATATGCTTTAAAAGTGCATTTGGCTCATATATTGTTCTATATTTTCCATTTTTCTTTTTTATTTTATATATTTTATAATTATTTTCTACATTATTACTAACAGAATAAAGAGTATCCAAGTATTTCTTTTTATCTTGACAATTAAACAATTTGAGAGATAGCAAAAATTCATTACATTCTTCTTTACCTATGTATTTCCACATTTTTACTACCTCCCAATTATTGCAGTGCTCATGATATTGTAATATGGAGATGAACTTAAAGCGTAGTGCAACGAAGCGGCTACATGAAATGTAGAATAGTTCATTGGAGTATTACTATTAAATCATTTTGAATAAATTAGTCCCTTAACGACTCGTTAAAGTAGGAAATAATTCCAATCACCACTGCAGAAAATATTATATCACAAGAATTTTATTTTTTATCAAATTCTTCTTCGTATTGTTTAAAAAAATCATAGTATACTAATACATTAGATAGTTCTGTCCATTTTTTTGTCACAACAGGTATATCATCTAAATCATAAATTTTAGCATCCATTAATTTTAGTAAAAATGGTGAATGTGTTGATATTATAAATTGACAATTATAAAATCTAGTGGAATCTTCAATAAATTTTTTTAACTTTAATTGATTTTCCGCAGACAAACTATTCTCAGGTTCATCCAATATATAAATACTATCTTCTTTTATCTCTCTTTCCCAAAACATAAGCGCAGATTCACCATTTGACCATTCAATTATATTATTATTACCTAATCTTTCTCTAACAAATTTAGACATTGATTTTCTTTTTGTATCATAGCTCATTTTCAATTCATCATAATTATCAAAAGAGTTACCATTACTATTAAATTTATAATCTAAATATTCTTTGCTTAATCGTTCCTTTTGCCTATTAACGTTTGCATTAATAGAACGAACATCTATTAAATAATCGAAAACATCATCACTTGTAATTAATTTTATTTCCATTGGTTGTTCATATGACATTTCATAATCACAATGCTCAACATACAAATCAAAATATGATCCTTTATCTATCGGCGACTTCCTTGATGCATTTAATTTTTGTGAAATCATATTTATAAGAGTCGTTTTACCCGAACCATTACCACCATAAAATATTGTTATTTTATCAAAATTTATCTCTTTAAATGATTTTGATGAAAATAAATGAAGTGGATAATAATTATTAAATATATTTCTTCTTTCTTCATAGAATACAATACTATGTTCTTGAATTTCATCTAGTAATGTAAAATTTCTCAAATATATCATTTTTCACACCTCCTGAAGATTAAATTATTCTAGTTATAAATCAATTCCATCAATACTTGTATTATAAATCCATTGTTTTAAATCTTTATTATCTCCAGATTCATAGAATTTAATTAATTTTTCATAGAATGTTGGTTGATTTTCTTGTGCTATAGTTATAATTCCACAACCATTATCTATCATAATTTTATTAGCAAATAACATAGCAACTCTTTTATTACCATCTATAAACATTTGTCTTCTCATAATCCATAGCATAATTTCTATTGCAATTTCAGTTTTAGTTTTTTCTGGTTGATTAAGTAAATTTTCTAATTCTTCTTTTATCTGACTTTCAATTGGAAATTGTGGTTTCCATGATGTTCCACCAATATTTACAGGTGTTGTTCTTAATCTTCCTAAATTTTGATCTAATACTAATTTGTCACAAGTTGATTTATGTAAATGACATAATGATTTAAAATCATAATCTATTCCTTCATTTTCAAGTATAAATTGCCAAGAATATTTTAAATTGTTAATAGCAATAATTTTATCAACCGTTAATCCATTAACAATACCACCATCATAAATAGCTTGTGTTTCAGGATATGTTACGCCAATACCCTCTAAATTAGCACTTTTCCAAATATAATCTACGATATTCCTTTTGGCAACGAATACATTTTGCTCTCTTGTTAAATTAAATTTATTTTTCATTTAATATCACTCCTATTAATATAATTATACCACTTATTTTAAAAAATGACTAGCCTCTCGGCTAGTCTTCAGGGGGTTTTGGTTATCACACCTACATGAGATCGTAGAGTGTGGTCATATTTTTTATGACATATTAATCATAATACATTTTTAATTAAAATGCAATAGATTTTGACAATATTTACATATTTTTTTTAGAAATGTAAAGTTTAATCTAGATTATCGATTTTTTGTAATTCTTCAATTATTGGTGAAAATTCAGGATTTGTATTAAATGTAAAGAGAATATTTATAAATTCATCTGCATCTTCTTTTGCTTTTAAAAGCATTTTAAAATCTTTCTTAATATTAGCCATTTTGAATCCTAAGGCTCCGCTTTGTCTTACTCCAAATAAATCTCCTTCACCTCGTGTTTGAAAATCATATTCACTTATTTCAAAACCATCGTTTGTCTTCTCAAGTAATCTTAATCTTTCTTGGGATTCTTTAGCTATTAATATACAGTAACTTTGGATATTATTTCTTCCTACTCGACCACGAAGTTGATGAAGAGTAGATAACCCAAACATATTGGCATTAAAGATAACTATCATGGAAGCATTTGGAACATTTACTCCAACTTCAATAACAGTAGTAGATATTAAAATATTTATTCTGTTTTTTTCAAAATCACTCATTACTTTGTTTTTTTCTTTTGAATCTAATTTACCATGAACTACTCCAATCTTAGCTATTTTACCAAAGGCCTTGTTCATTTTTTCTTCTAGATCTTTGACAGTCTCTTTTTTATCATTTTCATCATCTTCAATCATTGGAGCAACAACATATATCTGATGTTTTTTATCTAATTCTTCTTTCATCATTTCTAGAACTTCAGTAATATCTTTTTCTTTCTTGAAAATTGTTATTACTTCTTTTCTTCCAGGGGGTTTACTTTTAATTGAAGAAATATCAGTATCACCATAAATTGTTAGAGCATATGTTCTTGGTATTGGTGTTGCACTCATCGATAATACATCAGGAGATATTCCTTTATTTTTAAATGCGTCCCTTTGATTTACTCCAAAGCGGTGCTGTTCATCAGTAATAACAAGACCTAATTTTTTATAAACGACTTTTTCTTGAATTAAGGCTTGCGTTCCAATTATTAAATTTATTTTTCCATTATTTAAGTTTTCATATATCTCTTTTTTTTCTTTTGTACTTGTACTAGAGGTTAAAAGTGCTATATTTAATTTATAATTACTAAAGATTTTTTTAGCTTCTTCATAATGTTGATTGGCAAGTATTTCTGTTGGAGCCATTAAAGCAGATTGGTAATTGGCTAAATAATTTGCATATATGGCAATAAAAGCTACGATTGTCTTTCCAGAGCCAACATCGCCTTGAAGAAGTCTGTTCATTCTTTTTGGTTTTTCTAAATCATCTAAAATATCACTTACGGCTTTTGCTTGATCAAGTGTTAAATGAAATGGCAGAGATAATATAAATTTATTTATTTTATCTCTATCTAAAGTTCTAGATATTGCTTTTTTGTCATTTTCAATTTTAGATTTTAGATAATTAATTTTTAATACATACATAAATAATTCTTCATACTTTATTCTCTGTCTTGCTTTCTTTAAAGTTAATATATCGGTTGGAATATGAATATTATATATAGCTTCTTTCTTAGAAATAAAATTATATTTTTCTTCTAAATATTTAGGAATAAAGTTATTTACTTCATAATCTTCACAATATAAAACAGATGATATAAATTTTGATATTTGTTTAATAGAAAGACCATTTATTGTACTATAAACTGGTTCTATTTTAACTGTGAGCGGAAGTAACCCAAAACGGACATCAGATGCAACAATTGTATTTTTTATTTTATTATATTTACCAATTATCGTTACTTCTTTTCCACATTTTAAATCTTGATATATGTAAGTTTTGTTATAAATGGTTACGTTTAATATAGAAGATTTTGTACTTATTCTAAATATTATTTTCTTTAAGCTTTTACTTATATAGATAATCGTCGGTTGACCTTCAATAATACCATCAATTATGATTTTATCGCCGTCTTCGATATTAGTCATATCGCTTCTTTTAATAATATCATAGCGGTAAGGATAATAATTTAGTAATTCTTCACCCGTTGTTATTCCAAGTTTATTTATTAATTCCTTGGTTTTAGGCCCTATACCTTCGATACTTTCTAGTTCTAACATTTTATTACCACTCCTAGCATAATTATAACATATATAATTAAATTGTCTATAAAGTTTACAGTTAGTTAATATTGCCTGATAGAAATAATTAAAAATAATTTTAAAAAATGACAGTAAAAAAAGACAAATACTTGTCTTTTTAAAAATCACGATCTCTTAAGAATGGAGGAATATCTAAATCATTATCAATATCATCAGTTCCTTCTCTAAAAATATCTTCTCTCTTAGTAGAGTTAAAACTGTGGTACAATGGTTCACTTTGATTTTCAAAACCAGTTGCTATTACGGTTACTATAACTTCATCATTTAAATTTTCATTAATTACTGCTCCAAAAATAGTATTGATATCTGTGTTAGCGGCTGTTCTTATTACTTCAGCGGCTTCTTCTACTTCAAATAAAGTAAGTGAAGCACCTCCTGTTACATTTATGATAGCATCGGTTGCTCCATTGATTGATGTTTCTAAGAGTGGCGAAGACACGGCCTGTTTTGCAGCTTCAACTGCCCTATTTTCTCCAGAACCAACACCAATACCAATTAGAGCATTACCGCGATCTTTCATAACAGTTTTAACATCTGCAAAATCTAGGTTAACTAGTCCTGATACAGCAATTAAATCTGATATTGATTGAACACCTCTGTGAAGAACATTATCTACTTCTCTAAATGCTTCAAGCATCGGTGTAGATTTATCAATAAGTTCTCTTAAACGGTCATTTGGTATAACAATTAGAGTGTCAACATGTTTTTTTACTTCATCTAAGCCAGCAATTGCTTGACTCATCCTTTTCTTTCCTTCAAAACTAAATGGTTTAGTAACGATACCAACTGTTAGGGCACCTAAATCTTGTGATATTTCAGCAATTACTGGAGCAGCACCGGTTCCAGTTCCACCACCCATACCGCAAGTTATAAATACCATATCAGCGCCTTTTATAGCTTCTTCAATTTCAGCTTTTGATTCAAGAGCTGCTTCTCTTCCTATTTCAGGATTGGCACCAGCACCTAAACCATCAGTTAATTCTCTTCCAATTTGTAATTTAATTGGAGCTAGAGAATTATTTAAAACTTGAAGATCTGTATTAGCAACAATAAATTCGACGCCCTTTAAACCAGATTCAATCATTCTATTGACGGCATTACAACCTCCGCCTCCTACTCCAATTACTTTAATTTTTGCTAATTGATCCATTTCTAAACCAAACATATTATTCATTTTTAATCCTCCTTAGTACCAATAAAGTTTCCAAATAATTTGGAAATTGCTATTTTGTCCTTTTTATTCTTGTTATTTGGATTTATAAGTAGGTCCTCTTCTTCCTTTTCGATCATAGTATACTCTCTTCCTCTTGTTTCCATCTTGTCGATAAAATATTTTATCATACCAATGGATGTAATATATTTATTATCTCTGATACCGAGAGTATCTTCATTAAATATTATAACATCTTTTCCTAAAATTTCATAGACTAAATTTTTAAAGGCTCTTATTTCGGTTAATCCTCCTGTTATTACTATATAAGAAATATTTTGTTTTGTCAATAGTAATATTTGTTTCCTTGCTAACTCTAGAATTTCCGCTAATCGATCCATAACAATTTCAGTTACTTCGATTTGATTTAATTTAATTATTTCACCAGCAGTATTTTTAACTTCATAGACATCATTTAAAGCAATAAACCTTTTATGAGAAGATGCAAATTTTTCTTTAATTGTTCTAGCATCAAAGATATTTATATTAAACATATAGGCCAAATCTTTATCAATGTTTGTTCCACCAAGTTGAATGGTTTCGGTATTCATAAGTTTTCCTTTATTATATACTGAAACATTAGTAGTTTCATGACCTAAATTAATGATAGCACCAACCTTTTTATCTAAAGTATTATTTCTTACTTCAAAGTAATCACCAAGTCCTGATATGGTAATATCAACTACTTCTAATCCTGCTCCTTCAATAACTGATAAGACGGAATAAATGTTTTTTTTAGGAGCACTTATGCTAATGCCCTTTATTCCTAATTTTTTACCAGTTTTGCCAACGGGCTCTTTTTCTGGACTATCATCTATTAAAAATGTCAGTGGAACTACTGTTATAAGTTCATATTCTTGAGCTAATTTTGCATAAACACATGTTTTTATTACTTTATTCACATCATCAGTAGTAATCAGTTCGTCTTCATCAATTATATCAACTTCACCAGTTACAAACATAAACTTAGCGTTATAATCTGGAATATTTACTATTACTTTTTTAATATTTATTCCAAGTGAATTATTTAATTCTTTAATGCCATCTTTTATTGAATTAATAGCTAAGTTGGGATCCACAATTAAACCTTTTCTTATTCCTTTTGCTTTTTCTTCGTGGGATGCTAAAATGTTAACTTTATCTTTGTAATATTCTCCTACGACAAACTTAATTGTATCAGATCCAATATCAATAGCGGTATATATTTTTTTCACGATATCGACTCTCCCTAAAATGATACAATTTAATTATAACAAAAAATAAAGAAAATGTATATATTTTCTTTATAATTTCTCTATATTTGTCTATTTTTTTGATGATTTGTTTCGATAGCAACTCTCTGAACTAGACCTAAAGCTATCATTAAACAAATGGCATAGCTACCACCATACGATAGGAATGGAAGTGGTACTCCAGTAAGAGGAATTATTCCCATTACTCCCATCAAATTTATCATAATATGAGTTAGTAAATAGGCAAAAACACCATAACTAATTAGGGCATTTCGAAGATTGGTAGATTTTCTTGCTATTTTTATTATTCGAAATAATACAAAAATATATGCTATTAAAATAATTATTCCTACTATTAACCCCCATTCTTCCACTATTATTGGAAAGATAAAGTCTGTGTATGATTCGGGTAAGTACAAGTATTTTTGAGTCGATGAGCCAAGTCCTTGTCCTTTTAAACCTCCATTTTTAAAAGCGATAAAGCTATTGCATAATTGATAACCAGAATCTTCTTGATATCTTTCACAGGGATCGATAAAATTAAATCTTTCAAGTTGATAGCTCTGAAGGAATTTACCACCAGTAGTTATTAATACTAATGCTACAATGAATATTCCACCTAAAAATATTTTATTAAATATATTACGATATTTTTTATCTATTGGTACACCATAAAAAACAATTAGTGCAATAAGCATTATGATAGCAGCAGTTCCCATATCCGGTTGAATAGCGACTAATACGACTATTATAATAATGAATAGAATAGGTTTAATTATAGTCCACTGATTATCTAAATTCTTTTTATTTTTCTCATAGTATACTGCTAAATAAATAATTACTACTATTTTTGCAAATTCAGATGGTTGAATAGTCAGTGGGCCAATTTTATACCAGCTAACAGCGTTATTAGCAGTATATCCATATACTAAAAGCCCTACTAATGAACAAATTGTTATAAACAATAGAAACTTATCTAATTTTTTATAGTTTTTAATAGGAAATATTATTATGAATAAAAAAGCAAATAGTCCTATAATTAAGAAAATTAATTGTCTAAAGAAGTAATGATACGGACTATAATTGTATCTCATAAAGGATTCCATGGATGAAGCACTTAAGATCATTATTAATCCAAAAATAAAAAAGATAATTGTAATTATTAATAGAGGTCTATCTAAATTTGAAAATATTTTCTTCATATTTTATTCCTTCCCTATTATAATAATAGCACAAATTTATCTTTTTGAAAATCTATTTTTTTATTATTTACACTTTTAATGTATGATTATATTTTATTATTTTTTGACAATAACAGTTGAAGTATTTTCGATATTTAATTTTTTAATTAATTCTCTTAATTCATCAATATTTAAGTTTTCAATTACTTCGATAGGATTATCCTCAAGTTTATTATCATAAATGATATTATCAATGATAATATCATTGACCATTTCTACCGATTCAAAGGCAAATATTTCATTACTAACTAGAACTTTTTTCTTTCTATTAAAATCGCTTTCTTGAACTTCTAAGTTTTCTAATCTTTCTTTTACTTTATCTAGAAATTCTTCATATTTTGTAGTTTCATTAATCAATGATATTAATAAGTGTGTATTACAATTTAAAAGGCTTACATATGTAGTATTATTGATAATACCATCTTTTTTTAATTCTTCATCAAAAATACTGGTTTCATCAAATAAGGTAGTAAACAATATATACATATAGAGATGTAATTTTCTTCGTGATATATTAATATCTTTTAGAGGTATTTTTAAAGTATAAGCTACTTTTGGTATATTGGTAGATACTTTAATTACTTCTTTTTCTTTGACAACTTTATCTTCTTCTTTAAATTGTTTGATCTTTATTTTATCCATACTTTTAAATTGTTTTTTACTTTGATTATCTGTAATTACTTTCATTATTTCTTCTGGATTAAAATTTCCCGTTACAACGATAAACATATTAGATGGATGATAGAACGTATGATAGCAGGTCTCTAAATCTTCTTTGGTAATTTTTTCAATATCACTGACTGTTCCAATAATACTATCTCGATAAGGATTATTATGTAAGGTGTTTAATCTTATCTTTTCATTTAATATATCATTTGGTCGATCTTCATACATATGAATTTCTTCTGATATAATTCCTTTTTCACTTTCAACTGATTCATCAGTTAAATAAATATTTTGGACATAGTCAAGTAAGTAATTAATGTTTTCTTTTAAAGATTTGGTAGCATAAAATAAATATGTTGTATTTCTAAAGGTTGTATAGGCATTACAATTTGAACCAGATTCGGCAAAAAATTCCATTGGCTGAGGATCTTCTTTTTGAACAAAAACTTTGTGTTCAAGAAAATGAGCTATTCCTTTAGGAAAAGTTTTCATTTTATCTTCACCAATAGGAATAAATTCATTGTATACAGAACCATATTTAGTGGTAAAAGTTACATAACTACTATGAACAGTATCTTTTGAATAAAGATATACTTCTAAACCATTATCTAATTTTTCGTAGTAGACAAATTCATCAATATCTTTTAACTTAATTTTCTTCATTTTCTTCCTCCTTTTTTTCTAAAGTTAGAATAGTATGAAGACTAACTTTTTTACTTACTTTAATTATATCTTCTTTAGTAATTTTACTAAATTTTTCAATTCTTTCTTCTTCATTATCAGTACCTACTAGCACTTTAGAGAAGTATGTATTTATTATTCCTATTGGATTATCTGAAACAGATTTGATACTAGAAATAATAGTGTTTTTAGAAGATTCAATGTCTTCATCTTTAATTTTTCCATCTCGTATATCTTTAAGACTCTTTTTTATTAATTTAATACATTTGTCAATATTTTTATCTTCAACACCTGAATATATTATTAAAATATTATCATATGCTTTTACTGAAGAATTTATGTAGTAACAGTAACTATTCTTTTCCCTAACTGTTTTGAATAAAATAGAATTTGATGATCCTCCTAATAGTTCATTATATAATTTTATAACATATTTTCTTTCATAATCATTAAGATTATTTAAATTACATAAAGCTATTAGTTGAGCTTGATTTACATTGTCATATTCACGATATCTTACTAATCTCTTTCGAGGATTTAATTCTGGGACAAGAATATTCTTGTTTTCTTTTTTAAAAGTAGTTATTTTAAAATATTCTTTAAATATTTCTTTTATTTCTAAAGAATCAAAATCTCCTAATACAAAGATATCGATTTGATCTTCTTTTAATACTTTTTGATAATATTCATATAGTGTCTTGCCAGTTATTTCATCTAAATCTTCAATACTCCCAAAGCTATTATAAGAATATGGTTTCCCTTTCATTTTTTCCATGAGTTTAAATATCGAATATTTTACTTTATTATCTTTAATACTTAATATTTCTTGTCTTAATTTATTTTTTTGTATTTCAATATTTACAAAGGAATTATCTTTTATATAAGGATTAAAAATCAAGTCAAGAAAAAAGATGATAGATTCTTTATTCATACCCTCTTCAGTAAATTTTTCATTTAAAAATTTAGTCTGAAAGGATAAATTACTAAAATTACCTATTCTAGATATGGAAGATGATACTTTAATATCATATAATTCTTCACTTTCAATTATTAATTCTCGCTCTGTTTTATAATTTTTACTGGAATCAATTAATAACATTTTTAATAAGTTTCTTTTAGTTATTTCTTCTTTTTTGATTTCTCGATAAAAATCTACATCTATAGTAATTGTTTTAAATTTTTTTGTTTTGATTAAATGTAAGTTATAAGAACCCATATTTATTGTTTCTAAATTCATATTTTATCACCTCTCCCCTATAGTATGCACTTGTTTTATAATTTTAAACTTGTCTCAAGTGCTAAAATAATTAAATTATCAAGTCCTTGTTCTCTTTCTAAAGACGATAATTTATCTGAAAAATTAAAACTATCACTTACCATAAGTAAAGTAGAAGCTCTTTTTCCTAATAATTTAGCATTAGTAAATAAAGCAAAAGACTCCATTTCTACACCTAGGACAGAGTATTTAGATACCTTATCTTTATAATCATTATTTTGTTCATAAAATACATCTGATGAATAGATATTTCCTTTATTTATTTTTATATTAAGTTCAGTGGCAGTTTTTTCTATTATATTATTTAAATCAATACTTGCTTCAATATTTATATTGGGATAATTACATAAAAATTTACCATAATTAGAATTGGTAAAGGAAGACTCTACTAAAACAATGTCTTTTAACTGTAAATTAGTATAACTACCCATTGTACCTATTCTGATGATATTATTAACATTATATTCTTTAAATAATTCATAAGAATATATACCCATACTAGGGCATCCCATACCTGAAGGAAAAACAGTAATTTTTTTACTTTTATAATAACCGGTGTAAGCTGTCATGCCTCTGACGTTATTAACAAGACGAGAATTTGCTAAGAATTTTTTAGCGATATACTCGCATCTTTTAGGATCCCCCGGCATAAGAACAGTACTAGCGATATCTTCACTTTTACTTTCAATATGTGTACTCATATATTCTCCTTATCTTACTACATCAATACTATATTTCTTAATATTTTCTAACTTCAATGTATCACTAAGAATAAATGATACCTCAAAAGTTCCTTCTCCATTTAGTGGATTTTCTAAAGTATATTCATATTTATTTTCTCCAAGGGTATTAGCCATTTCATCAAATAATTTAACTACTACTGACAAACCTTCTTCTCCAGATGTTCCATTAATATTACCACTAAATTTTATATCAGTATCACTAGTGGTAACATTAATATTACTAATTTCTGTATTAGAAATATTTAATTTATAATTAGTTAGAGATAAATCTACAGTAGTTACTTCAGTATATAATAGTCCACTTTCAGTATTAGAATTAGTTATACTCTGAACTGGTATTCCTTTCATAATATCAATATACACAGTATTAGTATCATCATTGTTTACAAATCTTATACCCTCTATTGGATTATCAGCATTTACTGTATCGATAGTAGTTCTACAACTGGTTTCATCATTACCATAAAAAATACAGATAATAGTTGATATTTCTTTATATATATCAGTAATAATTTCACTATTTGTACTATCTATTACTACCTCTAATTCATTATTTACAAGTGGAATATTTAAATTTAAATTAGTAGTATCTTTAACATAAGATACGACAATGGCGTTATTTGAAATACTAGAACTAAAGTTTGCTCCATCAGCACTATATTTACTTGCCAAAGCAGAACTATTTAATGAACTAGATATATCAGTTAAAGCAATATAATTAGGAGTATACTCTTCTGGTTGTTTATTATTATCTGCTTTCATAACAAATTTAGCATATAGTACAAATGCTATTGCTCCTAGTAAGATAACTATTAGAATATAAGCTATTACTCTATCTACTTTCTCTCTCTTTTCAATTTTTTGTCTTTGAATCATTTCTTGTTCATTCATAATCTTTTACCTCTTTTCTTTCTTTTATTATTTAAATATTTAATATATTATACTGTTTTATCTAACAACAAATATAGCATATTCCTATATATATAAATCTATATATACCAATTTTATTTTTCATCGCGGGAAAAGGGTTTCCCGCGAGTATTACTAGATACTATTCTGGTGATGCTGTAGCATCTCCTGGAACATAACTACCAGATGGAACCTCATTCACATAAAATGGCTTTTCTTTAGTTCCACTTCCTCCAGTTATTGCGTCAGATTTAAGAGAAACTACCGGACGGACGCCGTAGTCGAGGCTAACACGGCTGTAGCTCAAGCCACCATCACGATAGACAATATCTACACGAGCATAACCGCCCGCGAAATCAAATGGAGTCATCGTCCAATAAATGTTATTTTTATATAAATAATAATTTTCATTTTCTATATAAGTCATAGTAGGTAGGTCAACTCCTACTCCTCCACCCATTACTACTTCATCACTAGTAAGTAGTCCAATTGGATAAGTTAGTGCTTCATTTCCTAAACTACTACTTACTGTAAATCTATCATTTTTATTAGAGCATTTTAAACTTGGACTATGGTCTACATAAGTTCTATTAAAACTTGCATAGGCACTTTCTTCCATGCCCGCTCCGTTTCCTATTAAAGTTAATCCTCCAATATCGTTAACTGTTACTACACTTCGATCATTACAATAGATTGCGTCTGCTATATATGAACTATAACTACTTAAATTATCTTGATACCAAGCGTCAATATATGTTTTTATCGTACTATTATTAGTATTAGCATGAGTCTTTTCATAAGTAGATGATCCTGCAGTTCCATACATATATCCAACATAAGCATTATCATTATAACTATTATTAAATGGTGAATATCCTATAATATCTGCTGTTACCATTCTAATTGTTCCATCGCCATTTATTCTAACTATTTGCCACCAATTCTTGGCAAAATATACATAGTTATTTTCTACTGCCCCTCTAAAGTAATAACTTGTTCCTAAATCATCTTCTGCTTCGTATATACCATTTGTTCCGTCGCCGACATTAGTAGCCAAAGTATCCCCAGAACTATCATCAACTTTAACTCCATTATTTCCACTTACTGTCGTAAAGTCTGGTGTATGTGTGGTATCTACTGAAAGACCTAAATTGGCAAGTGTTGTCAATGCTGGAGCTCCCTCATACACATCTACAGTGATAGTACCAATTAAAGTTTTATTCATCATATTAGGATCGTTTTCGATATTTCCATCAATATAGATATAAAAATCGAAATCAGTAATTCCTGAAGAAAGAGCACCCCTGCCAATAGTAAGGGTATCCCCAGATGATGCTGAAGAAAAATCTCCACTACCTATTTCTGCTCCATTACTCATTAATTTATATTTTAAACTAGAGCTTACTAATTCATAAGCTATTGTTGTTATATTTAATTTTACTGAATAAGAAATTGTAGCTCCGGTAGTATCTTTATTATTGATACTAAAAGTTGTTTTTTCTCCATCAGTGTAATTGAATACTGGAGCTAAATTAGTTATATTTATATCATTTCCATTATCAAAAGTAACATCCGCTAATTTACCTATTGTTAAAGTAAGAGAAGTATTTTCAGTACTACTCCATGTAAACCAAGCGTATGTTCCTACTATTCCGACTAAACTTATTAAGAGTAATATTAATATAATAATAAAATTTTTACTATGGATAAATTTATTTATTTTTTCTTTCATATATCGCACTCTCCATACTATATAAATAATACTATAATTTCGTTTTTTTTTCAAGTACTTTGAACTATTTTATTATTTCAACTTTTACTTTTTCATCTTTAGAACATTTTACTTCGAATTTATGGGAGCAATTAGGACATTTGACAGTGTGTTTTCCTTTCTTTAAAGGAAGTCTAATTTTTTGTTTACATTTAGGGCATTTTTTATACATATGAGTATTACGATCATTATATTTTCTTTTTTGATATTTAAAATAATTAATTATTTTATCTTTTATATATAAATATCTTTTATTTTCTTTTTTTCTTTTATTTATATTTTTAGATAAATAACGAAATGTTGCTAATATTAAGATAATAAATTCAATTAATGTTAATATACTACTTTTAATAAATATATTTAATATAATAATTATTAAACAGATAATTAATAAAAAGTAATATAAATCATCGACACCGTATCTCCCATACATAAATTTAGTTAGTTTATTTATAAAATTATTCATATATCAATCTCCTCTCTTATTAATTATATCATTGACTAAAATAAAAAGCACTATTTATGTAATAGTGTTTATTTATTTAATTATTTCTTTTCCACCCATATATGGTCTTAGTACTTCTGGTACGATTATACTTCCATCTTCTTGATAATTGTTTTCAATTAATGCTATTAGTGCTCTTGTATTAGCTAAAACAGTATTATTTAACGTATGTGGATAGTAGTTACCATTTTCTCCTTTTACTCTGATACCTAGTCTTCTTGCTTGTGCATCTCCTAGAGTACTGCATGATCCTACTTCAAAGTACTTTTGTTGTCTAGGGCTCCATGCTTCAATATCACAAGATTTTACTTTTAAATCTGCTAAATCTCCTGAACAACATTCTAACTGTCTTACTGGAATATTCATATTTCTAAATATTTCAACAGTATATTTCCACATTTTATTATACCAGTCCATACTCTCTTCTGGTTTACATAGAACGATCATTTCTTGTTTTTCAAATTGATGAACACGATATATTCCTCTTTCTTCAATACCGTGAGCTCCTACTTCTTTACGAAAACATGGTGAATATGATGTCATTGTTATAGGTAGATTATTTTCTTTTAGAATTTGACCTTTAAATTTACCAATCATAGAGTGTTCACTAGTGCCAATTAAATATAAATCTTCACCTTCTATTTTATACATCATGGCATCCATTTCTTCAAAAGACATTACTCCACTTACAACATCACTTCTAATCATAAATGGTGGTATACAATAAATAAAACCTTTATTTATCATATAATCTCTGGCATAAGATAACATAGCAGTAGATAATCTGGCTATATCTCCCATTAGGTAATAAAATCCATTACCACTAGTTCTTCCAGAAGAATCTTTATCTAGCCCTCCAACCTTTAACATGATATCAGCATGATATGGTATTTCATAATCTGGTACTATTGGCTCTCCAAATTTTTCTACCTCGACATTCTCGCTATCATCTTTTCCAATAGGAACAGAAGAATCTATTATGTTTGGTACTCTCATCATTTTGCTTTTTAATTGTTCCGATAATTCATTTTCCTCTTTTTCAATACTTTCTAGTTTGTTATTGATTTCAATAACATGATTTTTCTTACTATTAGCTTCATCAATCTTTTTTTCACGCATCAGAAAGCCTATTTCACTACTTATAGTATTTCTTTCTTGTCTTAAGTTATCTCCTTCTATTTTTAGTGTTCTTACTTTTTCATCTAACGATATTATTTCATCTACTAATGGTAATTTATTATCTTGAAATTTCTTTTTAATATTTTCTTTAACTAATTCTTTATTATTTCTTATTAAATTTATATCTATCATATTTTCCTCCTACTTTATTATTTTTATGGGATGTATTAAATAATGAAAAAATTCTTCTAACAACAGTTTTATTCTTTCGGTTATTTTCTTTCCTTTAAAATTTACAACTACCTCTTTACTTTTATTATTTTTTTGATTTATATAAGCAATTATACATTGAACTTGAAAATATACAGTTAATATTAGAAGTACAACAAAAATA
This sequence comes from uncultured Mycoplasmatota bacterium, assembly GCA_945919295.1. Taxonomy (GTDB): domain Bacteria; phylum Bacillota_I; class Bacilli_A; order RF39; family UBA660; genus CAG-302. The sequence continues at coordinate 27,625 of CAMEJC010000016.1, forward strand.
TAATATAGTGCATGGTATTTAATGGATAAAAGGGCTATTAGCATCGTAACTATTTCTACATTCATTTTAATTTTACCTATTCTTTCGGTGTATACTCTTTTTCTTACTTTGATAATTTGATAATTGATTATTGATATTATCACTTCTAATACAAGAGGTATTATTATTAAATAATTTTTGTGTATTATTGATATTATTATTATGGACAGTAAATATAGTTTATCACTAATGCCATCTAAATACTGACCGAGCTTAGAATATGCATCGAATTTTCTAGCAAAATATCCATCAAAAGCATCAGAAACGGCACCATAAATATAAAATATTATGGATATTAAAAAGTTATCTCTCATAAAGAAAATAAATCCAAGAATTAATGCAACTATCCTAGATATCGTTATAATATTAGGTAAAGCTTTCGTTAGTTTTGTTTTCATAAATATTCCTTTCTACTAAAATTATACATCATAATATATAAAAAATCAACCTAACTAATAGTCAAAAAATGTCAAAAAATAAAATAATTATAAACTTTAATTTACATATAATTATATTAATGCTATAATGAAATAT